>JBEKEI010000049.1:0-35861 GCA_050013915.1 Roseiarcus sp.
CCTCCACGAGCTCGGCTTTCCACCATTGTCTCGATAGAAAGATTCCGCCATTGTCCCGATAGATAGATCTTGGACACTCGCAATTGGGCCGTGCGCGAACGGGCGTCGTCTTGCCATGTTGAAGCTTCGAGGGCGCCAAGATGACGAAATGACGGCGCCTATTTTGTGATACGGCTGGGGGTTCCCAGTGCCGATCGGGTTCCGGTGACAGTGCACTTAATTCGCGTCCGACTCGATCGCGGGTTTCCGCCTGCGAGGCTTGTGACGCAACCGGCGTTGGGTGGCGGCTTCGAAGCGGGCTTGGAACGTGCGGCGCACCCGTCGGCCGGCCGATCGTATCGGGGCCCGGCGAAGTTGATCGGCGAGGATTTCCAGGCCGCTGCTGGCGAGCCGCCGCGCGGAAACAAGCGGCCTCGCCGACCCCATCCGCCGCGCTGCGAGGTGCCGGCGCGCGCGTCAGGTTCGAGCCGCCTCCGGCGGTCGCTACGCGCCAAGAGGCGCTTCGCGAAGCTTGATCCGCGGGCCCGGCCCTGGCCGTAATCGACCAAGACCTTTTGGCGCCCACCGCCGCCGAGATCGGTCGCGGCGGGCGCCAACAGGTCTTGGTTGCCAAAACGCCGCGCCGACGAGACGCAGTCACCCCCCGGCGACGAAGTCGTCCGGTTAAAGGCCGGAACGCCGTGGAGGAGCGGCGCAGCCGCTTGACGGCGGCTCGGCGGCGTGGGCCGCCGGCAATGCCGCGTCAACGTCCCGGACGAAATAGTACGGCGCCGGAAGAGACGCGAGTTGAATGCCCCGGCGCCGTACCCCGCTAGCCCCCAGACGCGCGACGCTAACGCGCATCCTCCAGGATCATCGCCGCCGCCTTCGCCGCGACCATCATCACGGCGGCGTTGGTGTTGCCCGAGACGATCGAGGGGAAGACCGAGGCGTCGGCGACGCGCAGGGCGGCCGCGCCATGGACGCGCAGCCGCGCGTCGACCGTCGCGCGGGCGATGTCCGGCCCCATCCGGCAGGTGCCGACGGGATGGTAGACCGTGCCCGAGCGCCGGCGGAAATCGGCGATCAGCGCTTCGTCGTCGGCGACCGCCGCGCCCGGCATGAGTTCCGCCTCGATGATCTCGCGCAGCGCCGGCTGGGCGGCGAGCCGGCGCAGCAGAAGCAGCCCCTCCAGCACGTCGCGCACGTCCGCCGCGCAGCCGAGCGCATTGGGCGCGATGCGCGCCGGCGCGAACGGATCGGGCGAGCGCGCCATGATCGAGCCGCGGCTGACCGGCTTGCAATTGGACAGGCCGAGCGAGAAGCCGGAGAAGGCGTCGGGCGTCAGCAGCGGCCGCGTGCCCGATTTGGCCGCCAGCGTGCTGATCGCCTGGAAATAGAGCTGGATGTTCGGCCGGTCGAGGCCGGCGCGCGTGCGCACGAAGCCGCCGCCCTGGTTGAGGCTGATGCTGAGCGGCCCGCGCGAGCGCAGCATGAAGTCGGCGCCGGCGCGCAGCTTGCCCCACCAGGGGCGCAATTCGTCGTTGAGCGTGCGCAGGCGCGAGCGATAGGTGTAGTTGATGCCGAGATGATCCTGGAGATGGGCGCCGACGGCGGGGCTGTCGCGCAGGATCGCGACGCCGAGGGATTCGAGATGCGCCGCCGGCCCGATCCCGGACAGCTGCAGCAGCTGGGGCGAATTGACCGCGCCGGCGGCGACGACGACTTCCCGGCGCGCGCCGATGATCGCGCGCCGGCCGCCGCGGTCGATCTCGACGCCGGTCGCGCGGCCCGCCTCGAACAGGATGCGGCAGGCGTGGGCGTGCGCAAACACCCGCACGTTGCGGCGCGCCGCCGCCGGTCGCAGGAACGCCTTGGCCGCCGACATCCGCCAGCCGTTCTTGACGTTGATCTGATAGATTCCGATCCCCTCCTGGCTCGGCCCGTTGAAGTCGCGGTTGAACGCCAGCCCGGCCTGGCGGCCGGCCTCGATGAAGCGCGCGGCGAGCGGATGCAGCCGGCCCGAGACGTCGGCGATCCGCAGGGGTCCGCCGGTGGCGCGCCATTCGTCGGCGCCCGCCTCGTTGTCCTCGAGCGATTTGAACGCCGGCAGGCAATCGGCATAGGACCAGCCGGGATTGCCCTCGGCCGCCCAGTCGTCGAAATCCCTGGAATCGCCGCGGATCCAGACCATCGCGTTGATCGAGCTCGAACCGCCGAGAACCTTGCCGCGCGGCCAGTAGTCGGACTGGCCGGCGAGGCCGGGATCGGGCTCCGTGCGATAGGCCCAGTTGAGCGAGCGGTCGTGGAGCGTCCGGCCGTAGCCGAGCGGCACCTGGACCCAGAAGCGCCGGTCCGACCCGCCCGCCTCGATCACCGCGACCGTGTAGCGGCCGTCCGCGGACAGCCGGTCGGCGAGCACGCAGCCCGCCGAACCGGCGCCGACGATGACGAAATCGAACAGCGCGCCCGCTTCCTGCGCCAAGTCAGGCGACCTCGCCGAGATACCAGGCGATCCAGGCGATCGCATTGGGCTCGACCGGCGCATAGGGGCCCGGCTCGTAATAGCGCGAGTTGACGCCCTTCTGGTTGTCCTCGGTGATCCTTTTGTCGGCCTCGCTGGTGACCCGCCACAGCCAGGTCAGGCGGTCGATGTCGTAGTCGACGCCCGCGCGCGCGTCGCCGCGCACCAGCCAGATCAGCTCCATCGCCGAGGTCGAGGCGGTCAGCGGCAGGAAGCGGTAGATCACGCCGTGATCGGGATAGGCGATGAAGAAGCTCGACGGCGCGAAATGGGTCGAGGTGACGCCGCCGTCGTAAGCCCCGAACGCGCCCATCAGCGGCGCGACCGGCTTGCCGTCCGGGCCGCCGGTGCTGACGCCGTCATAGAGCGCATAGCGGAAGGTGAAGATCGACGCCTCGCCGCTTGTCCAGCCGACGCGATGGTCGATGGAGGGAATCGCGAGCCCGAGATCGCGGCTGCGCGCCGCCATCGCCGCGTTGAGCGCGGCGATCTGCGGCAGCGGCTGTTCGAGCGCGTGGAGTCTGGAATATTCGGGATGGGCCGGCGTGCAATGGTAGCATTCGAGATAATTCTCGACCGCGAGCTTCCAGTTCGCCGCGATCGGATAGGTCTGGCGATGGGCGACCTTGGCGTCCGCCCAGCCATAGGGCCCGTAGGCGGCGCGGATCGCCGCGCGCGCGACGGCGAGCGACAGCGGCTTCTCGGCGAGCGAGAGGAACACGAGCCCCTCGATCACCTCGCAGGCAACCGGCTTCAGGCCGAACCGGCGCTTGTCGAAGCCGGCCGGCATGTGGCGCGCCGAGCGCAGCGATCCGTCGAGATTATAGGCCCAGGCGTGATAGGGGCAGACGAGCACGCTGGCATGGCCCTGTTCGCTGAGGCAGATCCGCGAGCCGCGATGCCGGCACACATTGGCGAAGGCGCGCAGCGCGCCATCATTGCCGCGCAGGACGATGACGCTCTCGCCGGCCATTTCATGGAGGAAATAGTCGCCGGGCTTGGGCGCCAGGGAGGCGTGCCCGGCGAGGATCCAGTGGCGCAGGAACAGGCGCTCGACGTCGCGCCGGAACGCGGCCGGCGAATTGTAGAGCGCCTGATCCAGGGAATGAGCGGGCGGCTGGCGCGCGACGATCGCGGCGATCTCATCCGCCGCGGCGCCGGGGGAAGTTTCCTGGAGGGTCATGCGCGAATCCGCAGGTTGTTCGGGTCGTAGAGCGGCGCCAGACTCGCGGTCGCCGGAACGCGCCGGCCGGCGATCTCGATCTCGAAACTCGCGCCGCCGACGAGTTCGGCGAGCGGCGCCGCGTCCTGCGCGACATAGCCGAGCGCGACCGCGCCGCCGAGATGGTGGCCATAGGCCGCCGAGGTCGTGCGGCCGCGCAGGCGCCCGTCGACCCAGATCGGCTCGTCATGATAGAGCAGCGGCTCGGGATCCCTCAGCAGGAACTGGACGAGGCGCCGCTTCGCCCCCGCCTCGCGCCGGCGCAGCAGCGCGTCGCGGCCGATGAAGCCGCCGCGCTTGTCGAGCCGCACCGCGAACATCAGGCCGGCCTCGAGCGGCGAATCCTCGTCGCCGATGTCATGGCCCCAATGGCGATAGGCCTTCTCGATCCGGCAGCTGTCGAGCGCGTGCAATCCGGCGAGCGTCAACCGGAACGGGCCGCCGGCCGCGACGAGCGCGTCGAACACGCCGCGCGCGAATTCGCTCGGCATGGTGAGTTCCCAGCCGATCTCGATCTCGCGCGCGGTCGCGAAGGGATGGGCGGCGTTGGACAGGTCGGCGCCCGAGGCGGCCTCGAGCAAAGCGCGGCTGTTCGGCCCCATCACCGAAAGCACCGCCTCGGCCGAGGTGACATCGGCAGCGATGGCGTGGGAATCGTCTGGAATGTGGCGGGTCAGCCAGGCGAAATCGCGCCGCGCCGTGGCGGCCGCGGTGACGATCTAACCAGTTGGCGCGCTCCCAGCCCGCCGCCTCGCCGAAACAGGCCCCGCGCGCGGCGAGCCGCTCGTGCAAGGGCGATGTGCGCACGCCGCGCGCGGTCTCGTATTGCCGGTGGGGCCAGTGCATCGCATAGAGCAGGCCGAGCGATTCGGTCGCGCGCTCCCTGAGATAGCGCTGGTTGACCTGGAACGGCTGCATGCGCCTGATGTCGACGTCGGCGAGATCCATTGGCGGGTGGCCGGCGACGATCCATTCGGCGAGCGCCTTGCCGGCGCCGCCCGCCGACTGGATGCCGATCGAGTTGAAGCCCGCGGCGACATAGAGCCCGGCGACGTCGGGCGTCTCGCCGAGCAGATAGCGCACGTCGGGCGTGAAACTCTCCGGGCCGTTGAAGAATTTCCGGATCCCGACCCCGGCGAGCGCGGGCAGCCGGCGGATCGCCGCTTCCAGGATCGGCTGGAAATGGTCGAAGTCGTCGGGCAGTTCGCCGAACTCGAAATCCTCGGGAATGCCGCCGACCGCCCACGGCTTGGCGTCGGGCTCGAAGGCGCCGAGCAGCAGCTTGCCCGCATCCTCCTTGTAATAGGCGCAATTGTCGGGGTCGCGCAGCACCGGCAGGTCGGGCGAAAGGCCCGGGAACGGCTCGGTGACGATGTAGAAATGCTCGCAGGCCTGCAGCGGAATGTCGACGCCGGCGCCGAGCCCGAGTCGCCGCGACCATAGGCCCGAGGCGATGACGACATGTTCGGACGCGATTTCGCCGTCGCGGGTGGCGACGCCCACGGCCCGGCCGTTGCGGGTGAGGATCGACTCGACCGCGGCATTCTCGAACACTTTGGCGCCGCGCATCGTCGCGCCCTTGATCAGCGCCATTGTGGTGTCGATCGGATTGGTCTGGCCGTCGCCCGGCAGATGGACGCCGCCGACGATGTCGGCGACGTTCAGCAGCGGCCAGTAGCGGCCGATCTCGGCGGGCGAGACGACATTGACCTCGAGGCCGAAGGTCCTGGCCATCGAGGCGCCGCGCAGCAATTCCTCGAGCCGTTCGGCGTTGGTCGCGATCGACAGGCTGCCGCGCTGAAGAAAGCCGGTCGCCTGGCCGGTCTCGGCTTCGAGCGAGGCGTAGAGGCCGGCGGTATATTGCGCGAGCCTGGTCAGGTTGGCGGTCGCGCGCAACTGGCCGACCAGCCCCGCCGCATGCCAGGTCGTCCCGCTGGTCAGCCGCTTGCGCTCCAGCAGCACGATTTCGCGCCAGCCGAGCTTGGTCAGATGATAGGCGATCGAGGCGCCGACGACCCCGCCACCGACGATGACGACCTGGGCATGGCCCGGCGGGGAACCGCTCATCGCCGGCGCCTGCGCGATCGCTTCGGCTTCACGTCAGGCGCGCAGGCGGTCATTGTCGGGGTCCCAGGCGGCCTGCGGCAGGATGACGGCGCGCCGCCTTTCGCCGAGCATCAGAATCTCGAATTGGGTTCCTGCGGCGGCGAGCGCCGGCTCGACATAGGCGAAGGCGAGCGAAAGGCCGACCGCCGCGCCATAGGCGCCGCTGGTCGTCAGCCCGACGAGCCGGTCGCCGTGATAGACGGGCTCGGCGCCCATGCAGTCGCTGTCGGTCGCCTCGACCGCGCAATAGACGAGCCGCAGGCGCGCGCCGCGCCGCTGCGCCGCCAGGCTCGCGGCGCGGCCGATGAAATCGGGCTTGTCGAGGCGGATGAAGCGCTCCATCGAAGCCTCGAACATGTCGACCTCGGCGGTCAGCTCCGAACCCCAGCCGCGATAGGCCTTCTCCATCCGCAGCCCGTTCATCGCATAGGTCCCGAACAGCGCAATCCCGTGCGGCGCGCCCGCCGCCATCAGCGCCTCGAAGACCTCCGGCATCGCCGCGGCAGGGCAATGCAGCTCCCAGCCGAGTTCGCCGACGTAATTGACGCGCAGCAGCCGCACGCCGGCCACGCCCGCCACCGCGCCTTCCCGGCCGGTGAGCCAGCGGAACGCCGCATTGGACAGGTCGACCGCGGCGCAGGCGGCGAGGGTGTCGCGCGCTCTCGGTCCGGCGAGCACGAGCACGCCATAGGAATCCGTGACGTCGGCGATCGCGACATCCTCCTCGGCGAGCCGGCGCCGGGCGAGCTGGTCGAAATCGTGCAGCTGCGCGGCGGCCGCGCTCACGACGTAGAATCGGTCCGCCGCGAGCCGGGTGATCGTGATCTCGCTCTCGATGAAGCCGTTGACGTTGAGGAGGTGCGTGAGGACGATCCCATTGTCGCGCGCCGGGATCCGGTTGGCGCAGATTCGGTCGAGAAAGACGTGGGCGCCGGGCCCGCTGATCTCGAACTTGGAAAAGGCGGAGAGATCCATCAAGCCGACCCGCTCCCGCACCGCGCGCGCTTCGGCCTGGGCCGCGTCGAAGCCGTTCGAGCGGCGGAACGAGAATCGTTCGCCCTCGCCGCTGGAATCGTACCAGCGCGCGCGCTCCCAGCCGAAGATCTGGGCGAACTGGGCGCCGCGCGCCTTCAGCGTCTCGTGCAGCGCGGAGGTCCTGAGGTTGCGACCGACCGCATGCTGCTCGGCGGGCTTGTAGCAATAATACATGTGCTGGTAGTCGGCGATCGCGGCCGCTTCGGCATAGTCGCCGGTCGCCCACCGCCCGAACCGGCGCGGATCGAATTCGCGCATCGCGATCTCGGCCTGGCCGTGGACCATCCATTGCGCGAGATATTTGCCGGCGCCGGCGCCCTGGCAGATGCCGATCGAGGCGCCGCAATGCATCCAGTAGTTTCCCGGGCCGGGCGCCGGACCGGAGAGATAGACGCCGTCGGGCGTATGGGTGATCGCGCCCGATATCACCGATTTCACGCCGAGCCTGCCGAACAGCGGCAGGCGTTCGGCGCACTTCTCCAGCCAGGGCATCAGCCGGTCGAGCTCCGGCGCGACGAGCTCGCTCTCGAAATCCCAGCGCGGCGGCGCGCCGTCCCAGCAGACATGGGCGGTCGCAGTCTCGTAGGGGCCGACGAGGATGCCGGCGCCTTCCTGCCGAAGATAGGCGTGGCTGTAGGGATCGCGCACGACGGGGAGTTCCTGCGCGAGCCCGGCGACCTCGCGCGAGGCTTCGGTGATCACGTAGTGATGCAGCATGTTGGCGATCGGCACGGCGTGGCCGGTCCAGGCGCCGACGACGTCGGCGTAGGAGCCGGCGGAATTGACGAAATGCTCGGCGACGATGTCGCCCTTGTCGGTCGAAACGCGCCATTCGCCGGTCGGCAGGCGCGCGACGCCGGTGACGCGGGTGCGCCGCTCGATCGCCGCGCCGAGCTGGCGCGCGCCCGCCGCCATCGCATTGGTCACGTCGGCGGGCGCGACATGCCCGTCATGGGCCGTGCGAAACGCCGCCTTGACCCCGAACGGGTCGAGCAGGGGCTGCCAGCGCGCGATCTGCGAGGGTCCGATGATCTCGCATTCGTAGCCGGCGAGCCTGGAGATTCCGTAGACCTGCTTCAGCCAGTCGACCTCCTCGTCGGTCGTCGCGAGCCGCACCCCGCCGCAGCCAAGCCAGGAGATCGCCTGGCCGGTCAGCGCCTCGAGCTTGGGATAGAGTTGCGTGCCGTAGACATGGACCTTGGTCATGGCGAGCGAGGAATTGAAATGCGGGCACTGGCCCGCCGCATGCCAGGTCGAGCCCGAGGTCAGCTCGCCCTTCTCGATCAGCACGGCGTCGGTCCAGCCCTCGAGCGCGAGGTGGTAGAGCAGCCCGACGCCCATCACGCCGCCGCCGACGATCACCACCCGCGCATGCGATTTCATCGAAGAATACCCCCGGGCTCTCGGCTACTGGAGTTCGGCGGGAAAGCCGGGCGCGCGCAGATCGGTCCCGACCGCGTCTTCGAGCAGCTTGACGACCTGCGTCGACCAGGCGCCGCCGCCATAGGTCGAGCGCGCGCGGATGAAGGTCTGGAAGGTCTGGGCGGCGAGATCGAGCGGCACGCCGAAGTCGCGGCCGAAACCGAGCGCGAAGCCGAGGTCCTTGCAGGCGAGGTCCATGGTGAAATTGATGTTGTAGCTGCCGTTGAGGATCAATTGGCCCTCGGTCTCGTGGACGAAGCTCGTCCCCGAGCTCGCCTTGATCACCTCGAACGCCTGGGCGAGGTCGAGACCGCCCTTTTTGGCGAGCATCAGCGCCTCGCCGCTCGCCACGAGGTGGATGAAGGCGAGCATGTTGGTGATGACCTTGATCACCGCCGCCTTGCCGAGCGGGCCGACGTGGAAAATCGCGCCGCCCATCGCCTCCAGCGCCGGGCGATGGCGCGCGAACAGATCAGGGTCGCCGCCGACGATGACGGTGATGTCGCCCGCCGCGGCGCGATGGACGCCGCCGGTGACCGGCGCTTCGAGCGTGTCGACGCCCGCCGCGCGCGCCAGCGCCGCCATCTTCTCGATCTCGGCCTCATCGTTGGTGCTCATCTCGATCCAGGTCCCGCCGGCCTTCAGGCCGGCCAGGATCCCGCGCGGGCCGGCGAGAGCCTTCATCGAAACGGCCGGCGACGGCAGGCAGGTGATCACCGCGTCGACCCGCTCGGCGACCGCCTGCGGATCGGCCGCCCAATGCGCGCCACGCTCGCGCAGGCGTTGCGCGGCTTCCGGCCGGACGTCGGTGACCGTCACGTCGAAGCCCTCGCGCAGCAGGCTGCCCGCCAGAGGCTCGCCGAGATTGCCCAGACCGATGAAGCCGTATTTCATGCCCGCCATTTTCGCTCTCGAAAGCGGTCGCGAGGCTGGACCATAACGCCGCCCGGTTCAAGCGAAGGACAACGCCTGACCCCGGCGCGGCGCCGGATTTTCAGTCGCCCGGCCCGACCGGTCCGAAGGTCGGCACGAGATGCAGCTCGGTCCCGCGATAGGGATTGGCGCGCGCGACCGCCTCGTCGAGTTCGACCCCGAGTCCGGGCTCGGTCGGCGGGATGACATAGCCGCCCTCCCAGCGGATCGGCTTCTTGAGGATCGCCGCGTGAAAGCCGCTCCAGTCCTCAATGCTCTCGAGAATGAGAAAATTCGGGCTGCAGGCGGCGAGCTGGATGTTGGCGGCGCCCTCGATCGGCCCGCAATAGAGATGCGGCGCGATCTGCGCGTAATGCGCCTCGGCCATCCCAGCGATCTTCTTGGCCTCGAGCAGCCCGCCGACCCGGCCGAGCGCCATCTGCAGGATCGCGGCCGCGCCCGTCGCCAGCAGCCGCGCGAATTCATATTTGGTCGTCAGCCGTTCGCCGGCCGCAATGGGGATTTTCGTCGCGCGGGCGACCATCGCCATCTGCTCGGGCATTTCCGGCGGCACCGGCTCCTCGAACCACAGGGGATCGTAGGCCTCGATCCGCCGGGCGAGGCGGATGGCGCCCGAGGTGGTGAACTGGCCATGGGTCCCGAACAGCAGATCGCAGCGGTCGCCGACCGCGGCGCGAATCGCCTTGCAGAACGCCTCGGAGAGGTCGAGCCGGGCGAGGCTCGGCTGGCGCGGATCGAGCGTCGAATAGGGGCCGGCGGGATCGAACTTCACCGCGGTGAAACCCATTGCGACGTAATCGAGCGCGCGCGCCGCGGCCGCGCCGGGATCGCGGTAGACGGCGGGGTCGGCATAGGCGTCGCCCTCGTCGGCGCGCGGGTAGAGATAGGTGTAGCTGCGGAGCCGCTCGTGGACCTTGCCGCCGAGCAGGGCGTAGACCGGCTTGCCCGCGGACTTGCCGACGATGTCCCACAAGGCCATTTCCAACCCCGAGAGCACGCCGAGCAGGGAAATGTCGGGCCGCATCGAATAGCCGCGGCCGTAGACGTTGCGCCAGATCGCCTCGATCGCGTGGGGATCGGCGCCGAGGACATGGCGCTCGAACACGTCCTCGATCATCGCGACGATCACGTTGGGCGCGAAGCTGGCGCCGTAGACCTCGCCGATTCCCTCGATCCCGTCGTCGGTGACCAGCTTGAGGAACAGGAAATAGCGGCCGCCGAAGCGAGGCGGCGGATTGCCGACCACGAAGGTCTCCAGCCCCGCGACTTTCATCGAACGCTCCGGTCGGCGCGCCCGGGGCGCCGGGATGTTCGGGCGCGGTCGGACTCGCTCGACCAGCAGCTAGATCAGGGCGCCCGAAAAAATGCAATGTTCGCCTGGCGGCCCCGGAACCAAAGCGGCCGATCGGCGTTTGGGGTCGTCCGGCGCCATGCGAGCGCCTCGACCCACAGGGAGTTCCGACGATGTCGACGAGCACGCGATCGAGAAGCGACGACGATACGAGGCCATCCGCGCTGTCGACGCCGAGCGACATCGCCGCCAAGGCGAATCCGGTGATCGCGGAAATCAACGCCATTCTGGCGGACAGTTTCGCGCTCTATCTCAAGACGAAGAATTTTCATTGGCATATGAGCGGACCGCATTTCCGCGACTACCATCTGATGCTCGACGAGCAATCCGACCAGATTTTCGCGACCACGGATCCGCTCGCCGAGCGGGTGCGCAAGCTCGGCGGCGCGACCATCCGGTCGATCGGCCACGTCGGCAAGCTCGCCAGGATCAAGGACAACGACGCGGCCTTCGTCTCCCCGCTCGACATGCTCAAGGAACTGATGGCCGACAACCGAGCCGTCGCCGCGAGCATGCGCAAGGCGCACGGGATCTGCGACGACCACAACGACGTGGCGACCGCGAGCCTGCTCGAGACCTATATCGACGAGGCCGAACGGCGAACCTGGTTCCTGTTCGAAGCCTCGCGCGAGGCCGACAAGACCGGACACTGAGCCTGGACGCCGGAAGTCCGGTCCGCGACTGCGACGGGCGCGCCGGGGGGCTGACGCGGCAATGGTCGCGCGGGGTCGACGATGCAGACGCACGCCGCGGTGGTCAAGCAGCCCGAACGTCCCACGCTGCTCGAGGTTCTCGGGCCGGGGCTCATCACCGGCGCCTCCGACGACGACCCCAGCGGCATCGCGACCTATTCCCAGGTCGGCGCCCAGTTCGGCTACGGCCTCGCCTGGACGCTGCTGTTCAGCTATCCCTTGATGTGCGCGATCCAGGAAATCAGCGCGCGCATCGGCCGGGTGACCGGCCTCGGCATCGCCGGCAATCTGCGCAAGCACTATCCGGCCTGGCTCCTGAACGGCGTGGTCGGACTGCTCGTGGCGGCGAACACGATCAACCTGGGCGCCGATCTCGGCGCGATGGCCGCAGCGCTGAGACTGCTGATCGGCGGCCCCCAGCTGGTCTATGTCGCCGCCTTCGCCGTGATTTCGGCGCTGCTCGAAATATTCGTGCGCTATTCCCGCTACGTTTCGGTGCTCAAATGGCTGACGCTGTCGCTGTTCGCCTATGTCGCGACCGTCTTCGTCGTCCAGGTTCCATGGTCCGAAGTCGGCTACTCCCTGATCGTGCCGCCCCTGTCGTTCACGACCGACTATATCGTCGCCGTCGTCGCGGTCCTCGGCACGACGATCAGTCCCTATCTGTTCTTCTGGCAGGCCGGAGCGGAAGTCGAGGACGAGCAGGAGCGGCCCGAGGCGCGGCCGCTGCTCGAGGCGCCCGGCCAGGCGCCCGCGGAGATCCACCGTATTCGCATCGACACCTATCTCGGCATGGCGCTGTCCAACCTGATCGCCCTGTTCATCATCATCACGACGGCGGCGACGCTCAACGCGCATGGCGTGACCGACATCCAGACGTCGAGCCAGGCCGCCGAGGCGTTGCGGCCGATCGCCGGCGAATTCGCCTTCGCGGTGTTCGCGGCCGGCATCGTCGGAACCGGGCTCCTGGCGCTGCCCGTGCTCGCCGGATCGGCCGCTTATGCGCTCGGCGAGGCGCGCGGCTGGCCGGTCGGGCTCGCGCGCCGGCCGCGCCGGGCCAAGGCGTTCTACGGCGCGATCGCGGTCGCGACAGCGATCGGCGGCGTCATGAACTTCACGCCGATCGATCCGATCAAGGCCCTGTTCTGGAGCGCCGTCGTCAATGGCGTGGCCGCGGCGCCGATCATGGCGATGATGATGATTCTCACCATGCGCCGCGACATCATGGGCGATTTCACCCTGCCGCGCCCGCTCCAGGGGCTCGGCTGGCTCGCGACCCTGGTCATGGCGACGACGATCGTCGCAATGGCCGTGACGGCGTTCCTGTGAGCCGCCCCGGGAGCCGCCTCCGGTCGCTTCGGGCCAAGAAAGCGCCGGCTCCCCTGGGGAGCCGGCGCGTCGAGGCTTGGCGGCCGTGCAATCAGAGGTTGCGGTCCGCCGAGTCGTCGACGTCGGCCGCGGCCTTCTTGACGGCGTTCTTGGCGTCGCCGACCGCCTGCTGGGCCTTGCCCTTGATCTGCTGGGACGCGCCTTCGACCTTCAGCTTGTCCGAGCCGATGGCCTCGCCGAGGTGGCGCTTGGCGCTGCCCACGGCGTCGTTGGCGGCGCCCTTGGCCTTGTCTGTCGTTCCGCTCATGACATTTCTCCGTGGAGTTGGTTTAGAATGGTGAACGAATGGTTTAGTGATGCCAAAACAGCGCGATCAGTATGATCACCGGCAGTGGCACGCCGATCAACCAAAGCAAAGCTCCGCGACCGAGTCCCATCAGGCCCTCCTGGGTTGCGTTCCGATACTCGAACAGGACGCTCTCACGTCCGGGCCAATAATGAAGCAGGCCGAGAATGGTTCCGGCCCTCCGGCGATAGCCTGGAATCCTCGAATCCCCGCGGTCGCCTCGGCTTCGAACCTCCGGCGCGGCGGCCGTCGCCGGCTTTCCGGAAGCGCCGCCAGACCGCCGTCGGATAATCAGGCTTGCAGTTCTCGCCGCGCCGCATCATCTTGGACTCGGAGAGTGAAAATGACAGAATCTTTTCGGGATAAGCTGATCGAAGCGCTGAAGAAACTCGACACGTTCGGCGACGTCGCCCCGGCCCATGTCCAGGATCCCACCACGATGATCATCCGGCAGATCGCGGTCCAGGACGATCTCATGCGCTGGGACAGCGATCGCGGGCATTATGTCCTGACCCAGACCGGCCGAAGGCGGATCGCCAATCGCGGCAATCATTCGGCCGCGGTGTTGCGGTTCCGCAAGCGCGACGAGAAGGATGAGACGGGATCCCGCCGCAAGGCGTGACCGGAGCGCCGCCGGAGTCCGGGCGGGTATTGCGTCGATGACTCGCGTCCGCGAATGAAGCGTTGCGCGGGTCGGCCCGTAGAAACTGGGCGCCGCGATCTCCTACGGCGAGCTGGCGCGCCGCCTCGCGTCGGCGCTCGAACGCGTGATGGTGGAAGATCTGGCCGCCCGCCGCGCGTTGCGCGCGGCGCTGGTGACGAGCAAGGAGCAAATCCCCGGCGCCCCGCGCCCGGCTTCCTGGTGGCGGCGCGCCGGCTCGGCGCCTTGTCCGGCGACCCGGACGGCGAGGCCGTGATTGCGGTTCACGAGGAGGCGGTGCGCCGCGCGATCGCGTATCATCGCGATCCGCCGAGGCACGAGGCGAGCGGATGGGCGAAGAACTCAGGGGCCGGCGCATCGTAGTGCCCGAAACCCGCGAACTGGCGGTGCTCGTCGCCATCCTCGAGGAACGCGGCGCCGTCGCCCTGCCCTGCCCGCTGGTCGCAATCCGCGATCTGCCCGATCCGGCGCTGGCGCTGGAATGGCTGCGGCGCTTCATCGCGC
Organism: Roseiarcus sp.; assembly: GCA_050013915.1. Lineage (GTDB taxonomy): Bacteria > Pseudomonadota > Alphaproteobacteria > Rhizobiales > Beijerinckiaceae > Roseiarcus. The sequence continues at coordinate 14,105 of JBEKEI010000049.1, forward strand.
GCCCCGGCGACGACCTCATCCTCCTTACCGGCGAGGCGTTGCGGCGGCTGGTCGCGCTTGCCGATCGGGCCGGGGTGAAGGCCGGCTTCGTCGCGGCGCTCGCCGCGCCGCGCAAGATCACGCGCGGCCCGAAGCCCGTTCGCGCGCTGCGCGAGATCGGCCTCGACGCCGACGTCGCGGCGCCGGTCGCCACGAGCGCCGGCGTGATCGAGGCGCTCCGGACTCTCGCGCTGACCGGCCGCCGCGTCGGCGTCGCGCTCTATCCCGACAGCGATCATCGCGAACTGCTGGGGTTCCTCGGCGCAGCGGGCGCCGCGGTCGACGCCGTGCTGCCCTATGTCTACGCCTCCGCGATCGACGATGAAAAGGTGCTCGAGGTCATCGACCGGATGGCCGCGGGCGAGGCCGAGGCGATCGCCTTCACCAGCTCGCCGCAGGTCCGCCGCTTCTTCGCCGTCGCCGACAGGGCCGGACGCGGCGCGCTCGCGCGCGCGGCGCTCGCGCGCGTCCTCGTCGCCGCGGTCGGTCCCGTCGTCGCCGGCGAACTCGCGGCGGCCGGCGCCCGCGTCGATGTCGTGCCGGCGAATGCGACCTATTTCATGAAGCCGCTGGTGCGCGGCCTCGCCGAGGCATTCGCCGCGCGCGCGGCCGCCCTTGACGACGCGCGCGCCCTCGGCGCGTAACAGGGCCGGGTCCCCCGATCTCAGCCCCGGACCGTCGCGATGCAGCATCTCGGGTCGTTCGACCTCATCGTCGTGGGCGGCGGCGTCAACGGCGTCGGCATCGCGCGCGACGCGGCGGGGCGCGGCCTCACGACGCTTCTGTGCGAGAAGGGCGACCTCGCCGAGGGCACGTCGTCGCGGTCGAGCAAGCTCGTCCATGGCGGCCTGCGCTACCTCGAACATCTCGAATTCCGGCTGGTGCGCGAAGCGCTGATCGAGCGCGAGGTCCTGCTGCGGATCGCCCCCCACATTGTCTGGCCGATGCGCTTCGTCCTGCCGCACGGCGCCGGCCAGCGTCCGGCCTGGATGGTGCGCGCGGGCCTGTTCCTCTACGACCATCTCGGCGGCCGCAAGACGCTGCCGCCGACGCGCAGCCTCGACCTTGCCGTCGCGCCGGAGGGACGCGGCATCCGCCCCGCGTTCCGCCGCGCGTTCGAATATTCCGACTGCTGGGTCGACGATGCCAGGCTCGTCGTCGTCAACGCGCTCGACTTGAAGGAGCGCGGCGGCCTGGTCCGGCCGCGCACGCCGCTGATCTCGGCGCGGCGCGAGGCGGACGGCTGGCGCGTCGTCCTGCGCGACGAGGCGACCGGCGCGGCGCTCGGCGCCTCGGCGCGCGCGCTCGTCAATGCGGCGGGCCCCTGGGTCGAGGATGTCCTGCGGCGCACCGGGCGCAATCCGGACGATCGCGTGCGGCTCATCAAGGGCAGCCATCTCGTCGTGCGAAAATTCTGGCGCGGCGATCATGCCTATCTGCTGCAGAACGACGACGGCCGCGTCGTCTTCGTCATCCCCTACGAGGATGATTTCGGGCTGATCGGCACGACCGACATCCCCTTCGACGGCGCGCCGGAGACGGTCGCGATCACGACCGAGGAGACCGCCTACCTGCTCGACGCCGTGCACCTCTATTTCGATGTCGGGCTGGAACCGGTCGACGTGCTCCACGCCTATGCCGGGGTGCGCCCGCTCTACAACGACCAGGCGGCCGATCCGAGCGCGGTGACGCGCGACTATGTCTTCGACGTCGAGGCGCCGGACGCGGTCGCGCCGCTGCTGACCGTGTTCGGCGGCAAGATCACGACCTATCGCCGGCTCGCCGAACATGCGCTCGACAGGCTCGCGCCATTCTTCCCCAGGATGGGGTCGGCATGGACCGGCGGCGCGATATTGCCCGGCGGCGACCTGCCTGGCCATGGGCATGACCGTTTCGCCGCCGATCTCCTGCGCCGCCGGCCCTGGCTGCCGGCGCAGATCGCCGCCGACTACGGCCGTCGTTATGGCGCGCGCGCCGACGATCTGCTGGGCGGCGCCGGCGCGCTCGCCGACCTCGGCCGCCATTTCGGCGCCGCCTTCTACGAGGGCGAGGCGCGCTTCCTCGTCGCCGAGGAATGGGCGCGCACGGCAGAGGACATCCTCATGCGCCGCACCAAGCACGGGCTGCACCTCACCCCGGTCGAGCGCGAAGTCTTCGCCGACTGGCTCGCCCGCCTGCGCGTCTGACGCTCGACCGCGAGGCCCGCACGCTGCTATGAGACAAACCGAGTCGCTCGCCTGCCGCGTCATCGAGAGTCCGAAGCCGATGACTGTCTCTCGACGCGATCAACGACCCGAAAGGCGAACCCGGTTCATCCGCGCCGCCGGCGCGCTCATCCCCGCAACCGCGCATTGTCCGGATCGAACGGGCTGTCGCCGACGATCGTCGCGCGCCTCGGCTCGCCGAGCACCCGGATCTCGAGTTCGGTCCCCGGCGCCGCGTGGTCGGGCCGGACCATCGCGAGCGCAAGCGACTTGCCGGTGCGCCAGCCGTAGCCGCCCGAGGTCGTGCGCCCGACCGCGACGCCGCCGCGCGACACCGGCTCCGAGCCGCGCGCGTCGGCGTCGGTTACGCCATGGACCTCGAGCGTGACGAGCCGGTTGGCAAAGCCCCTGTCGCGCCAGGCGAGCAGCGCGTCGCGGCCGAGGAAGTCGCCCTTGGCGAGATCGATGAAGCGCTCGAGCCCGGATTCGAGACCGGCATATTCGATCGAGAGCTCGCGCCCGACCAGCTTGTATGATTTCTCGAGCCGCAGGCTGTCCATCGCGCGAATGCCGAACGGCTTGATCCCGAATTCGGCGCCGGCCTCCATCAGCCGGTCGAAGACATAGTTCTGCATTTCGATGGGATGATGGAATTCATAGCCAAGCTCGCCGACGAAATTGACCCGCAGGGCGAGCAGCCCGGCGGCGCCGATCGACAGCGGCCGCGCGGTCAGCCAGGGAAAGGCCTTGGCGGAGACGTCGATGTCGGCGACCTTGGCGAGCGCATCGCGCGCGCGCGGGCCGGCGAGCACGAGCACGCCGACTTGCGTCGTCACCTTGTCGAGCCGCACGCCGCCGTTCTCGGGCAGCAGCTTCTGCAGCGTGTCGTAGTCATGGGCTTCGAGCGCGCCGGCCGAGACGAGATAGAAGCGCTGCGGCCCGACCCGGGTCAGGGTGAATTCGGCGCGCACCCCGCCGCGTTTCGTCAGCAGATACGTCAGCGTCACCCGATGGAGCGCCTTGGGGATGCGGTTGGTGAGGATGGAATCGAGCCAGCCTTCGGCGCCCGGCCCGGAAACCTCGAATTTGGCGAAGGCCGACATGTCCTGCAGGCCGACATTCTCGTGGACGTTGCGGCATTCGGCGCCGACGAAGTCGAAATAATTGGAGCGCCGGAAGCTCCATTTCTCGCGCGGCTGCGCGCCGGCGGCGACCGGCGGATGGTTCTCGTTCATCAGCACGTCGGGCTTTTCGAGATCGGCCTCGCCGAGCGCGTAGGACGGCGGGGCGAACCAGTTCGGCCGCTCCCAGCCATAGACCGAGCCGAACACGGCGCCGAGATCGCGCATGCGCCCATAGCAGGGCGTCTGGCGCAGCGGGCGCGCGCCGGCGCGCTCCTCGTCGGGATAATGGACGGAGAAGACCTTGGCGTAGGCCTCCTCGTTCTTCTCCCTGAGAAATCCCGCTCCTGCGTAGGGGCCGAAGCGGCGGGGGTCGACGCCCAACATGTCGATGGTCGGCTCGCCCTCGACGATCCATTCGGCGAGCTGCCAGCCGGCGCCGCCCGCCGCGGTGACCCCGAACGAATGGCCCTCGTTGAGCCAGAAATTCCTGAGGCCCGGCGCCGGGCCGACGATCGGCGATCCGTCCGGCGTATAGGCGATGGCGCCGTTGTAGACCTTCTTGATGCCGACCTCGCCGAACGCCGGCACGCGCGCGATCGCGGTCTCGATATGCGGCGTCAGCCGCTCGAGATCCTCCTGGAACAGCTCGTATTCGCTCTCACCCGACGGCCCGTCGAGATAGCAGGCGGGGGCGCCGGTCTCATAGGGGCCGAGCAGCAGCCCGCCCGCCTCCTCGCGCATGTACCAGGAGCTGTCGGATTCGCGCAGCACGCCCATTTCGGGCAGGCCCTGCGCCTTGCGCGCGACGATCGCCGGATGCTTTTCGGTGACGATATATTGATGCTGGACGGGGAGCACCGGCACGTCGAGCCCGACCATGCGCCCGGTCTGGCGCGCGAAATTGCCGGTCGCCGAAATCACGTGCTCGCAGACGATCTCGCCCTTGTCGGTGACGACCTTCCATTCGCCGCTCGCCGTGCGCTCGATCGCGGTGACGACGGTGTGGCGGTTGATCTCGCCGCCGCCATTGCGGGCGCCGCGGGCGAGCGCCTGGGTGAGATCGGCCGGCTGGATATAGCCATCCTGCGGGTGCTGGATCGCGCCGAGGATCCCGTCGATCTCGCACAGCGGCCAGATCGCCTTGACCTCGGCCGGGGTGAGGAACTTCAGCTCGATCCCGCCGATCGTCGCCGCCACGCCGGCGTAATATTTGTATTCGTCGAGCCGGTCCTTCGTGCGCGCGAGGCGGATGTTGGAGACCTCGGCGAAGCCGACCTCGAGGCCCGTCTCGGCGCGCAGGGTCTTGTAGAGCGCGACGGAATATTTGTGGAGCTGGCCGACGGAATAGCTGACGTTGAACAGCGGCAGCAGGCCCGCCGCATGCCAGGTCGAGCCGGAGGTCAGCTCCTTGCGCTCGATCAGGACGCTGTCGGTCCAGCCCTTCTTGACGAGGTGATAGAGCGTGGAGACGCCCACGACCCCGCCGCCGATCACCACCGCCCGCGCTTGCGTTCGCATCTCGCCATCCATCGTTGTCGCCGCCCGCCGTTGCGGGGCGCAAAGCAGGCCAGCGATCCGGACGGGGCGGGTCAGCCCCGGGAAACATCGCTCCGCTGCGCCCGCAGGGACGAGCCAACCCGCTCACTATAGGCGATCCCCGCGGCGCCGCCACGCGTCAATCGAGCGGCGCGCAGTCGCGCGCGGCCTCGACGAGGAAGCCGTGGACGTAAGAAGCGAACGACCGCCAGCATTCGACCCGGAAGACCGGCGCGGCGTCGGGCCGCATCAGCACGATCTCCGCCTTGCCGAGCAGCGTGCGCGACGCCGAGCCGCGGGGAAAGGTCGCGTCCGAGAGGTCGAGCGGACAGCCGGCGTTGAGCGCATTCGCCGCGTCCTCGCCCGCAATCTCGAAGGCGACGTTGCGATGCGAGACTTCGGCGAGCGCGTGAACCTGTCCCGCGAGCGCGGCCGCGACCTCGGCGGCGATCGCTTCGCCCGCCGCCACCGGCCCGCCGATCAGCCACTCATTGGGCCCGAGCCGCGCCGCCCAGCGATCGCCGGCCGCGGCCCAGCCGTTGATCCGCAGGCCGAGCGCGAATCCCGCGACCGCGCCGGCGCGCGCCGCCGCGGCCATCGGCAGGCGCAGCGCGTAGCGCGCCTCCGGGGGCAGCATCCGGATCGCGACGCCGCGGCGCAGATAGGGCGGCGCGTCGAGGGCGAACCGCCGCTGCGCGGCCGGGGTCTCAGCCATGGACGCGCTCCCCCTTGGCGTCGAGGAAGACCGGCGCGCCGACCGTGACTTCGGTGAAGCCGGCCGGCGTCGTCGCGTGAAGCTTGCGCCCCGCCAACGCCCGGCCGTCCTTGACCAGCGCGAGCGCGATCGAGCGCCCGCAATTGGCGCTCCAGTAGCTCGACGTGACATGGCCGAGCATGGGGACGGGAATCGCATGGGCGGGATCGGCGACGATCTGCGCGCCCTCGTCGAGCACGATTCCGGGATCGTCGGTGAGAAGCCCGACGAGCTGCTTGCGCCCCGGCGCAATCACGTCGGGCCGCGCGAGCGAGCGCTTGCCGACGAAATCGGGCTTGGCTTTGGCGATCATGCCGCCGAGGCCGACGTCGTCGGGCGTGACCGTGCCGTCGGTCTCCTGGCCGACGATGATGAACCCCTTCTCCGCGCGCAGCACATGCATCGCCTGGGTGCCGTAGGGCGTGATCCCGACCGCCCGCCCGCGCTCGTGAATTTCCGCCCAGACGCTCGCGCCGAAGTCGGCGGGCACGTTGATCTCGTAGCCGACCTCGCCGGTGAACGAGACGCGGAACAGCCGGCAGGGGACGCCGAGGATCCGGCAGACGCGGACCGCCATATGCGGGAAGGCGGCCGCCGAGAGATCGACGCCCTCGACGAGCGGCGCGATGACCTCGCGCGCCTTCGGACCCTGCACGGCGATGACTGCCCATTGTTCCGTGATCGACGTCAGGAACACGTCGAGATCGGGCCACTCGGTCTGCAGATAGTCTTCCATGTGGTTGAGAACGCGCGCGGCGCCGCCGGTCGTCGTCGTCACGTGGAAACGGTCGGGCGCGAGCCGGGCGACGACGCCGTCGTCGAGTATGTAGCCGTCCTCCTTCAGCATCAGCCCGTAGCGGCATCGGCCGGGTTCGAGCCTGGTCCAGGCGTTGACATAGAGCCGGTTCATGAACTCGGCGGCGTCGGGGCCGACGACCTCGATCTTGCCGAGCGTCGAGCCGTCGAACAGCCCGACCTTTTCGCGCGCCGCCTTGCATTCGCGCGCCACCGCCGCGGCTTCGTTCTCGCCGGCGCGGGGAAAGTACCAGGCGCGCCGCCACAGCGAAACATTCTCGAAGGTCGCGCCCTGCGCCTGCGCCCAGTCGTGGATCGGCGTCGTGCGGACGGGATCGAACAGGGCGCCGCGCGCGAGGCCGACCAGCGCGCCGAAGCTGACCGGCGTATAGGGCGGCCGGAACGTCGTCGTGCCGACGGCGGGAATCGGCTTGTCGAGCGCGCCGGCGAGCAGGCCGAGCGCGTTCATGTTGGACGTCTTGCCCTGGTCGGTCGCCATGCCGGTCGTCGTGTAGCGCTTGAGGTGCTCGACCGATTCGAAGCCCTCGCTGATCGCGAGCCTGAGGTCCTTGGCGGTGACGTCGTTCTGGAAATCGACGAAGGCGCGCACATGGCCGGGGTCGACGTCGCTCGGCATCACGCGTACCGGCTGGAAGCCGACGCCCGATGGCGGCGCGGCGAAGGCGCGCGTCGCTTGAGCGCCCACCGCCGCGGCGCCGGCGGCGAAGCCCTCGGCGAGGCAGGCGGCCAGATCGTAGGCGCCATTCGCCGCGCCGGCGGAGCGGACCGCCTGCGCGGGGCGGTCGGGCACGAAGGCATCGAGCGCCGGCTCGAAACGCAGCGTTCCCCGCGATTGCGAGAACAGATGGACCGCCGGCGTCCACCCGCCGGACAGGCCGACGCAGTCGCAGGCGAGCATGCGGCGCGCGCCGACCCTGCCCGCCGCGTCGACCGGCGCCACGACGAGGCCGGACACGCGCTTGCGGCCTTTCGCGCCGACCACGGTATGGCCGGTCAGCACTTCGCAGCCGAGTGCGCGCAACGCGCCGGCGTCGGCCGCGCAATCGGCCTCCTGGCGCAGGTCGACGAGCGTCACGCCGAGGCCGGCGGCCCTGGCGTCGGCTGCCGCCCGATAGGCCGATGCGCCATTGGTCGCGACCACGATCCGCCGTCCCGGCGCGACCGCCCAGCGATTGACGAAGGCGCGCAGGCTGTCGGCGAGCAGGATCCCCGGCCGGTCATTGTCGGCGAACACCAGCGGACGCTCGTGCGAACCGGCGGCGAGCACGACCGCGCTTGCGCGGACCTGCCAGACGCGCTCGCGCGCGCGATCCGCCGGCGGGCCGGCGCGATGGTCGCTCAGGCGCTCGACCAGCGCGACGGCATTGTGGTTGTAGTAGCCGAACGCAGTCGTGCGCGGCAGGATCGCGACATTGGCGCAGCCGCGCAGCGTCGCGAGCGTCTCGGCGAGCCAGCGCGCAGGCGTCGCGCCGTCGATGGTCGCGGTCAGTTCGTGCAGCAGCGCGCCGCCCGGCTCGGCGCCCTCGTCGACGAGGATGATGCGCCGGCCGCCCGGCGCGGCGGCGAGCGCGGCGGCGAGGCCGGCCGGCCCGGCGCCGACGATCAGCAGATCGCAATGGGCGAAGCGGTTGGCATAGCGATCGGGATCGGGCGTCGCCGGCGCCCGGCCGAGGCCGGCGGCGGCGCGGATCGCCGGCTCGTAGACGCGCTCCCAGAACGAGGGCGGCCACATGAAGGTCTTGTAGTAGAAGCCGGCGACGAAGACCGGCGAAAGCAGGTCGTTGACGGCGCCGATGTCGAAGCCGAGCGCGGGCCAGTGATTCTGCGAATGGGCGACGAGGCCGTCGCGCGCCTCGACCACGGTCGCGCGATTGTTGGGATCGACGCGATCGGGCCCGCGATCGATCGACAGCAGCGCGTTGGGCTCGTCCGATCCGTGCGAGAGCAGGCCGCGCGGACGATGGTATTTGAACGAGCGGGCGACGAAATGCTCGCCATGGGCGAGCAGGATCGAGGCGAGCGTGTCGCCGGCGAAGCCCGACAGCCGGCGGCCGTTGAAGCTCACGTGGAGCGGCGCGGCGCGGTCGATCCGGCCGCCGGTGGGGAGGCGGAACGGCTGGGTCACGGCGGCGACTCCGGCCCGCCGGCGGAACGCCTGGGCCGGGCCCCGATCGGATAGGTCTCGACGAAGGCGTCGCTCAGCGTGTCGCGCAGCGCGTTGAACCAGCGCTGGCAGCCGTGCTGGTGGTTCCAGCGCTCGGCGTGGAGGCCTTTCGGATTGGTGCGGGTGAACAGGAATTCGGCCCAGGCCGCGTCGTCCATTTCGCCGGGCCGTTCGGGCCGCGCGATATGGGCCTCGCCGCCGCAGCGGAATTCGATCTCCGCGCGCGGGCCGCACCAGGGGCAGTCGATCAGCAGCATGGCGCCCTCAATGCGCGACGGCGGCCGCCGCCGCCTCGTCGATCAGCCGGCCGGTGCGGAAGCGGTCGAGCGCGAAAGGCGCGTTGATCGCATGCGGCTCGCCGGTCGCCAGCGTATGGGCGAACACATGGCCCGAGCCCGGCGTCGCCTTGAACCCGCCGGTGCCCCAGCCGCAATTGACGTAGAGACCCTCGACCGGCGTCCTGCCGATGATCGGCGAGCGGTCGGGCGTGACGTCGACGATGCCGCCCCAGGCGCGCAGCATGCGCATGCGGGTGAACTGCGGGAACATTTCGCAGATCGCGTCGAGCGTATGGGTGGTGATGTGCAGGCCGCCCTGCTGGCTGTAGGAAATGTACTGGTCGGTGCCGGCGCCGATCACCAGTTCGCCCTTGTCCGACTGCGACATATAGGCGTGCACCGCATTGGACATGACCACGCACGGAAACACCGGCTTGACCGGCTCGGAGACGAGCGCCTGCAGCGGATAGCTCTCGAGCGGCATCCGCACCCCCGCCATCGCCATCACGAGGCTGGTGCTGCCCGCCGCGACCACGCCGACGCGGCGGGCGCCGATGAAGCCGCGCGTCGTCTCGACGCCGGCGAGAGCGCCGTCGGCGCCGCGCCGGACGCCGGTCACCGCGCAATTCTGGATGATGTCGACGCCGCGCGCGTCGGCGGCGCGCGCATAGCCCCAGGCGACCGCGTCGTGGCGCGCGGTGCCGCCGCGCCGCTGCAGCGCGGCGCCGAGCACGGGATAGCGGATCGACTTCGAAATGTTGAGCGGCGGGCAGAACGCCTTGGCCTCCTCGGCGCTCAGCCATTCATTGTCGACGCCGTTGAGCCGGTTGGCGTAGATGTGGCGCTTGAAGCTCATGACGTCGTGCAGGTTGTGGGCGAGCATCATCACGCCGCGCTGCGAGAACATCACGTTGTAGTTGAGCGCCTGCGAAAGCCCTTCCCACAGTTTCATCGCATGTTCGTAGAGCGCCGCGCTCTCGTCGTAGAGGTAGTTGGAGCGGATGATCGTGGTGTTGCGCCCGGTGTTGCCGCCGCCGAGCCAGCCCTTGTCGATGACCGCGACATCCGTGATCCCGTGGACGGAGGCGAGGTAATAGGCGGTCGCCAGGCCATGGCCGCCGGCGCCGACGATCACGATGTCGTAGGAACTCTTCGGCGCGGGATCGCGCCACTGCCGCCCCCAGCCGCGGTGGCCGCCGGCCGCCTGCGCGATCAGGGTTGCGAGCGAGAAACGACGCATCGAGGGGCCTTGCCGGAGGACATCGCCGGTCCGCCGGCAAGGCGCGGCGGAGCCGGCGCGGCGAACGCCGGGGCTTGTCGCCAAATTCTGCCGCGAAGTCCAGCGCTGTCCGACGGGCGAATCGCCGCGCCGGCGCCCAGCGGCCAAAGCCCACCGGCAATTCCAACAGCGCGGAGAACCCTTCTGCCGCTCTCGCGGGAGAAGGCGGCGCGAAGCGCCGCGGACGAACGAAGTTCGCCTTGGGATGAGCGCCTTCCAGCAGTATTGCGCCCTACGGCCGGCCCCTCACCCCAACCCCTCTCCCGCGAGCGGGAGAGGGGCTTACCCGCATTTCTGGATTTTCTGTCAGCCCACCGCGACGCGCTGCTTGGTGCGCCAGGACAGGTTCGCCGCGTCGGCGAGCAGGTTGGCGCGCAGGCCGTCCTCGCCGCTCGGGCGCGGCGCGACGCCCGCCGTCACCGCCTCGACGAAGGCGTCGAGTTCGTCGCGATAGGCGGCGGCGTAGCGCTCGAGGAAGAAGTCGAGCGCCTTGTCGGAGACGAAGCCCTGGGCGCCGGCGAACTCCACCGATGTCTCGCGGATGTTGTCGGCGCGGATCATGCCCTTGGAGCCGTGGACCTCGACGCGCTGGTCGTAGCCGTAGGCGGCGCGGCGCGAATTGGAGATCTGCGCGACCTTGCCGGACTTGGTCTCCATGATGACGACCGCGGTGTCGACGTCGCCCGCCTCGCCGATCGCCTTGTCGACCAGCGCCGAGCCCATCGCGCTGACCGAGACCGGCTCCTCGCCGAGCAGGAACCGCGCCATGTCGAAGTCGTGGATCATCATGTCGCGGAACAGCCCGCCCGAGCGCGCGATATAGGAGACCGGCGGCGGGCCGGGATCGCGCGAGGTGATCGCGACGATCTCGAGCGCGCCGATCGCGCCATCCCGAAGCCGCTTCTGCAGCGCGGCGAAATTCGGATCGAAGCGCCGGTTGAAGCCGACCATCAGTTTGGCGCCGGTCTGGGCGACGACGTCGAGGCAGGCGCGCACGCGCGCCGCGTCGAGGTCGACCGGCTTTTCGCAGAAGATCGCCTTTTTCGCGCGCGCGGCGCGCTCGATCAGGTCGGCGTGCATGTCGGTCGGCGCGCAGATCGCGACGGCGTCGATTTCGGCCGAGGCGAGGATCGCGTCGATCTCCGCGACCCGTCCGCCGGTCGCCTCGGCGAGCGCCCTGGCGGCGGCGGGGTCGGCGTCGGCGATCAGCCGGACTTCGCAATCCTTGCGCGCCGCGACATTGCCCGCGTGGATCTTGCCGATCCGTCCCGCTCCGATGATCCCGAACCTCATGGCGTCCTCCCTGGCCTCTTCGCTGTCTCGCGCGCCGAAAAAACGAATACACATTCCATCTTGACTTGTGAATAGAATTTTTGTTTCATTCTGTGCGAGGCGACGCTGATTTGGTCCCGCCGTTTTTTCGCGTTCGCCGCCAACCGCGCGCGCACGGCGAATGGAAGTCGATCAAGCGCCGACAGAGACGAGGAAACGACATGGCGAGCAGTTCCAGCGCCCGGCGCGCGGACTATCACGGGCCGGCCAATCTCAACGGCAAGATCGCCGTCGTCACCGGCGGCACCCAGGGCGTCGGCGAGGCGATCGCCCGGCTGTTCGCGGCGCGCGGCGCGGCGGGGCTGGTCATCTGCGGGCGCCACGCGGCCAATGGCGCGCGGGTCGCCGCCGAGATCGAGGCGACCGGCTGCCCGACCGCGTTCGTTCCCGCCGATCTCGCCAAGGTCGCCGATTGCCGGGCTGTCATCGCCGAGGCCGACCGCCGCTTCGGGCGCGTCGATGCGCTGGTCAACGCCGCCGGCCTCACCGACCGCGGCAACATATTCGACACCACCGAAGCGCGGTTCGACGAGATTTTCAACGTCAACGTGCGCGCCCCGTTCTTCCTCATTCAGGAGACGGCGAAAATCATGCGCCGCGAGAAGATCGCCGGCGCGATCGTCAACATCCAGTCGATGTCGGCCCATGGCGGCCAGCCCTTCATCACCGCCTATTGCTCGTCGAAGGGCGCGCTGGCGACGCTGACCCGCAACGTCGCCCATTCCCTGATAAAATTCCGCATCCGGGTCAACGGCCTCAACATCGGCTGGATGGCGACCCCGGGCGAGGATCGCATCATGAAGACCTATCACGGGGCCAAGGACGGCTGGCTCGACGAGGCGGTCAAGTCGCGCCCGTTCGGCCGGCTCATCGATCCCGCCGAGGTCGCGCGCGCCTGCGCCTATCTGGCTTCGGACGAATCAGGGCTGATGACCGGCTCGAACGTCGATTTCGACCAGACGATCGTCGGCGTCAGCGATCCGCCGATCGAGCCTTGACGGCGCGGCCTTGACGCGCGCGGGGCCCCCGCGCTTGTCTCGCCGTCGAGTCGCCATAGACCAGGGATTGCCGCGCGTGTCCGAGCCGACCCTCGACGTCATCACCATCGGCCGCTCGTCGGTCGACCTCTACGGCGCCCAGGTCGGCGGCCGGCTGGAGGACATGGCGAGCTTTTCCAAGGCGGTCGGCGGCTGTCCGACCAACATCGCGATCGGCACCGCGCGGCTCGGCCTGAAGAGCGGCCTCATCACCCGGGTCGGCGACGAGCACATGGGCCGTTACATCCGCGAGCAATGCGCGCGCGAAGGCGTCGCCACCGCCGGCATCCACACCGATCCGCGCCGCCTCACCTCGCTGGTCATCCTCGGCATCCGCGACGACAAGACCTTTCCGCTGATCTTCTATCGCGACAATTGCGCCGACAGCGCGCTCGACGAGAGCGACATCGACGAGGCCTTCGTGGCGAGCGCGCGGGCGATCGTCGTCACCGGCACCCATTTCGCCAGGCCCGAGAGCGCGGCCGCGCAGTCGCTGGCGATCGCCTTCGCGCGCAAGCACGGGCGCAGGATCGCGTTCGACGTCGACTACCGGCCCAATCTGTGGGGGCTCGCCGGCCATGGCGCCGGCGAGGAGCGCTACATCAAATCGGCCGACGTCTCGGCGCGCCTCCAGAAAATTCTCCCCTTGTGCGATCTGATCGTCGGCACCGAGGAGGAGCTGATGATCGCCGGCGGCGCCGACGACGCGCATGGCGCGCTGAAGGCGGTGCGGGCGCTGAGCGGCGCGACGATCGTGATGAAACGCGGGCCGATGGGCTGCGTCGTGTTTCCCGGCGCGATCCCCGATTCGATCGAGGACGGGCTGAAGGGGCCGGGCTTCCCGGTCGAGGTCTACAATGTGCTGGGGGCCGGCGACGCCTTCATGTCCGGCTTCCTGCGCGGCTGGCTGCGCGACGAGCCGATCGAGACCTGCTGCGCCTTCGCCAACGCCGGCGGCGCCTTCGCGGTTTCGCGCCTGCTGTGCTCGGCCGAATATCCGACATTTCCCGAGCTTCGCCATTTCCTCGATCACGGCTCGCCGCATCGGGCGCTGCGCCATGATTCCGCGCTGGGCCACATCCACTGGGCGACGACGCGCGCGACCCAGCCGCCGCAGCTGATGGCGCTCGCGATCGACCATCGCGCCCAGCTCGAGAGCATCGCCGACGAGGTCGGCGCGGCGCGCGCGCGCATCGGCGTTTTCAAGCGGCTCGCCGTCGAGGCGGCCGCGACGGTCGCCGCCGGCCGGCCCGGGTTCGGCATGCTGCTCGACGGAAAGTATGGCCGCGAGGCGCTGTTCCGCGCCGCCGACCACGGCTTCTGGATCGGCCGTCCGGTCGAGGAGCCGGGTTCGCGCCCGCTCGATTTCGAATATGGCGGCTCGCTCGGCGCGAAGCTGATCGAATGGCCGGTCGGCCATACGATCAAGTGCCTGTGCTTCTACCATCCCGACGACGAGCCCGAGATGAAGGCGCGGCAGGAGCGCGAGCTCATGCGCCTCTACGACGCGGCGCGGACGATCGGGCGCGAACTGCTGGTCGAGATCATCGCCGGCAAGCACGGCCCGATCGACGAATCCACGGTCGCCCGCGTCGTGTCGCGGCTCTATGAAATCGGAATCAAGCCCGACTGGTGGAAGCTCGAGAGCCAGGCGAGCGCGGCGGCCTGGAGCAACATCGCCGACGCGATCGCCGCCAGCGATCCCTGGTGCCGCGGCATCGTACTGCTGGGTCTCGAGGCGAGCGAGGACCAACTCGCCGCTTCGTTCAAAATCGCGCGCGGATGCTCGCAGGTGAAGGGCTTCGCGGTCGGGCGGACCATTTTCGCCGAGCCGGCGCGAGCCTGGCTGGCCGGCGCGATCGACGATTCCACCGCCGTCGAGCAGATGGCGGGCTCGTTCGCCCGCCTGTGCGCCGTGTGGCGCGACGCCTGACGGGCCCCGCGCCCCGACGACCCCGAATGAACCGGAGTATGGTCCGATGAAAACGATCCGCCTCACCGCCGCCCAGGCGACCGTCCGCTTCCTCGCGCAGCAGACGACGGAGATCGACGGCGAGAAGGTCCGGCTGTTCGGCGGCGTATTCGCGATCTTCGGCCACGGCAATGTCGCTGGCCTCGGCGAGGCGCTCTACGCCGTCCGCGACGTGTTGCCGACCTGGCGTTCGCACAACGAGCAGGCGATGGCGCTGTCGGCGGTCGCCTACGCCAAGGCGTCGCGCCGGCTGCGGATGATGGCCTGCACGAGTTCGATCGGCCCGGGCGCCACCAACATGGTCACCGCCGCCGCGGTCGCCTCCGTCAACCGCCTGCCGGTGCTGCTGCTGCCCGGCGACGTGTTCGCCAGCCGCATACCCGATCCCGTGCTGCAGCAGGTCGAGGATTTCGGCGACGGTACGATCAGCGCCAATGATTGCTTCAAGCCGGTGTCGCGCTATTTCGACCGCATCGCGCGTCCCGAGCAGCTCGTCCCGGCGCTGACCCGCGCGATCGCGGTGCTGACCGACCCCGCCGAATGCGGCCCGGTCACCCTCGCCTTCTGCCAGGACGTGCAGGCCGAGGCCTATGATTATCCCGCCAGCTTCTTCGCGGAGCGGCTGCACCGGCCGCGCCGGCAGGGGCCCGATGCGGACGAGCTGGGCGCGGCGGTCGCCGCCCTGCGCGCGGCCAGCAAGCCGTTCGCGATCTGCGGCGGCGGCGTCCTCTATTCGCAGGCGGAGCGTGAACTGCTCGCTTTCTGCCGCAGCCATGGCGTCCCCGTCGCCGAAACGCAGGCGGGCAAGTCGGCGATGCCGGCGGGCGAGCCGCTCGCGCTCGGCGGCGTCGGCGTCTCCGGCACCGAGGCGGCCAACCGGCTCGCCGGCGAGGCGGACGTCATCCTCGCCGTCGGAACCCGGCTCGCCGATTTCATGACCGGATCCTGGGCGTTGTTCAAGAATCCCGCGCGGCGCTTCATCGGCCTCAACGTCCAGCCGTTCGACGCCGCCAAGCATCGCGCGCTGCCGCTCGTCGCCGACGCGCGCGCGGGGCTCGCGGCGCTCGAGGGCGCGCTCGGCGACTGGCGGGCGCCGGAATCCTGGCGCGAGGCGGCGGCGAGGGCCAATGCGGAGTGGACCGAGGTCGCCGCGCGCTACACCGCCTCGACCAATCTCGAGCTGCCCTCGGACGCCCAGGTGCTCGGCGCGCTCCAGCGCGCGGGCGCGCCGTCCGACATCGTGGTCTGCGCGGCGGGCGGCCTGCCGGGCGAACTGCACAAGCACTGGCAGGCGGGCGCGCCGCTCGGCTATCACGCCGAATACGGCTTTTCGTGCATGGGCTACGAGATCGCCGGCGCGCTCGGCGTCAAGATGGCCCAGCCCGACCGCGAGGTGATCGTCTCGGTCGGCGACGGCTCCTACCTGATGATGAATTCGGAAATCGCGACCTCGGTGATGCTCGGATTCAAGCTGATCATCGTCGTCAACGACAACCGGGGCTTCGCCTGCATCAACCGCCTGCAGCGCGCTACGGGCGGCGAGTCCTTCAACAACCTGCTGCGCGACGCGCGCCACGAGACGCTGCCGGCGATCGACTTCGTCGCCCATGCGCGCAGCCTCGGCGCCGAGGCGGTCAAGGTGAAGTCGATCGACGAGCTCGAGGCGGCGATCGCCAGCGCGCGCCGGGCCACAGCCACGCAGGTGATCGTCATCGACACCGATCCCATGGCGATCACCGACGCCGGCGGCGCCTGGTGGGATGTCGCCGTGCCCGAGGTTTCGACCCGCGCCAGCGTCGTCGCGGCGCGCGAGAATTACGACAAGGCGCGCGTCGCGCAGCGCATCGGAGATTGACATGACGATTCGCCTCGGCGCCAACCCGATCGGCTGGTCCAACGACGACCTCCAGGAGATCGGCGGCGGGCGCGAAGCCGGCTTTGAGGGCATGGAGCTCGGCAACAAGTTTCCGCGCGAGGCGAAGGCGTTGAAGGCGGCGCTGGCGCCGTTCGGGCTCGCCTGCGTCGGCGGCTGGCATTCGATCGAACTGCTGAAGCGCTCGGCGCGCGAGGAATTCGCGCTCGCGACGCCCCATCGCGAACTCCTGAAGGCGATGGGCACGGATGTGTTCATCGTCGCCGAGACGTCGAACGCGATCCACGGCGACCGCGGCAAGCCGCTTTCGCAGCGTCCGCATCTCGCACCGGGTCAATGGAAAGCCTATGGCGCCGCGATCACCGAACTCGCCGAGCTGCTCGCGGCCGAAGGATTCAAGCTCTGCTACCACCATCACATGGGCACGATCGTCCAGTCGGAGGCCGACATCCAGGCCTTCATGGCCAACACCAGCCCACCGGTGAACCTGCTGCTCGACACCGGCCACGCGACCTGGGGCGGCGCCGATCCCGCCGCGCTCGCCCGCCGCTACCGCAGCCGGATCAGCCATGTCCATTGCAAGGACGTGCGCAAGCGGCAGATGGAGGAGGCGCGCGCCGGCGACTGGAGCTTCCTCGATTCGATCCTCGGCAAGGGCGCCGAACTCGGCGTCTACACCGTGCCGGGCGACGGCATGGTCGACTATGTCGGCGTATTCCGGGAATTGCGGGGCTATTCCGGCTGGGTCGTGCTCGAGGCCGAGCAGGACCCGAGCAAGGCGCCGACGCTCGCCTACGCCAGGAAGGGGGTCGCGCATCTCAGGAGCGCATTCCGCGAGAGCGGGCTGGTCTGATGCGGCGCGTCGAGGAAACCGGCGCGACCTCCGAAATCCCCCCCTTTGTGGGCCGGCGCCGGCGCGCATCTCGACATGAGCACGCCGCAGGTCGCAATCTGTCGGGAATAGTCCCGGTCTGAAATGTCGACCATCGGCCCGGTCGCACGCCGGGCCCCCGCGTCGATCGCGCGCCGAGCCGCACGAACGCTTCGCCCGGCTCGCGATCACGGAGCGGCTTCGAAAGACTGTCAGGGAGAGACGCCTATGCCGACCCCGAACCTCCTCGTCCATCCCGGCAAATCCGACGATGGACTCGTCCACCGCATCACCCCGGATAGTGCGGGCTGGACCTATGTCGGCTTCGAGGCGCGCGATCTGCGCAAGGGCGCGCGCATCGCGCACGAGACCGGCGCCCGCGAGGCCTGCGTCGTCGTGCTGTCGGGCCGCGCGCGGGTGACCGCCGGCGGCTTCGATTCCGGCGCGATCGGCGAGCGCGCCAATGTGTTCGAGGGCCTGCCCTGGTCGGTCTATCTGCCCGCGGGCGGCGCCTACGCGATCGAAGCGGTGACGAACTGCGAAGTCGCGATCTGCTCGGCGCCGGGCTCGGGCGCGCTGCCCGCCCGGGTGATCGCGCCCGGCGACGTCGAGACGCTGACCCGCGGCAAGGGGTCGAACACCCGCCATGTCCGCAACATCCTGTCTGAGACCGCCGCCGCCGACAGCCTGCTGGTCGTCGAGGTGATCACGCCGGGCGGCAACTGGTCGAGCTATCCCCCGCACAAGCACGACCGCGACGCGCTGCCCGAGGAATCCCTGCTCGAGGAGACCTACTACCACCGCCTGTCGCCGCCGCAGGGTTTCGCGCTGCAGCGCGTCTATACCGACGACCGCTCGCTCGACGAGACGCTCGCGGTCGGCGACCGCGACGTGGTGCTGGTGCCGCGCGGCTACCATCCGGTCGGCGCCGCGCACGGCTATGATCTCTACTATCTCAACGTGATGGCCGGCCCGAAGCGAACCTGGCGCTTCCACAACGATCCCGCCCACGCCTGGCTGATCAAGTAGCCCCGCGCGTCAGCGACCGGCCTTCGCGCCGGGAAAAATCTCGCGTCCGCGCGACGGCGGCGCCTTTGACGGCGCGCCGATCTTGCGGCGGGTGAGAAAGCGCGGCCGGCGCCCGGCGATCGTCCGGCCGCGGCGGCGCGGACCGCTCGGGGCGATCGCGACGGCGCCGAGCCGCGGCCGATCCGGGTCCGCGCGGCCCGCCTCGCGTTCGACCAGCGTCGGCGCGCCGAGGAACCTCGCCCACAGCCGCCATTCCGCCTGGATATCGCGGTCGTCGTCGGCCTCCCACAGCGTGACGCAGAGATCGGGGTCGCGATGCCGGAGTTCGATCTGATAGTGGAAACATCCGTCGGTCGGGCCGCGCATCCGCAGCACGACGCCCTCGAAGGCGTCCGGTCGCAACGCGATATTCATGAACACGCCCCCGACGCTGCGCGCGATCGTCACCCCATTGCGCGTCAGCACGACCACGCGCCGCCGTCCGTCGGCGCGCGGATCGCTCGTCTCGATGCGCCGGCCGCCGGCGACGCCGGGCCGCGGCGCCCGCGCCGTCTCGCGCGCCGCGCTCGCCGTGATCCGCTCTGACTGCATCGCCAAATCTCCCCCGCGAATGGTCGCAGGGAGGAGACTGGCCCCGGCGCGGCTACCGGGGCGCTAAGATTCTTGGTTGGGCGATCGTGACCGAGCCCGTTTCGCACGTCATTCCAACGAGATGGATGACACAGCGTGGACGCTATCGATCGAATCCGCCGCGATCGCTTCACCCGTCGCTAATCCTCCGCGCCCGGCGGGCGGGCGGGGGACCGCTTGGTCGGCGGCAGGATCAGAACACCTTCGGCAGGCCGGCGGTTTTCATGATGCCGTTCGCCGTGGGCACGATGACGACTTTTCTCGGCACGGGGACTCCCCCTGCCGCACGAGCGTACATCCTGCATTGCTGACAAGGCGCACGATCTCCGGATAGAGGTTGGAGCCGATTGCGTTCCTCTCAGCGGGGCGCGAGCAATTGCGCCCCTTTGCCTCGACACGAAGCCGGTTCACGCTCGGCGGGCCAGACGCCGGGAGGGCATCAGGAAGCGAGGGCGATCTCTTGCTGAAAGAGGATTTTGGCGCCGGCGGCGGAACCGCCGACAAGGTCCGGCGCGGCGTCCTGCGCCGCCTCAACCAGTTCCTCATAGGTGTCGGCTTCGAGGGTGAGGCCCGGAATGTCGGACTCGACGACGAAATATCGGCGCTCGACCTGAACGAACCCGACGGTGACCGTGTAGCGCACGATCAATCCTGACGCGGCGAGGCCGCCGCCTCCCATAACACAATTGCTGCGCGTTGGAGATCTGATCGGGCCTCGCTCCATACGGAAGCGTGCACGATGACTCCTGGGTAGCGCCCTCACAGCCGGTGTTCACGCGCGTCGGGATCGGCGTCGCGGCGCCGCGCGCGCCGGTGGAACGTCTCGGTCGCCCGGCGGCGCGATTCGAACGCCGCGCGGGCGAGCGCCTTCAGCGGACCGGCGAAGCGGTCGACGCTTTCGACGCGCGCGACGAGGCGCTCGCCGCGGCTCAGCGCGCGGTCGAGTTCGGCCATCGTCTTGGACAGGTCCGGCTCGTCGTCGAACCAGACTTCCAGCACGCGCGCCCAGGCCATCGCGAGGCCCTGCAGCTTCAGCGCGCCGACGCCGCCCTCGCTCTCGATCCCGGCCGCCTCGAGCATGAAGCGCATCGAGTTGACCACGACCTGATTGACCGCCAGCGCGGCGAGCGGGTCGCGGCGCAACCATCGCGTGACTTCGCGCAGCCCTTCGCGATAGGGGGTCATCGCGTCGAGCCGGCGCATCAGCACGTCGAACAGCCGCTCCTTGGGCTCTTCGCTCGCCGTTTCGCCGGTCTGCGCGGTCAGCACGGTGTGGTCGATGCGCTTGGAGAAACCCGCGAGGACCGCGCCCTTGGACGGGAAGGAATCGCGGAAATCGGCGAGCGAGACGCCAGCCCGCTCGCAGATCGCCGAGATCGAAATGTCCTCGAACGGCTGCTCGGCGGCCAGCGCCATCAGCGCGTCGACGATGCGCGCGCGCGGCGAGCCGCCGTCCTTGTTCGAGTGAGTCGCATGCGTCACGCCAGCCTCCCGGTCTCAGGAAGCCTCAATGTAGTCGCTCGGGCGGCTTCCGCCAAACCCCGGCGGCCCGCCTCCCGGGCGGCGAAGCGACGCGGGGCGCCTTCCGGCTTCCTGCGCTTGCCCGCGCGCCGGGTTCCTGACAAGCAGGCGCGATGTCGCCCGTCCCGCTGCCGATCGACGCCGTCCTGCCGCAGCTGCGCGCCGAACTGGCGCGGGGCAGCCGCGCGGTCCTCGTCGCCCCGCCGGGCGCCGGCAAGACGACCCGGGTTCCGCTCGTCCTGCTCGACGAGCCGTTCGCCGCCGCCGGGCGCATCATGGTGCTGGAGCCGCGCCGGCTCGCCGCGCGCGCGGCGGCCGCGCGCATGGCGGCGACCCTCGGCGAGCGGGTCGGCGAGACGATCGGCCTGCGCGTGCGCATGCAGGCCGAGGTCTCGGCGCGGACCCGGATCGAGGTCGTCACCGAGGGCGTGTTCACCCGCATGATCCTCGAGGATCCCGGGCTCGACGGCGTTTGCGCGGTGCTGTTCGACGAATTCCACGAGCGCTCGCTCGACGCCGATCTCGGCCTCGCGCTCGCGCTCGACGCGCAGGGCGCGCTGCGCGAGGACCTGCGCCTGCTGGTGATGTCGGCGACGCTCGACGGCGCCCGCGTCGGCGCGCTGATGGGCGCGGCGCCGCTGATCGAGAGCGCGGGCCGCGCCTGGCCGGTCGAGACGCGCCATGTCGGGCGCGATCCGGCGCTGCGGATCGAGGAAGCGGTCGCGCGCGCGACGCTGGAGGCGCTCGCCTCCGAGCGCGGCTCGATCCTCGTCTTCCTGCCGGGCCAGGCCGAGATCACCCGGACCGCGGCGCTGCTCGAAGCGCGGATCCGCGACCCCTCGGTCGACATCGCGCCGCTCTATGGCGCGATGGACCGCGCCGCCCAGGACCGCGCCGTGCTGCCCGCGGCGCCGGGCCGGCGCAAGATCGCGCTCGCGACCTCGATCGCCGAGACCTCGCTGACCATCGAGGGCGTGCGCGTCGTGGTCGACAGCGGCCTTGCCCGCGTCCCGCGCTACGAGCCCGACATCGGCGTGACGCGGCTCGAGACCCAGCGCGTCAGCCGCGCCGCCGCCGACCAGCGGCGCGGCCGCGCCGGCCGCACCGAGCCCGGCGTGTGCTACCGGCTGTGGGAGGAGGCGCAGACCGCCTCGCTCGAGCCTTACAGCCGCCCGGAAATCCTCTCCGCCGATCTCTCCTCCTTCGTGCTCGACCTCGCCCAATGGGGCACACCCGACCCCACGCGCCTCGCGTTGCTCGATCCGCCGCCGCGCCCGGCACTGGCGGAGGCGCGCGCG
>JBEKEI010000050.1:0-30215 GCA_050013915.1 Roseiarcus sp.
GCGGGTCGATCGCGCCGGGTTCGCCGTCCTCGATGCCGGCGGACTTGCCGCTCGATCGCGCCGAGGCAAGCGGCGGGCGGCGGCGCGGGCGCTGCGGGGTCGGGCATTGCGGGGCTCCTGCCTGGGGGACCAATGGTGGGAGCATAGCCGGTCTTTTGGAATATCGCAACAATATTCCTATATTTCTGTTTTACAGACGATTCCGCGGCGCGGACGGAGCGCCCGGCCGCCTCGGCCCTCGCCGGCAGCGCGGCCTCGGCCGCCGTCGTCGCGACCGGCGCGCCGAACGTGAGCTTCCACCGTCGGGACGCGCCGACCAGGCTGGCTTCGGCGCCGAGCGCACGTGCGCTGCGTTGGCGCAGCCGCGACTCCCTGCTGAGTTCGCCACCGGCGGCGCCGACCCCCCGGGCATGAAACTGTTGGTCTGCCGGCGCATGCTGCGGGGGCGTCGCTGGCAGCCAGACGGGCGATGCGTTTTTTTCCAGGCCCGCCACGCCAGCGGGAGCCGACCTCCCGAAATCTCGCGGCTGCGCCGCCGCAAGGATCCGATCGGCCGCATCGCGCCGGACGCTGTCGCGATATCCAATGCGCTGCAAGGCCAGGGCGCGCGCACCGCGGCGATTGCGAACGGCGGGATCGTCGACTAGCGGACGGCGCGAACCGGACCCGGGCGCAAGCCCCGCGTCACGCGTCTTGCTTTGCCGGCCTTGCCGTGGCGAAGCCCCGCCTGACGGCGATCGACCGACCGGCATAGCCGACCCCGAGCATGAGACCGGGAGTGACGGCGAGCAGCAGCACGACGCAGACGAGCAGAGTCAGCATGATCCAAGCCCCTCGAGCCGGAGTGTCGCATGGACTGGAATCGCGCGGCGCGCCTTGACGAGGATCAAGCCGCGCGCGGCGCCGGAGCGTTCATCGCTTCGCGCCGGCCATGCAGGTCTTGACCGCCGCCTTCACCGCGTCGCCCGACAGGCCCTGCGCCTTGGCCTGTTGGCGGCACTGCATGCGCTCGGCCAGCTTCGGCCGCTGCGCGCCCACGCAGTCGCGAACCGCCGATTTCAACGCGTCGCCCCTGAGGCCCTTGGCGCGGGCATCGGCGCGGCAGGCGCCGATCAGCTCCTTGGCGGTCGGCGTCGCGGCGCTCCCCGCCGCCGCGCCAGCGGACGGAACGACGGTCCCGACCGCCGGCGCCGCGCTCTGATCGGGAGCAGGCGCGCTCGTCTGGGCCAGCGACTGCGCGGCCGCGAGCGCAAAGGCGCCCGAGAAGACCAACGTCCTGATCATGAACCCCTCCGCATGTCGGCTGGGCGAATCAACTTTCGCCACCGGCGAGTTTCACAACTAGTGGGCGCATAATACAAGCGCGCGGGGCGACCCCTTTTGTCGGCGCCGATTCCCGGTCCGACATCCCGTCACGCCGGCGCTGCGGGGGGCCTTGGCTCCATCGGCTCGAGCCCGCATCGCGGCCTTGCCGGCCTCGACCATGACCGGTTGCGCGCGCACGGCGCCCCACCGTGTCGAAGCCCCGAATGATGGAAATCGGCGCCGTGCGTGGCGAACACGTCGAGCGCGCCATGGCTGTCGACCGCGGGCTTCAGGAGGCCGGCAATGCCCTGCAGCGGCGGGAACGGTTACCGCGGTCGGACGGAGGCGGACAATCGCGCGCGCCATGCAAAGCCGCGCGCCGACCGGCGTCGGGAGGCTCGGCCTGGCGACCTCACCCGGTGTCGCCGGTCAAAGCGAGCCGTCGATGGTTCACAACGATCGCGACGATCTGTGCGCCGCGGGCCGAGCCCGCGGCATGGCCATAGACGGTCGGCGTCAGGGCCTTGGTGGAAGCGGCGGCGTATGCAGCATCCTGGCGCGAGCCATGGCCGACGAGGGCAGCGGCGTCGACGCCCGGATTGAGCCCGACGCTGTACGGCGTGGTCGCGTCGCGGCGCACCGAGAGCGCGCCGTCCATGGTCGGCAGGCCGCGCGCGCCTGCAGAAGCCGCGCCGCCGGTCACGGTCACGGACAGGCTGACGGCCAAGCGGCCGGTCGCGGTTGAGGCCCCCGCGCTCGCGCCCGACAGGCACGCATGGACCACGACGGCCAAGAGCAACGAGCGCTTTGACGGCATTTTTTCGATCGCCTTTGTTTCCGACGGAGCGGAACGCTGCGACCCGCTCGTCGCCTACCTTAACGGAACGTAACCGTCTTCCTGTCGGCGCTGTTAATATCGCGACAATCGACCACGCGGAATTTGCTAATATTATTTAATGAGACGGATTTGTTTACCGACAAAGGATTGGGTACTAGTACCCAGTCGACATCGCTTCAAATCAAAGCGTCCGCTTAACCAGTGTGGAACCCGCCACGCGCTTATCTCAGCGGAGCGCCCAGCGGAAGGCTCCCGCCGGAGCCCCCCCGGACGCTGCAACCGGAGCTGCTTCAATGGACAGCCTTCTGACGCGATTCGTCGCCGATGACACAGCCGCCACCGCCGTCGAATACGCCCTTCTCGCCGCGCTGATCGCCATCGCGATCATCGCGGCGATCACCGTCGTCGGGACGCAACTTCAGAACACCTTCAACGAGGTTGCCAGCAATCTGAAATGACCGCGCCCGATCGGCCCCGAATCCGCGCGAGACCCGGTGAAGCGACCCGGCGCGCGGGAGGTCGCTCCGCCGCCCCGCGAAGTCGAGCGTTCGCGCCCAGCGCCGCCTGATCCGGGACGCCTCGAGCGCAGTCGAACACGCGAATGCGTCTCGGAGCGCGGCCCGGCGGCGACCTGACCGGCCCACGATTTGTCACGGCGAAAGCGCGCCGCCGCCGTGCCGATCTCCTGCGCCAATCGAGCCGGCCGAGCGCGATGCGCGCGCGTCCCCCGGCTCCAGAAGCGTTCCGGCGCGGCGCAGGGCGCTCGTCGCATCGGCTTGATCAGGATCAACCGGGCCCGCGCCCGGAGGCGCTATGCGTCATCGGCCGGTTGCCGCGGCTTCGCATGGGGGAAGCACGACGGAGACGATCGAGGCGATCCGTGGTCGAGGCCCGGCGACCCGCTGGGCGGCCGCCGCGGCGCCGATCCTGCGCGCGCCGGTTCGACTCGGTGGGCGCGCCGTGAAATGCGTCGGGCCGCTCTTGGCTCTCGTCTTCGCGACCGCAGCGATCCAAGGCCCGGCGAGCGCGCCGGACCGGCCAGTCAAGTCCGCGCCGGCCTATCTGCCGACCATCGGCGACATCACGGGACAGACCCAGTTGCGCCATTTCAAGCTCTGGTTCGCCGGCAGCCTCGGCAACTGGGATCCCGCCAGATACGAAGCCCGACAGATCGTCGACAGTCTCGACACGGCGGCGAAGTTCGATCAGACGGTCGGCGACGCGCCGTTCGCCCAGCCGGTGCGCGAGGGCTGCGCGCCGCCGCTCGCGGACATCGGCAAGGCGATCGCGGCGCGTAGCCGGACGGACTTCGAGCGGGCGTTCGAACGGCTGAAGGTGGCCTGCAACGCCTGTCATGGCGCCGCGCATGTCGGCTTCGTCAAGATCCGGATCCCGACCTCATCGCCGTTCAGCAACCAGTCGCGCCCGCCGGAGTAGCGCGCCCCGGCGCGTCAGACCTTCATCTGGGCGCCGAGCTCCACGACGCGGTCCGAGGGAATCTGGAAGAAGTCCGGGGCGCTCGCCGCCTGCTTGGTCATCGCGATGAACAGCTTGTCCTGCCATCCCGGCATGCCCGAATGCGAAGAGGGCTTGAGCGTGCGGCGTCCGACGAAGAACGACGTCGTCATGATGTCGAACTTCAGGCCGGACTTGCGCATGACGGCCAGCGCATCGGGAATGCGCGGCGATTCCATGTAGCCGTAGTGAAGCGTCACCTGCAGGAAATCGGGCGACAAGGTCTTGACCTCGAAGCGCGCCTTGGCGGGCACGCGCGGCGAGGTTTCGGTGCGCACGCACATCATCACGACGCGCTCGTGGACGACCTTGTTGTGCTTGAGATTGTGCATGAAGGACGACGGCGCCGATTCCGGATCGTTGGTCAGGAAGATCGCGGTGCCCGGCACGCGCACCGGTTTGGACTTGGCGAGCATCTTGATGAGATCGATCATCGGGATGGAATCGCGATGGGTCTTGGTGGACAGGATCGCGCTGCCGCGCGCCCAGGTCCACATCAGCGTGAATGATGTCGCGCCCAGCAGCAGAGGCACCCAGCCGCCCTCGAGCACCTTGCTCAGATTGGCGATGAGGAAGCTGACGTCCACCGAGAGGAATCCCGCGACCAGGGCGAGCGCGCCCCACAGCGGCCAGCGCCACATGCGCCAGACGACGAAGAAGGCGAGCGCGGTGGTCGCCACCATGGTTCCGGACACCGCGATGCCGTAGGCGTTGGCGAGTGCGTCGGAGGAGCGGAACATCAGCACCAGCGCGAGCACGCCGAACAGCAGAACCCGGTTCACGCGCGGTATGAACAATTGCCCTTCGAGCGTGTCTGACGTGTGGACGATGTCGAGCCGCGGCAACAGGCCGAGCTGGATTGCCTGGCGCGCAAGCGAGAAAGCGCCGGTGATGACGGCCTGGCTCGCGATGACCGTCGCGACGGTCGACAGGATGACGAGGGGAATCAGCGCCCAAACCGGGGCCAGCAAGTAATAGGGGTCCTCGGCCGCCGCCGAGAAAGCGATGATATGCGCGCCCTGGCCCAGGTAGTTCAGGATCAGCGCGGGCAGGACCAGCAGGAGCCAGGAAAGCTGGATCGGCATGCGGCCGAAATGGCCCATGTCGGCGTAGAGCGCCTCGCCGCCGGTCACCGCCAGGAATACGCTGCCGAGCACGACGAAGCCGATGGCCCCGTGGCTGGTGAGGAAGAACACGCCGTGCACGGGATTCAGCGCCGAGAGGATTTCGGTGGCTTCGCCGATATGGGTCGCTCCGAGCGCCGCGATCGTCACAAAAAAGACCGTCATGATCGGGCCGAAGAAGGCCGCCATGCCCGCGGTGCCGCGGCTCTGCACCAGGAACAGTACGATCAGGATCACGATCGTCGCCGGCAGGACGAAAGGAGCCAGATTGGGCGATATCTGCTTCAGGCCTTCGAGCGCAGACAGGACGGAAATGGCCGGCGTGATGATCGCGTCGCCCGAGAACAGCGCCGAGCCGGCGACCCCGAGGAAGAAGATCAGCACCGTACGCTTGCCGAGCGCGCTCTGCGCGAGCGCCATCAGCGAGAGGATTCCGCCCTCGCCCTTGTTGTCCGCCTGCATCAGGAACAGGACGTATTTGGCGGTCACGGTGACGACGAGCGCCCAGACGATCAGCGAGACGACGCCGATGACCTCGAACGGCGCAATGCCGCCGTCCTTGATGTGGGACAGGCAGGTCTGCAGCGCATAGAGCGGACTGGTGCCGATGTCGCCGAACACGACGCCGACCGAGCCGAGGGCCAGCAGCCAGAAGTTGCCCGGGCGATGAACGGCGGCGGCCTCGCGGCCGAGCGCCGCGGGCGCGTCAGCGCCGGGCGCCGCTTGTTGCATCGGGGACCGATCTCATGAGGAAGCCTGCGGCGTGAACGCGCGACCAGCGTCTGCCAGCCGGCTCTATACAGGGTTGCGCCCGACGCTGGAAGAGGGGCGGGACGGCGTCCACTCCGCCGCCGGCGGGCGCGCGCCTATGTCGCAAGCGGCCCGGGCGCGGCGGATCTCGCCGGCGCGCGCGGCGGCTCGCCGGGGTAGCCGCAGGCCTTCAACGCGGCCAGCATATGGGCGGGCGCCGGCGCCTCGACGACGATCGCGGGCCTTGCCTGCGCCAGCGGAATTGCGACGCGACGCGCCAGCAGTTGCAGGCCCGGCATCCCGGCGACGTCCCAGTCGCGCGGCGCCGCTCCATAGACCGAGTCGCCGACGATCGGCCAGCCTCGCGCGGCGCAATGGACTCGCAATTGATGGGTGCGGCCCGTCAGCGGCTCGAGTTCGAGCCAGGCGACCGCGCGGCCGGCGAGCTCGCCGCGTCCGGCGACCGTCCATCGCGTCTGCGACGGCGCGCCGTCCGGATCCACCTTCATCCACCATCCGCGCGCCGGATCGAGCCGGCCGAGCGGCAGGTCGATCATACCGCTCGGCTCCGCCGGCCCGCCCTCCACGATCGCCCAGTAGGTCTTCCCGATCCGGCCCTGCTTGAACAGAAGTCCGAGTCTTTCGAGCGCCTTGTGGTGGCGCCCGAGCACGAGGCAGCCCGCCGTCTCCCGATCGAGCCGATGGGCGAGGGCGGGATTGCGCGGCAGGCCGAATCGCAGCGCGTCGAAATCGTCCTCGAGGCTCGCCCCGCCCTTCGGGCCCCTGTGGACGGCTATGCCCGCCGGCTTGTCGAGCACGAGCATCAGCCCGTCGCGATAGAGCAGGCGCGCTCTTGTTTCTTCCGGCGTCATGACCCAATAGCTAGCCCAGCGGAGTCTGCGCGCCAAGCCTGCGGAAGCCCGCCAGCTCGCGACGTCTGTCATCGGGCGCGCGCCGGACGTCGGAAGGACGCATGACATCGGACGACGACGACGCGAACAAGATCAAGCCCGGCGTGCTGCGACGGCTGTTTTTGCGCGCCGGACCGGCCGAGGCGGCCGCGCCGGAACGCGGGCCGTCGACGCGAAGCTGGCTGTCCCGGCTGACCGACGGGCTGTCGCGCTCCTCGGCCTCGATCGGCCAGGGGATCGTCGACATATTCGCCAAGCGCCGGCTCGACGCGGCGGCGCTCGATGACCTCGAGGACGTGCTGATCCGGGCCGATCTCGGCGTCGCTGCGGCCACGCGCATCCGCGAGGCGGTGGGGCGCGGGCGTTACGACAAGGCGATCGATCCCCGGGACGTGCGCGCGATCCTCGCCGCCGAGGTCGAGCGGATCCTCGGTCCGGTCGCACGGCCGCTGGTCGTCGATCCCACCCGCAAGCCCTTCGTCATCCTGGTGGTCGGGGTCAACGGGTCGGGCAAGACGACGACGATCGGCAAGCTCGCGGCGAAATTCGCCGCAGAAGGGCTGAAGGTCACGCTGGCGGCGGGCGACACGTTCCGAGCCGCTGCGATCGAACAGTTGCGCCTGTGGGCCGCGCGCGTCGGCGCCGGCCTCGTCGCGCGCGAGCAGGGCGCCGACGCCGCCGGCCTCGCCTTCGACGCGATCAATGCGGCGCGCGCGGACGGTTCGGACATCCTGATGATGGACACGGCGGGACGCCTGCAAAACAGGAGCGAACTGATGGGCGAGCTCGAGAAGGTGATCCGCGTCATGAAGAAGGTCGACCCCGATGCGCCGCACGCCGTGCTGCTGGTGCTCGACGCCACCGTCGGCCAGAACGCGCTGAATCAGGTCGAGATTTTCGGGCGGGTGGCAGGCGTCACCGGCCTCGTGATGACCAAGCTCGACGGCACCGCGCGCGGCGGGATTCTGGTCGCGATCGCCGGGAAGTTCGCCCTGCCCATCCATTTCATCGGCGTCGGCGAGAGCGTCGAGGATCTCGAACCTTTCGCCGCCGGCGATTTCGCGCGGGCGATCGCGGGCGCCGACGATTGAGCGGCGCGCATTCATCCGCTCCCAAAAAGTCGAGTACTGGCAATCGGAGAGAGGCTTGATGACCAACGGCCAAGCCACGCTTAAAGCAAAAAAAAGGACCATCAATCCGATCCTCAAGTTAGTGCTTGAGCTGGGACCGCTCGTCCTGTTTTTCGGGGCTTATTCGTTGGCCTCCAAAGAGCCGGCCGGATTGCTGATACTCGGCGTGCCCATGACGCCTCTTCTGGAGGCTACCGCCGTGATGATGGTCAGCGTGATCGTGACGCTCGGCGTCTCCTACGCGCTGCTGCGGCGCATCCCGATCATGCCGCTGGTCACGGCGATCATCGTCGTGATCTTCGGCTCGCTGACCTTCTTCTTCCACGACGAGACGTTCATCAAGATGAAGCCGACCGCGCTCTACCTGCTGTTCGGCGGCGCGCTGATCGGCGGACTCGCCTTCGACCGGCCGCTGCTGCCGGTCCTGTTCGACGGCGCGCTGAACGTCACCGCCGAGGGATGGCGCAAGCTCACCTGGCGCTGGGCGTTGTTCTTCGTCGGGCTGGCGGCGCTGAACGAGATCATCTGGCGCACCCAGACGACCGGCGTCTGGGTCGGGTTCAAGACCTTCGGCATCCTGCCCCTGACGGTGCTGTTCGCGCTCGCCCAGGCGCCGCTGGTGATGCGCCACGAAGCCAAGGACGACGAACGCAACGAGACGCTCTGACACGGTCGGGCGAACGGCCATCGGTCATTTCCAGGCGTCGAGCGCCTGAGCCATGACCCGATCGCCGGTATCGCCCTTCTCGAATGTCAGCTTGGCGATCCTCTCGTCGGTGAGCAGCATCGGAAAATCGAACCAGGTCCGCGCCGCGAGAAGTCCCAGATTATGCGCCGCATCCGCATCCGAACGGGTCAGGCCGATCAGATAATAGCCGTCGCTGATCTTGACCTTCACGCCCGACAGGGCGTCGCCCGAGGTCGCGTCCGCCCTGCGCAATTGCGGCAGCGCGAGATCCTGGATCCCCTTGATCTCGGCGCCGTCCGCGAAGGTCGCGCGCAGATCGATCGTGTGGGTGGCTGGCAGGCCTGGATCCGCATTCTTCCGGATCGTCACCGTCACGTGCATTTTCGCGTCGGGAATCTCGACCTCGATCCGGACCGCGAGCGTCGACGGCTGCCCGGACGTCGCCGGAATTATCGACCAGAGCGCGCTGCCCAGATCGACGAGCGGCTTGGGATCGTTCTGCACGCCGATCAGCATCGCGGCGCGCGAGCTCGCGGGCAGGACGGCCGCGGGCGCAGCGTTCTCGGCCACGCGCTGGGGCGGCGCAGGCTTCGCCTCCGGCGCGGCGGCGCCCGGCGCCGGGACCTGGCTCGCCGCCGGGGCGGCGGGAGCGGGCGGGGGCGTCGGGGCGACGGGCACCGCGGTGACCGGCACCGGAACAGTCGGAATCGGCGTCTCCTCCGCCGCCGGCTTGGGTTCGCCCTCGTCGCCGGCGCCGATCCGCCGCGCGATTTTGTTCTGCCCGGCCGCCCCCGTCGTGTCGGCCGATTCGTCGGGCGCCCGGATCCCCAGATCGCGCGGCTGCTCCTTCCAGAGGTAGGCGGCCAGGGCGATCGCGGCAACGCCGAGAAACGCGATGAGCGCCACGAAGGCCGAGGGATTCCGGCGCGGCGGCGGCGGGCGCCCGGGCGCGCTCGGCCGTCCACTGTCGCCGTCGGCGCGCAGCGGCGCAAGGCCGGCGGCGACCGGCGGCGAAGCGGCGACCGGCGGAGCATGGCCGTGGTCGTCGGCGGGCGAGGCGCGCTCCACCGCGACCGGCGGGGCGGGCAGCGACCGGCCCACCCCGCCCGGCGCCCGTTCTGATCCGATCAACGGCTCGGCGCGCACCGGAGCAGGCGCGGGCGCTGCAGCCGGAGCGGCGGGAGTCGACTGGCCCATCGCGGGGCGCCGCGGCGCGGTCGGCGCCTTCGGCGGCGGTTCCGGGACGGCGGGCGGATTTGAGGCGGTCGGTCGGGCGGCGGGCGGCGGCTGGGGCCGCGGCGCGGCGGCGGGGGTCGGCCGCGCCACCGGCGCCGGCTTCTGTGCGGCGGCCGCCGACGCCGGGGTCGCGGCCGGGGGCCAGTGCGGGGCCCCGGCCGTCGCCAGCTGCGCCTCATATTCGGCTTCCAGACGCGCTATCGCCTTGTCCAGCGCAGCATCCTCGTTGGCGATGTCGCCCTCGGCCATCGCCGGCTGGATCGAGCGCAGCTGCCCGATCAACGCCTTGCGCGCCCGCTCGTAGATCGCGCGGCGAGCCGTGGACGCCGTTCGGGTCGGCAGGTTGGCCAAGGCTTTGGCGAGCAGCGGGTAATAGTCAGCCATGTTCGGTCCCGGTCGCTCCTTGGATATTCGTGCGGGCGATCGCCGAATTAGTCTCTGAACGGATCATGCACGAGAATCGTATCTTCTCGTTCCGGACTCGTCGACAGCAGGGCGACCGGGGCCCCGATCAACTCCTCGATGCGCCGGACATATTTTATCGCCTGCGCGGGCAGATCAGCCCAGGAGCGTGCGCCGCCGGTCGTCCCCCGCCAGCCCTCGATCGTCTCATAGACCGGTTCGACCCGCATCTGGGCGCCCTGCGCGGCGGGGAGATAGTCGATCTCTGCGCCGTCTATGCGATAATGCGTGCACACCTTGATTTCCTCGAAGCCGTCGAGGATGTCGAGCTTGGTCAGCGCTATGC
Organism: Roseiarcus sp.; assembly: GCA_050013915.1. GTDB lineage: Bacteria > Pseudomonadota > Alphaproteobacteria > Rhizobiales > Beijerinckiaceae > Roseiarcus. The sequence continues at coordinate 10,246 of JBEKEI010000050.1, forward strand.
CGTCGATTCCCGAGATCTTGACGCATTGTCGCACGAGCACGGCGTCGAACCAGCCGCAGCGGCGCGGCCGGCCCGTGTTGGTGCCGAATTCACTGCCGCGCTGGCCGATGAGGCGCCCGACATCGTCGTCGAGCTCGGTCGGAAACGGGCCGCCGCCCACCCGCGTCGTATAGGCCTTGGCGATGCCCAGCACGTAACCGATCGCGCGCGGCCCGAGGCCCGAGCCCGTCGCGGCATTGGCCGCCACCGTATTGGACGAGGTGACATAGGGATAGGTGCCGTGGTCGACGTCCAGAAGCACGCCCTGGGCGCCCTCGAACAGAATCCGCTTACCCGCGCGCCGGGCGCGATCGAGAATGTCGAAGGTCGCGGCCATGAACGGCAGGACCCTGGGGGCGATCGCCAGCAACTCCGCGCGGATCGCCTGGGCGTCGGGCGGCGCGAGCCCGAGACCGCGCCAGAGCGGATCGTGGTGGGCGAGCAGCCGCGCGATCTTGGCGTCGAGATCGTCGGGCTCGGCGAGATCCATCAGCCGGATCGCGCGCCGGCCGACCTTGTCCTCATAGGCCGGACCGATGCCGCGTTTGGTCGTGCCGATCTTGACGCCGGCGGTCGCGGCGGATTCGCGGTGGGCGTCGAGGTCGCGATGAAGCGACAGGATCAGGGGCGCGTTTTCCGCGACCTTGAGGTTGTCCGGCGTCACCTCGATCCCCTGCCCGCGCAGCTTGTCGATTTCCTGAACCAGATGATAGGGATCGAGCACGACGCCGTTGCCGATGACGGATACTTTGCCGGGGCGCACGATCCCGGACGGCAGCAGCGCGAGCTTGTAGACCTTGTTGCCGACCACCAGCGTATGGCCGGCGTTATGGCCGCCCTGGAAGCGCACGATCACGTCGGCGGACACCGACAACCAGTCGACGATCTTGCCCTTTCCCTCGTCGCCCCACTGGGCGCCGACCACGACCACGTTGGCCATCCCGCGCGAACTCCTTGCCCAAAAAACAAACCCCGGCGCCAGCCGCAATGGGCTGGGCCGGGGCTCATTGCGACAATGGACTACGCGATTGCCGTGGCCGAGTAAAGTCGGCCGTCACCCGACCGCGCCGGTCGGCGCCGCGGCCGTCGTCATGCGGCGCGGACCCCATTGCGCCGCGGCGCGGCGCGGCTGCCGCCGCGCGGCAGCGGTTCGCTACTGGAATATCTTCGCCGCGCCCAGCAGCGTCATGTAGACCCCCCACGCCAGAGGAATGACGACCGTCGCCCAGGCGGCGATCGCGCGCGCATCGAGGCCGCCGAGGCCGATGCCGAAAGAACCGCCTGGGGCGGCGGCGGGCGCGGCGGCCGCGACCTCGGCGTCGGCCCGGATGAACCATTTGTCGGCGACCGGTCGAATCAGCAAGTTGGCGACCAGCCCGACGAAGAGAAGCCCGACGAGCCAGTAGAAGATCGCGTCATAGACATGATCGCGCGGCACGCCGCCGGCGACGCGCGAATCGTGAAGATAGTTGACCAGCACCGGCCCGACGATACCGGCGGTCGACCACGCGGTCAGCAGCCGCCCGTGGATGGCGCCGACGTAATGCACGCCGAACATGTCGGCGAGATAGGCCGGCACCGTCGCAAAGCCACCGCCGTACATTGAAGCGATCACGCAGACCACGGCCGCGAATAGCCCCAGCAGGGACAAATTGGCGAGCGTCGTCAGCGATCCGTAGCAGAGGATGCCGAGAATGAAGAACACGAAATACGTCGTCCGGCGCCCGAGCCGATCGGAGAGCGAAGCCCAGAAGAACCGCCCCGCGATGTTGAACAGCGAGAACAGGCCGACGAAGCCGGTCGCGACCGCCGCGGCGAGCCTTCGCTGATCGTCGGTGAATTGCGCGAAGCCGACCGAATGATCGCCGAACAGCGCGCCCCCGAACGTCTCCTGCAGCATTGGCGAAGCCGCCCCGATGACGCCGATGCCAGCCGACACGTTGGTCACCAGCACGATCCAGATCAGCCAGAACTGGGGCGTGCGATGCGCGTGGGCGAGCGCGACATCGCCGTGGGCGATCATCGCGCGTCGGGTGGTTGGCGCGGTCCAGCCCTCGGGGCGCCATCCCGTCGGCGGTATCCGATAGCCGAACGCGCCGCCGACCATGAAGACGAAGTAGATCGCCGCCATGATCAGGAACGTTTCCCAGACGCCGACGCTGGTCGTGGTCCTGAACTGGTTCATCAGCCAGGTCGCCAGCGGCGAGCCGATCATGGCGCCGCCGCCGAAGCCCATGATCGCCATGCCCGTCGCCATCCCGCGCCGGTCGGGAAACCATTTCACCAGCGTCGAGACCGGAGAAATATAGCCGAGCCCGAGGCCGACGCCGCCGATGACGCCCGAGCCGAGCCACATGATCCAGAGCTGGTGGAGATAGACGCCGCCGGCGGAGATGACCAGGCCGCCGGACCAGCACAGCGCGGCGACGAAGCCCGCCTTGCGCGGTCCCTCGCGCTCGAGCCAGCCGCCCCAGAGAGCGGCCGAGGATCCGAGCACGACGAAGAACAGCGTGAACATCCAGCCGAGATCGAACTGCGTCCAATCGCAATCGGTGGCGAACAGCGCGTGACCGGTGATGCCGAGCTTGCCGGAGAAGGTCGTCGCGTCGCCCGGGCAGGCGACCGGCTTGGCGGCGCCGGTCGCCGCCGCGACCATACGGCCCAACGGGACCCAGAACACCGAGAAGCCATACGCCATGCCGATGCACAAATGGATCGCCAGCGCGGCGGGCGGCACGAGCCACCGGTTGAACCCGGGCCGCGCGATGGTCCTCGCCCGGTCGAGAAGCCCGACGGCGGATCCCTTGGGCCCAGCCAAATCAAAAGTCGTCATCTGTTTCCACCCCTGCCCTTTTTCGAGGCCGGGTCCCGTCCGGGCCCGCCTCGTCGCGATCGCGCGACGAATGTTCAGTCGCCGCGCCGGTCCCTGAGTTTGGCGACCGCCTCGGCGGCCGTAGAATTGAGATCGGAATGTCCGGCCGCCGCGTGGGCGACGATTTCCCCGATCATCCCGGGCGTCCAATAGAGCCGCAGATGTTCGGCCGCGCCGTTCGCGGCTTCGTCCTTGGGCATCGCGCTGAAATAGTCGCCGATCTGGTTGGCCATCTGGACGAGCTTGGCGATCTTGGTCCCGCTCACGCCGCGAGCCCCCCGCCGGCCACAGCGCCAGGGTCGTTGAAGATCAAGGCATGATCGGCCCGCGCGATGGCGATCAGGACGAGGCCGCTCGCCCGCGCCCGCTCGATGGCGAGCGACGTCGGCGCTGACAGCGCGACCAGGGTCGAAGCGCCGAACGCGAGGGCCTTGGCGACCATCTCGAACGAGCAGCGGCTGGTGATCACGATGAATCCGCCGGCGGGGTCGACCCCGCGCCGGGCGAGCGCGCCGATCAGCTTGTCGAGCGCATTGTGCCGCCCAACGTCCTCGCGCAGCGCGACGACCGCGCCCCCGCGGTCGCACCAGGCGGCGGCGTGGACCGCGCGGGTCTCGGCGTTGAGCGGTTGGCTGCGGTCGAGCGCGGCCAACGCCGCGCGCACCGCCGCGGGCGCGATCGGCTCGGATCGGGCGAGCTTGGCGCGCGGCGCAGGCAGCTCGGCGAGATCCTGGATGCCGCACAGGCCGCACCCGGTGCGCCCCGACATCGCGCGGCCGCGCGCCAGATGCGCGCTCATCCGCTCGCCGGCGAGCGCGACGTTCAGCGTCAGCCCGCGCTCGGCGCGCGCGATCTCGATGCCCCTTATATCCCCGACCCGCTCGACGATCCCTTCGGTCAGCGAGAAGCCGGTCGCGAAATCCTCGAGATCCCCTGGGGTCGTCATCATCACCGCGAAGGGCACGCCGCCGAACAGGATATTGACCGCGATCTCGACCGCGACGGGCCTCGCCGTCGGCCCTCCGACCGCGCCGCGCTCATAGCTGTATTCGCGCGCCGCGATCGCCGCCGACGGCGATTCGTCACTCTGCCGCATCGGCCAGCCCCAGGGCGATGCGACGCAGCGAGAATGCCTCCTCGCGGTCCTTCTCCTGCCAATCGGAATAATGGTTCGTCCGTCGCACCTGCACCGCCGTCACCTTGTATTCCGGGCAATTGGTCGCCCAGTCCGAAAATTCGGTCGTCACGACATTGGCGCCGGTCTCGGCGTGATGGAAGGTGGTATAGACGACGCCGGGCTGCATCCGTTCCGAAATCTTCGCGTGCAGCGCGATTTCGCCGACCCTGCTCTGCAGGGAGACGAGATCGCCGTCGCGAACCCCTCGGCTCTCCGCGTCGGACGGGTGGATCTCCAGCACGTCCTCCTCGTGCCAGACATTGTTGGCGGTGCGCCGGGTCTGCGCGCCGACGTTGTATTGCGACAGGATGCGCCCGGTCGTCAGCAGCAGCGGGAAGCGCGGCCCCGCGCGCTCTTCGGTGGCGACGAATTCGGTCAGCATGAACTGTCCGCTGCCGCGCACGAAACGGTCGACATGCATGATCGGCGTGCCGGTCGGCGCGGCTTCGTTGCACGGCCACTGGATCGAATTGAGCTCGTCGAGCCTCGCGTAGGACACGCCGGCGAAGCTCGGCGTCAGCCGCGCGACTTCGTCCATGATCTCCGAGGGGTGGGAATAGTCCATCGGCACGCCGAGCGCGGCGGCGAAGGCGATCGTCGTCTCCCAGTCGGCCTTGCCGGCGAGCGGCGCCATCGCCTTGCGCACCCGGCTGATGCGCCGCTCGGCGTTGGTGAAGGTGCCGTCCTTTTCCAGGAAGGACGAGCCGGGGAAGAAGACATGGGCGTAGCGCGCGGTCTCGTTGAGGAACAGATCCTGGACGATGACGCATTCCATCGCGCGCAGGCCCGCCGCGATGTGCTGGGTGTCGGGATCGGACTGGGCGATGTCCTCGCCCTGCACGTACAAGCCCTTGAACGACCCCTCGACCGCCTCGTCCATCATGTTGGGGATGCGCAGGCCGGGCTCTCGCGAAAGCGGCACGCCCCACAGATGCTCGAACGTCTCGCGCGTCGCGTCGTCCGAGACGTGGCGATAGCCGGAGAATTCGTGAGGGAATGAACCCATGTCGCACGAACCCTGGACGTTGTTCTGCCCGCGCAGCGGATTCACCCCGACGCCTTCGCGGCCGACGTTGCCCGTCGCCATCGCGAGATTGGCCATGCCCATGACCATGGTCGAGCCTTGGCTGTGCTCGGTGACGCCGAGTCCATAATAGATCGCGCCATTGCCGCCGGTCGCGTAGAGCCGCGCGGCCGCCCGCAGCGCGCCGGGATCGACGCCGGAGGCGGCGGCGGTCGCCTCGGGCGAATTGCGCTCCTGGGCGATGAACCGCGCCCAGGATTCGAAATTGGCGGGATCGCAGCGTTCGCGCACGAACGCCTCGTCGACGAGCCCCTCGGTGACGACCACATGGGCGAGCGCGTTGATGACCGCGACGTTCGAGCCCGGACGCAGCGGCAGATGATGGTCGGCCTTCACATGCGGGGATTCGACGAGATCGATGCGGCGCGGATCGACGACGATCAGCCGCGCGCCGGCGCGCAGCCGCCTCTTCATCCGCGAGGCGAAGACCGGATGGGCGTCGGTCGGATTGGCGCCGATCACCATGATGACGTCGGCCTTGTCGACCGACTTGAAGTCCTGCGTGCCCGCGGACGTGCCAAAGGTCTGCTTGAGGCCGTAGCCGGTCGGCGAGTGGCAGACGCGTGCGCAGGTGTCGACGTTGTTGTTGCCGAAGCCGGCGCGCACCAGCTTCTGGATGAGAAACACCTCTTCGTTGGAGCAGCGCGAGGAGCTGATCGCGCCAATCGAATCGCGGCCGTATTTCGCCTGCAGCCGCCTGAATTCGGCGGCGGCATGGCCGATCGCCTCGTCCCAGGAGACTTCGCGCCAGGGATCGGCGACGGCGGCGCGGATCATCGGCTTGGTGACGCGGTCCTTGTGGGTCGCATAGCCGTAGGCGAAGCGGCCCTTGACGCAGGAATGGCCTTCGTTGGCCTTGCCCGCCTTGTAGGGGACCATACGGACGACCTCCTCGCCCTTCATCTCGGCCTTGAACGCGCAACCGACGCCGCAATAGGCGCAGGTGGTGACGATCGAATGCTCGGGCGTTCCCGCCGCGATCACGCTCTTCTCGTTGAGCGTCGCCGTCGGGCAGGCCTGCACGCAGGCGCCGCAGGAGACGCATTCCGAACCGAAGAAGTCGGTCCCGCCCGGCGAGACCTTCGAGCCGAAGCCGCGGCCTTCGATCGTCAGCGCGAACGTGCCCTGGACCTCCTCGCAGGCGCGCACGCAGCGCGAGCATACGATGCACTTTGAGGACTCGAAAGTGAAATAGGGATTGGAGGAATCGGTGGGATTCTCGAGGTGATTGGCGCCGGAATAGCCATAGCGCACGTCGCGCAGGCCGACGACGCCGGCCTGGGTCTGCAATTCGCAATCGCCGTTGGCGCTGCAGGTCAGGCAGTCCAGCGGGTGGTCGGAAATATAGAGCTCCATCACGCCGCGCCGCAATTTGGCGAGGCGCGGGGTCTGGGTCTTCACGACCATGCCGGCCTCGACCGGAGTCGTGCATGAGGCGGGCGTCCCCTTGCGGCCCTCGATCTCGACGAGGCATAGCCGGCACGAGCCGAACGCCTCCAGCATGTCGGTCGCGCAGAGCCTCGGGATCTGCGTGCCCATGCTCGCCGCGGCGGCCATCACCGAAGTCCCCGCAGGCGTGCTGACGCTCTGCCCGTCGATCGTCAGCGTCACCGACGGAGCGCCGACGCGGATCGGCGTGCCCGTGTCGAGTTCGCAAAGCAGCGCCATCGAAATCTCCTATTCCGCCGCCGCGTGGGCGGGAGCGGCCGTGAAATCCTCGCCGAAATGGTCGAGCGCGCTGAGCACGGGCAGCGGCGTCAGGCCGCCGAGCGCGCACAGCGAGCCGTCGGTCAGCACCGTGCAGAGGTCGCGCAGCAGTTCGAGATTCTGGGCGCGCGCGACGCCGGCGACGATCCGGTCGACCGTCTCGACCCCGCGGGTCGAACCGATCCGGCACGGCGTGCATTTGCCGCAGCTCTCCCTGGCGCAGAATTCGAACGCGAACCGCGCCTGGCGGGCGAGATCGACGCTCTCGTCGAAGACGACGATGCCGCCATGGCCGAGCATCCCGCCGGCAGCGAGCATCGCCTCGTAGTCGAGCGGCGTGTCGAGCAGACGGTCGGGGAAATAGGCGCCGAGCGGCCCGCCGACCTGCACGGCGCGCAACTTGCGCCCCGACCGCGTGCCGGCGCCGAAATCCTCGACCAGCCGCCGGATCGTCGCGCCGAAGGCGAGTTCGACGAGCCCGCCGCAGCGGATGTTGCCGGCGAGCTGGAACGGCTGCGTGCCGCGCGAGCGGCCCATGCCGTGTCCGGCGTAGGCCTTGCCGCCATGGGTCAGGATCCACGGCGTCGAGGCGAACGACAGGACGTTGTTGATGACCGTCGGCTCGCCGAACAGGCCCCGGATCGCCGGCAGCGGCGGTTTGGCGCGCACCTGGCCGCGCCGGCCCTCGAGGCTCTCGAGAAGCGAGGTCTCCTCGCCGCAGATATAGGCGCCGGCGCCGCTCCGGGTCTCGATGTCGAAGCCGTAGCGCGAGCCGAGCACGCGCGGGCCGAGCAGGCCCTCCCGGCGCGCGATCCCGATCGCCGCCTCGAACATGCCAATGGCGTGCGGATATTCCGAGCGTATGTAGATGAAGCCCTTGGTCGCGCCCGCGGCAATTCCCGCGATCGCCATCCCCTCGATCAGCACGAACGGATCGCCCTCCATCAGCATGCGGTCGGCGAACGTGCCGCTGTCGCCCTCGTCGGCGTTGCACACGACATATTTCTGGTCGGCGGCGGCGGCGGCGACCGTGCGCCATTTGATCCCGGTGGGAAAGCCGGCGCCGCCGCGTCCGCGCAGGCCGGAGGCGACGACCTCCTCGACGATCGCCGCGGGCCCGATCGCAACGGCGCGCTCCAGGCCCTGCAGGCCGCCGTGCCGGCGATAGTCCTCGATCGACAGGGGATCGACGATTCCGCAGCGCGCGAACAGCAGGCGCTGCTGGTTTTTCAGAAATGGGAGTTCCTCGACCTTTCCGAGCGACTTGGGGTGATCGACGCCGTCGAGGAAGCCGACGTCGAAAAGCGAGGCGACGTCGCCCGGCGATACCGGACCATAGCCGACGCGTCCGCGCGCCGTTTCGACCTCAACCAGAGGCTCCAGCCAGAACAGGCCGCGCGAACCGTTGCGCACGAGAGAGATATCGAGGCCTCGCCGCTGCGCTTCCCCGGCGATCGCCGCCGCGACACGCCCGCCGCCGACCGAAAGCGCCGCTGAATCGCCGGGGACGTAGACGGTCACGCTCATGGCGCGAATGTCGCGCCGTCGCGCACGATTGCGTCGATGCGCGCCCGATCGAGCCGCCCGACGGGTTCGTCGTTCAGCAGGGCGGCGGGCGAGAGCGCGCAATTGCCCAGGCAATAGACAGTCTCGACCTGAAGTCGCGCGCCGGGGTCGGGGTGGTCGGGACGGATGCGGTGGACGGCCGCGAGATGAGCGACGAGATCCTCGCAGCCCATCGCCTGGCAGGCCTCGGCGCGGCAGAGCTTCAGGACGTCGCCGTCGATCGGGGCCGCTCGAAAATCATGATAGAAGCCGATGACGCCGTGCACTTCCGCCCTCGACAGGTTGAGCGCCTCGGCGATCAGGGGAATTGCGGCGCGGTCGACGTAGCCGAAGCGGCGCTGCAACGCATGGAGGATCGGCAGCGCCGCTCCTTGCCGGGCGCTGTTTTCCTCGATGATCCCGGCCGCCAACGCGACGTCCCAGGGCGCCTTGCCGTTCATCACGACCTCCCGGCCGGCGAGCGGCCGTCAAGCCGTCGCGGCGAACCGCAGAATCGTCCAGGCCGCTGCGCAATTCAAATCGAACCTTCCGAATATATGATAGAAATCCTCTATCAAACGTGTACCATCTCCGCCTGTGCGAGCGGCGGCAGAATGAGACTGCCGATGTCGGCGGGAATTTCCATCGCGAACAGGTTGCGCGCGAGCGGCGACGCCGGCCGACGGTCGGACATGATGAGGCCGATCGTGCGGCGCGCGCTCGGCTCGACGAGCTCCAGCGCGCAGGTCTGGCGCGGAATGCCGAAGAATTGCAGGAGCTGGCGCGGCACGATCGCCGACCAGGGTCCAAAGCTGGCGTGCGCGCAGAGGTTGAAGATCGAATTGGTTTCCACCGAAGGGGTCGGCTGGGCGTCGACCGAGCGGAAAATCCCGTCGATGATGCGCCGGTTCTGCATGTCCGGGGTCAACAGGCAGAGCGCCGCGCCCGCCGCCTCCTTCCAGCTGATCTTGCGGCGCTGCCCAAAGGGCCCGGAAGCCGGCGTCAGGAAGACATATTCCTCCTGATAGATCGGCTTGGCCAGCACGTGTTCGAGCGGCTCGTTGTCGAGATAGGTGAGGCCGGCGTCGAGCGCGAAATCGTCGATGCCGCGCTGGATCTCCTGCGACGTCTGAGACAGCACGGTCACGCGCACGTTGGGATAGCGCGCGTGAAACGGCCCGGAGAGCTGGGAAACGAACGGCAGCGCCGTCGGAATGGCGCCGAGCCGCAACCGGCCGGTCAGGCCCTTGTCCATGTCGCGCAGGCTCGCGCGCATCCCGTCGGCTTCGGCCAGGATCCGGTGGGCGTATTCGACGGCCATCCGTCCCTGGACGGTGAGGCCGTGGAACTTGTGGCCGCGCTCGACGATCGGCGCGCCCAGTTCCTCCTCCAACTGGCGGATCGCGGCGGAGAGCGTCGGCTGCGAGACGTTGCAGGCGAGCGCGGCGCGGCCGAAATGGCGTTCGCGCGCGAGCGCGACGAGATATTCGAGCTGGCGCAGCACCATCGAGGCTTGCCCCCATCGGCCGACGGCTCGCCTCGCGCGGCCGCGCTGGCGCATTCCGGCGCGCGAGGATATCCCACATGGCGCAATAGCGACAGCGAGCGGCGTGGAGCGGCCGGGGCGATAGCGGCGGCCTATCGGCTCCAAGGAGTCCCGGCGGCTGGCGACGGCCCCGTTTTGGCTGTATTTCGGTTCGATGATCCGGTCCCTCCGACGCCTTGGAGCCGCCTTGAACGCCGCCGCGCCCGTCCCCGACGCACCGCCCGCCGCCGAGCGACGCTGGATCGCGGCGCTCGCGGCGGGAATCGCCGTCCTCGCAATCGCCGGCATCGCCCTGTATCCGCTGTGGCGGCAGCAGCCCGGCTCGGCGGCGGCGCTGATCGGCGGCCCGTTCGCCCTCCAGGGCCCCGACGGGCGCATCGTCACCGACGCCGACATGAAGGGCGAGCCGTTCCTCGTCTATTTCGGTTACACGCATTGCCCCGACATCTGCCCGACGACGCTCGCGCAAATGTCGGACGTGCTCGCCAAACTGCCGGGCAAGCCGGTGCGCGCGCTGTTCATCACGATCGATCCCGAGCGCGACAGCGCCCAGTCGCTGAAGGACTATCTCGACAGTTTCGATCCGCGCATCATCGGCCTTTCCGGCGACGTGGAGGCGATCGCGAAGGTCGAGAAGGCCTATCGCGTCTACGCCCGCAAGGGGCCTGCGGAGAACGGCGGCTATGGAATGGATCACAGCTCGATCGTCTATCTCATGGATGCGAAGGGCAGATTCGTCGAGGCGTTCAATCTCGAGCGCAAGCCCGAGGAATCGGCCAACGAGCTGGCGGGCTATCTCTGAGGCGCCGGGCGCGATCGATCCGCGGGTTCGCCTGAGCGTCTCGGCGAGCCGTTGGACGACGTCGAGGGTGAAGGGATCGACGCTGGCGCTCGACATCGCCCGGTCAGCCCCTTCCCGTCTCTTTCATGCTGAGCACGCTGAGAAAGCTGATCGCGGCGGCCAGCACGAGGTAGTAGCCGACCCACCGCAGCCCGCCCCGGTCGAGCAGCAGCTGGGCGAGATAGGGCGCGAGCGAAGCCCCGAGTATGCCGCCGAGATTATAGGCGCTCGAGGCGCCGGTATAGGCGAGCGGGGTCGGGAACAGCTCGGGCAGCAGCGCGCCGAGCGGGGCGAAGGTCAGGCCCATGACGCCGAGCGCGAGGCAGAGGAACAGCAGGGTCGCGGTCGGACCGCCGCCGAGCAGCGCCGGCAGCGCGAAGCCCGCGAGCCCCGCCAGCGCGCTCGCGCCGAGCAGGACCGGGCGACGGCCGATCCGGTCGGCGAGCGCCGCCGAGAGCGGCGTCGCCACCGCCATGAACAGCGCGGCGAGACAGAGCATCGCGAGGAAGTCGGTGCGCGGAATATGCCGTGCGTTCACGCCATAGCCGAGCGCGAACACCGTCGATATGTAGAACAGCGCATAGCAGACCACGATCGACAGCGAACCCTGGATCAGCGGCCGCCAGCAGCCGCGCAGGACCGCGACCAGCGGAACCCTGACCCGCTCGCCGCGCGCGAGGACGGCGCGGAACGCCGGCGTCTCGTCGATCGACATCCGCACATAGAGGCCGATCGCGACCAGGACGGCGCTGGCCAGGAACGGGATGCGCCAGGCCCAGGCGACGAAAGGGGCCTCGCCGAGGCCGAGAATGAGCGCGAGGAACAGGCCGTTGGCGAGGATGAAGCCGAGCGGCGGCCCGAGCTGCGGGAACATGCCGTACCACGCGCGCCGGCCGCGCGGCGCGTTCTCCGTGGCGAGCAGCGCGGCGCCGCCCCATTCGCCGCCGAGGCCGATCCCCTGAAAGAAACGCAGCACGCACAGCAGCGCCGGCGCCAGCACGCCCGCCTCGGCGTAGCCGGGCAGCAGACCGATCAGCGTCGTCGAAAGGCCCATGACCAGCATCGAGGCGACGAGCGTCGACTTGCGTCCGATCCGGTCGCCGAAATGGCCGAAGGCGATCGAGCCGATCGGCCGGGCGAGAAACGCGATTCCGAAGGTCAGGAAGGCATTGAGCGGCTGCGCCGCCGGCGCCGATTTTGGAAAGAAGGCCTGGCCTATCACGAGCGCGGCCGCTGTCCCGTAGATATAGAAATCGTAGAATTCGATCGTCGTGCCCACGAGGCTCGCCATGACGATGCGGCCGACGCCGACCGTCTGCGCCGCTTCGCGATCGACCGCGCCGATCGAAGTCCCCAGGGTTTCCGCCATCTCTCTGTTCCAACTCGCCGCGAACTTTGCCTGGCTCCCAGATTTTCTCCCGATATCGACCGCCAGTCGATCCCTATAGGGTCAAAATAGGTCCCGAACGGCCGTCAAAATGCCTGGAAGTCCTTGATTCCTGCGTCTGCGAAGGGTCATTTGCATCCCCGAATCGAACGATATCAAGGACTTGACCAGATTTTGCCGTAACCGGGGCAAATTACCCGGCAAGATCACAAAAAGCACGCAAGGAGCCGATCGGCAGGTAGCGCAGAGGATTGATATTGTTCGACCTCGCAACTGCGAGATAAAAAATGCTGCATCTGCGTGCCAAGCAATTTGCCCCGGTTACGATTTTGCCCTCCTTGCGCAGCTCCCAGGCGGGGAAAGCCGCCCGATTTTCGAACAGCGGATCGTGTCGCCGCGCCCGCGGCGCCGGCTCGGCCTCGAAATCTCTTGCGACCGACACACCATAGCATGAATTCTGATTTACAGGAAGGATTGTTTCGATTTCGGCTCGCGTCGCCCTCGAGCGCGCGCCCGCCGGGTCGACTCGCTCACTTCGAACCGGCCTCGCAAGCCCTGTTGGCGGGGGTCGCCGAGGCGGAGACTTGGCGCCCGCTCGCGGAACTCCCGCAGACTGTGATCAGCCGGGGCCCGGCGCTTGGGTCGCTCCCGGCGGACGAGAAATGATCGAAGGCCGTCCATAGCCCTGTGATGACGACCGCCGCGGCCAGCAAACCGAGGCGCGGGCGATGGCGTTTCGATCCGATCAGGGTCAGGGACTGTCCGTCGAGCCGCCTCGGCGACGACGATGAGGGAGAACGAACTAAGATCGGGGTCCGGGGTCAGGGTCGCGCGGGCCGGTCGCGCCGACAAGCGGCGAGAGCGCCCCGGCCTCGCCGGGCAAGCGCCTCAGCGGATTCCGATCGGCCGACCAACGGATCTGGTGCGCCACGCGCCAAGCCGGCTTCGGCCGCGAGGGCGCGCCCGCTCGGTCGGCTGAGCCGCGAGTCTCTGCTCGAGCGTCGCTGATATGGGAGGATTTTCATCGGCCGGCCCGCGATCCGGGGCCGGGCTAAGCCGTCGCCATTTCAACTGTCTGTTTCGGCGCCTCCAGCGCGCGGCTCGCCTCGATGGCCGCGGCGGCCGCGCGCAGGACCTCGACGACGCCGCGGCCGGCGACGGCGGAGAGTTCGAGCGGCCGCGCGCGCCTGACCCCTTCGGCGAGCGTCGGCCCGTGCGCGCGCATCGCGCGCCGGAGCCGCTCCTTCTGCTTGTCGAGCGTCGCCTCGTCGACGGCGTCGATCTTGGACAGGGCGACGATCTCCGCCTTTTCCGCCAGGCCGCCGCCATAGGCGGCCAGTTCGCGGCGGATCGTGCGATAGTCGGCGCCGGCGTTGGCGCCGGTGCAGTCGACCAGGTGCAGCAGCACCCGGCAGCGCTCGACATGGCCGAGGAAGCGGTCGCCGAGGCCGTGCCCGTCATGGGCGCCTTCGATCAGGCCGGGAATGTCGGCGAGGACGAAATCGCGCCCGTCGATGCGGACGACGCCGAGCCCGGGATGCAGGGTCGTGAAGGGATAGGCGGCGATCTTGGGCCTGGCCGCCGAAACGGTCGCCAGCAGCGTCGACTTGCCGGCGTTGGGCAGGCCGACGAGGCCGGCGTCGGCGATCAGCTTCAGGCGCAAGATCAGCATCCGCTCCTGGCCGGGCGCGCCGGGATTGGCGCGGCGCGGCGCGCGATTGGTCGCGGTCGTGAAATGGGCGTTGCCGAAGCCGCCGTTGCCGCCCTTGAACAGGCAGATTCGCTCGCCTTCGCTCTTCAGGTCGGCGAGCAGGGTCTCGCCATCCTCGTCGAACACCTGCGTGCCGGCCGGCACCTTGAGCACGGCGTCGGCGCCGCGCCCTCCCGCCCGGTTCTTGCCCATGCCGTGCACGCCGACCTTGGCCTTGAAATGCTGCTGATAGCGGAAGTCGATCAGCGTGTTGAGGCCGCCGGCGCATTCGACGACGACGTCGCCGCCGCGGCCGCCGTCGCCGCCGTCGGGGCCGCCGAACTCGATGAACTTCTCGCGCCGGAACGAAACGCAACCGGCGCCGCCGTCGCCCGAGCGGACATAGACCTTGGCCTGATCGAGAAACTTCATGGCGCGACTCTCGGCGGTTCGTGCGGCGGAACCGCGCCGGGCGGCGGCGCCCGCCGGTTCGTCCAGGCGGCGCGCTCCAGGTGGAAGCGGTCGCACGGCACCATGCCGCCGCGCGCGGGGGCGCCTTCGAGGCCGGTCCCGCCATGGACGAAGCCGCATTTTTCGAGCACGCGGCGCGAGGCGGCGTTCTCGACATGCGCGGTGGCGAGCATTTCGACCGCGTCGGTCAGCGCGAAGCCGGCGTCGATCGCCGCCGCGGCAGCCTCGGTCGCCAGGCCCTTGCCCCAGACTTCCGGGGCGAGCGCATAGCCGAGCGTGAGCCGGCCCTGGCGCCGGCCCTCGAGGCTCAGCATGCCGACGGGATCGCGCTTGCCGCGGATCGGCGCGATCACCAGGATGAGGTCGCGGCCGAGCGCATTGGCTTCGCGCGCGGTGAAGATGAAGCGCTCGGCCTCGCCCGGCGGATAGGGGTGGGGAATGCGCGAGGTCATGCGCGCCACCTCCCAGCGGCTGGAATAGCGCTCCACCGCGCGCGCGTCCGCGACCCGCGGCCAGCGCAGCCACAGCCGCTTCGTCTCGAGGCGAAACACGTCGTCGCGGGCGATGTCGGGAAACATGGGCTCCGGTCCTCTGGAAGGCGCGCACGGCGCCGAGAAACGACGAAGGGGAAGCGGCGCCCCACTTCCCCTCGCCGGTCTCCCGGACCTGCCGGACGTTCGAAGTCGACCTTTGTTGTCGCCGTCGATGTCTCCAGGATTTCCTCGAGACCGTCCGCGGGGCTGGCGCCGGGCGGGGTCTCGCTTGCCCCGCCTTATTCGGCCGCTTGTTGGGCGACCACCGCTACATAGGCGCGTCCGTTCGCTTTGGTCTGAAACGCCACCTTGCCGGCCGCCTTGGCGAAGAGCGTATGGTCGACGCCGATGCCGACGTTGCGGCCGGGATGGAACTTCGTCCCGCGCTGGCGAACCAGAATCATGCCGCTGACGACGGTCTCACCGCCGAATTTCTTGACGCCGAGCCGACGGCCGGCCGAGTCGCGCCCGTTGCGGGAAGAACCGCCTGCCTTCTTATGGGCCATAACCTGCTCCAGATGCCGCGCCGGCCGCCCAGCGGCGCCTGCGCTTTCCATACCTCAACTTTGGTCGCGAACCAATCCGCTTCAAGCCGATTCGGCGGCCGGCGCCTGCGTCTCGGTCGATTCCGCCCGGGCGGACGGCTTCGCGCCGCCGGTCAGGAAGTCCTTGATCCGCACGACCGTGAGGTCCTGCTTGTGGCCGCGCTTGCGCCTCGAGTTCTTGCGGCGGCGCTTCTTGAAGGCGATGACCTTGGGGCCGCGCCCGTGCGAAACGATCTCGCCGGCGACCGTCGCGCCGGCGACCAGCGGCGCGCCGATCTGGCTCGTCGCGCCGTCGAACAGCGCGAGCACGGCGAAAGCCACCGAATCGCCCGGCTCGCCGGGCAGCGACAGCCGGTCTTGATGACTGCGAACATCGTTTTCTCCGTGTTCAATCCGAATCTGCGCCGCGAAGGACGCGATCGGCTTCTTTGCAGTGTCGACCTGCTGGTTGGCGCTCCGCCCGCGCCCGGCCCGACCGCGCGCAAAATCAAAAGCGCGGCTGGAAGCCGCGCTGGAGCGAGCGGTTCTATAGGAGCCCCGCGCCGTCCTGTCAAACCATCCTGGCGCGCATTTGCGTGGCCGCGACGGGGGTTGGCTTGACATGTTTCATGACGAATGATAAAAAACCATTATCTTCACTCCTCAAAATTCATGACCCGGAATGAACGTAGCCCGCCGAACCGCCGACGAAACCCGCCAGTGCATTCTCGTCGCGGCCTGGGACCTGTTTCGCCAGGTCGGCTTCCGCAAGACGACGGTCGCCGACATCGCGGGCGCGCTCGGCATGTCGAGCGCCAACATCTACCGGTTCTTCGCCTCGAAGGACGCGCTCACGGAGGCGATCTGCCGCAACCTGCTCGGCGCGCTGACCGAAGCGGCGCGCGCCGCGGCGACCGGGCCGGGCGACGCGCGCGCGCGGCTCGCCGCGTTGCTGCTGACCCTGCACGGCAATCTTCGCGACCAGATGACCAATCAGAAGCGCGTCCACGAGGTCGTCGCGGTCGCGCTGGAGGAAAACTGGCCGGCCGTTCACGAGTTCGTCCAAGCCTGCGAGGCGATCATCGCGGTCGTGGTGGCGGAAGGGCAGGCGAGCGGCGAATTCGGCCCAGGCGACCCGAAGACGCTCGCGGAACTGGTCTCCGCCGCCTGCGCCGTCATCCACCATCCCACCATGATCGCGCAATGCGCCGCGATGAAGCCGGACATGCGCGCCGAAGCCGTGGTCGATTTCGCGTTGCGCGCGCTCGCCAATCAGAACCCGCCCGCCGCATTGATCAGCCCGGAGACGGCGTCATGAAGCTTCGTCGAATCCTTTTGGCGCTGGTCCCCGCGCTGTTGGCGGGGGCTTGCAACGCGCCGACGGAGGCGCGCAAGGAAGCGCCGCCGCGGCCGGTCCTCGTGGTGCAGGCGCATTATGCGCAGCGGACGCGCAGCCAGGTGCTGCCGGGAACCGTCAAGGCCAGGATCGAGAGCGATCTGGCCTTTCGCGTCGCCGGCAAGGTGGCCGAGCGCTTCGTCGACGCCGGCGCGATCGTCCACAAGGGCGACCCGCTGGCGCGGCTCGACGACACCGACTTTCGCCTGCAAGTCGACCAGGCCGAGGCTGACTATTCCGCCGCCAAGGGCGCGCTCGCCCAGGCGCAGGCCGAGGAGGATCGGATAGCGACGCTCAAGCGACAAGGCTGGTCGGCGGCCGCGGACGTCGACAAGACCAGGGCGGCGGCCGACCAGGCGCGCGGACTGTTCGCCAGAGCCGAGCGGGCGGTCAATCTGGCCCATAACGCGGTGGGTTATGCCACGTTGACCGCGGATGCGGACGGAATCGTCAGCGCCGCGCTCGCCGAGCCCGGCCAGGTGCTCGCCGCCGGATCGGCCGCCATGCGCCTGTCGCACACCGGCGAGAAGGAGGCGGCGGTCGCCATTCCCGAAACCCTGGTCGATCGCGCGCGGTCGGCGACGGCGCGCGTCGAATTCTGGGCGCTCCCGGGCGTCGCCATAGCGGCGACCCTGCGCGAGCTGGCGCCGAACGCCGATCCGGCCACCCGCACCTATCAGGCGCGCTACGCCCTGCCCGACGCGCCCGCCAACGTGCAGCTGGGCATGAGCCTGACCGTCACGCTGGCCGACCGGAGCGAGCGGATCGCGCGACTGCCGCTCGGCGCGCTGTTCGACCAGGGCAAGGGACCGAGCCTCTGGGTGGTCGATCGCGCGAGCGGGACGGTGACGGAAACGCCGGTGCGCATCGCGGGCTACGAGAGCGAATCCGTGCTCGTCGTCGATGGCGTCGCGGAAGGCGCAGAGGTCGTGGCGCTCGGCGCGCACAAGATCGACGCCGGCCAGAAGGTGCGCGTGGTCCAGAATCTCGCGGGGCTGTGATGGGCGCGTTCAATCTCTCGCACTGGGCGATCCGTCATCCCGCGCTGATTTCCTTCCTCATATTCGCGATCGCCGTCGGCGGCGCCCTCAGCTATTTCCAGCTCGGGCGCGCCGAAGACCCGTCCTTCACCATCAAGAACGTCAATGTCAGCGCGATCTGGCCGGGCGCGACCACGCAGGAGATGCAGGACCAGGTCACCGACCGTATCGAGAAGAAGCTGCGCGAGCTCGCATGGTTCGACAAGGCGACCACCTACACCAAGCCCGGATTCACCTCGATCGGCATCGAATTCAAGGATTCGACGCCCGCGCGCGCCGTGCCGATGCTGTTCCTCGATCTGCGCAAGAAGCTTTCCGACCTGCGCGGCGACCTGCCGGCGAACCTGATCGGGCCGAACGTCAACGACGAATTCGGCGACGTCGATTCGGTCCTGTTCACGATCACCGGCGACGGCGCCACCTATGCGCAGCTGAAGGACGTCGCGGAGGCGTTCCGCCTGCGGCTCCAGCGCGTGCCCGACGTGACCAAGGTCGATCTCTACGGCGACCAGGCGGAGCGCATCTTCGTCGAATTCAGCCACGCCAAGCTCGCCACTTTGGGCGTCCCGATGCAGGCGCTGTTCGATTCGCTCGCCAAGCAGAACGCGGTCAATCCGGCCGGCGAATTCCAGACTTCCGCGCAGCGCGTGCCGGTGCGCGTCACCGGCGCCCTCGAGGGCGCGGCGGCGGTGCGCGAGACGCCGGTCTTCGCCAATGGCGGGACGTTCCGCCTCGGCGACATCGCCCATGTCGAGCACGGCTACGAAGACCCGCCATCCTACCTCATCCGCGCGCAGGGCGAACCGGCGCTCGAGATCGGCGTCGTCATGCAGAAGGGCGCCAACATTCTCGCGCTCGGCAGGAATCTCGACGTCGCGCTCGCCGATTTCGAGGCGAACCTGCCGCAGGGGATCGAGATCGCGCGCATCGCCGACCAGCCGAAGGTCGTCGACGCCGCGGTCTACGAATTCACGCGCTCGTTCCTCGAAGCGCTGGGAATCGTGCTCGCCGTCAGCTTCATATCGCTGGGCTGGCGCACGGGCGTCGTGGTGGCGACCTCCGTGCCTCTGGTGCTCGCCATCGTGTTCATCGCCATGGCCTTCATGGGCCTCGACCTGCAGCGCGTCACCCTCGGCGCCCTCATCATCGCCCTGGGGCTGTTGGTCGACGACGCGATCATCGCAGTCGAGATGATGGTCGTGAAGATGGAGCAGGGCTGGGATCGCGAGCGCGCCGGCTCCTTCGCCTGGACCTCGACGGCGTTTCCGATGCTGACCGGAACGCTGGTCACCGCGATGGGGTTTCTCCCCATCGGCCTCGCCAATTCCGCGGTCGGCGAATATGCCGGCGGCATTTTCTGGGTGGTGGGCGTCGCGCTCGTCGCATCCTGGTTCGTCGCGGTGGTCTTCACGCCGTTTCTCGGCGTCAAGCTGCTGCCCAACGTCGCGCACAGGACCCAGCACGCCGATCCGAACGCCGTCTACAACGGGCGCTTCTACCGCGCCTTCCGCCGCGTGCTGGAATTCTGCGTCCGCCGGCCGCTGGTCGTCATCGTCGTCACGGTGACCCTGCTCGGCCTCGGCCTCAGCGGGTTCAGCCGTGTGCAGCAGCAGTTCTTCCCGATGTCCGAGCGTCCGGAGCTGTTCCTTGAACTGCGGATGGCGGAGGGCTCGTCGATCGAGGCGACGTCGAAGGTCGCCCGCCAAGCCGAGGGCCTGCTCGCCGGCGATGCGGACGCAACGTCCTACACGACCTATATCGGCAAGGGCTCGCCGCGGTTCTGGCTCGGCCTGCTGCCCGTCCAGCCCAACGAATCCTTCTCGCAGATCGTCATCGTCGCCAGGGACGTCGACGCGCGTGAGCGAATCAAGGCGCGCCTCGAGGCGGCGCTCGCCAAGGGCGCCCTCAGCGCGGCGCGGGTGCGCATAGATCGGTTCAATTTCGGGCCGCCGGTCGGCTTCCCCGTCCAGTTTCGCGTGATCGGGCCGGATCCGGCCGAGGTGCGCGAGATCGCCTATCGCGTCCGCGACGTCATGCGCACCGACGATCGCGTCATCGACGCCAATCTCGACTGGAACGAGAAAATGCCCTCCCTGACCCTCGAGGTCGACCAGGCGC
>JBEKEI010000051.1:0-25930 GCA_050013915.1 Roseiarcus sp.
TCGCCGCCATCATCGCCTCGACATGGTCCGCGTCGCGGATGTCGCAGACGTGGCTGAACACCGGCGCCGTCCCACAGGCGGCGATCTCGCGCACCGCTTCATCGAGCACGCTGGCTCGGCGCCCGCAAATGTGAACCGCCGCCCCCTTGGCGCCCAGCGCCTTGCAGATTTCCTTGCCGAGGCCGCTGCCGCCACCCGTCACGAGAATTGACTTTCCGGCCAGCGCATCGGTACGGAATATGTCCATGTTCATGTCGGCGCGCGCCCATCACGTTCGGCAAGGGAGAAACGGGGGACGAAGAAATCGTAAACCTATTTACAACTTTGCCAAAAGCTGTCAAGAACCGTCCATGGGGGAAGGGTGATGACCTTGCCTGGAAGCAGAGCGCAAGACATCGGCAACCGGTTCGTCGCCGCGATCGGCGCTTATGCGCCGTTACTCCGCATGGATCGGCAAGCAGCGGCAAAGGCTTTGAGATTTTCCGGACTGAGCGGCAGGGCCGCGGGCCGCCGCGCCGTCGCCGGTTGGGACGAGGACGCGCTGACATTGGCGGTCGAAGCGGCGCGCGGGATCGCCGGCTCGCCCGATGCGACGATTTTCGCATCGACGTCGGCCCCCTTCATCGAGCGATCGCATGCAACGCTGCTCGCCGAAGCTTTGGCGCTGGGCTCCGACACGCGAACGAACGACGTCTCGGGCTCGCGCCGTTGTGCGGTCTCGGCCCTGCTCGATGCGCTGCTGGGAAAGGGCGAAACCCTCATTGCGGCAGGCGAAAATCGACGCGCGAAAGCCGGCGGCGCCCAGCACCTCGCCTACGGCGACGGCGGCGCGGCGGCCCGGATCGCCGATTGCGGCGCCGCGAAGTTGATCGGCTATTCGAGCGCTTCGCATGACCTGATCGACGTCTATGCGTCGCGCGAACATCCAGAGCCCTATGCCTATGAAGAGCGGTTCGTCCGTGAGACCGCCGTCAGTCATATTCTCGCGCCCGCCATCGAGGCCGCGTGCGCGATGGCGGACGTCGCGCCTTGCTCGATCGCTTTTGCCGCCGTGCATGAGCCGCTGACCGGCTGCTGGCGCGACGTCGCCGGCCGCACCGGCATGACCGCGCCGAACCTCGCCGGCGACCTCGCGCAAGGCCTCGGCGATCTCGGCGCTGCCCATGCGCTGTTCGCTTTCGCGCTAGCCTGCGACAAGGCCCGACCGGGGGACCGGATTCTGCTCGCCGGATTCGGAAGCGGTTGCGACGCTCTGGTGTTCGAGATGACGGCCGCGATGCCGGGGGCGAAGGAAGCCGCAGCGGCGCTCGATTCAGGTCTCGCCTTCGACGATTATGTCCGCTTCCTCAGCCTGACCGGAACGATCGATCTCGACTGGGGCGTTCGCGCGGAATTCGAGCAGAAGGCGCAGGCCAGTGCGCTCGAACGCTACGGGCGCGACATGATCGGTTTCATCGGCGGACGCGACAGAACGGGAAACGTCCAGTTCCCTAAGAGCCGCGTTCCGGTCCGCCCGGACGCCGTCGGACCCGAGCCGATGGAGGACGTTAGACTCGCCGACCTCCCCGCGCGGATCGTCTCTGTCGCCGCGGACCGTCTGAACTTCACGCCCGATCCGCCCTTCTGGTTCGGGCTCGTCCAGTTTGAAAATGGCGCGCGGGTGATGATGGAGTTCACTGATGCCGACGCCGGGGGTTTGGCTGTGGGCGACCCGGTAAGGATGCGCCTGCGCATCAAATCGCATGATCGCCGACGCGGCTTCAGAACCTATTTCTGGAAGGCGGCGCCGACCCAGCGCCCGCAGATCGAAGGCTGAACCGATGGCCAGCGGCATTCGAGACAAGGTCGCAATCATCGGCATGGGCTGCACGGCGTTCGGCGAGCGTTGGGACGAAGGCCCCGAGGATCTCATGGTCGACGCGTTCGAGGAGGCGCTGGCCGACGCCGGAATCGAGCGCAACCAGATCGAAGCAGCCTGGATGGGCAATGCGCTCGACGACATCAGCGTCGGCAACAGTGCGCTGCCGCTCGCCCATGCGTTGCGACTCAAGAGCATCCCGGTCTCGCGCGTCGAAAACATGTGCGCAACGGGTTCGGAGGCCTTGCGCGCCGCCGCTTACGCCGTCGCGGCGGGCGCCGCGGATTTCGCGCTCGCGCTCGGCGTCGAAAAGCTCAAGGACACCGGATATGGCGGCCTGCCGCTGCGAACGAAGGGCCTGGCCAACGATCTGTGGATGCCGTACGGCTCGGCGCCGGGGTCCTTCGCCCAATTGGCCGGCGCTTACGCAGCGCGCCACGGGATCGCCGGCGCCGATCTCAAACGCGCGATGGCGCACGTGAGTTGGAAGAGCCATCAGAACGGCGCGCTCAACCCCAAGGCGCATCTGCGCAAGGCCGTCGACATCGAAACCATACTCGAGGCGCCGATGATCGCCGATCCGTTGGGCCTGTTCGATTGTTGCGGGGTTTCCGACGGCGCCGCCTGTGCGATCGTCACGACGCCCGACATCGCGCGCGGACTCGGCGTCGCAAACCCCGTCACCGTGAAAGCGGTCCAATTGTGCGCCAGTCACGGCTGGGAGGCGCAATACCGGGCATGGGACGGTAGCTATGTCGTCAATACGCGGCAGGCCGCCAGGCGCGCCTATGCCGAGGCGGGAATCAGCGATCCGCGCGCCGATCTCGCGCTGACCGAGGTGCACGACTGCTTCTCGATCACCGAACTCGTCACGATGGAGGATCTCGATCTCGCCGACGACGGTCGCGCGCCATTCGACATTCTCGACGGACGTTTCGACCGCGACGGCGCTCAGCCCTGCCAGATCGACGGCGGACTGAAGTGTTTCGGACATCCGGTCGGCGCTTCCGGCCTACGGATGGCGTATGAAGTCTACACGCAGTTGCTCGGGCGGGGGGGCGCCCGCCAGCGCGAGGACGTCACTCTGGGGTTGATCCATAACCTCGGCGGCGCGCCGTTCAACAGCGTCGCCGCGGTTTCGATCCTCGGCCGCCTGAACTGAAGGGACCAGCGCGATGGCCGGAAGGTATTTCGAGCAGTTCGAGGTCGGCCAGACCTTCGTCCATGAGATCCGCCGCACCGTGACGGATATGGACAACATTCTGTTCTCCGCCCTGACCTACAATCCGGCGGCGATTCACATCGATCACGAATACGCCAAGACGACAGAGTTCGGCCGTCCGCTGATCAACTCGATTTTCACCCTCGGGCTAATCGTCGGTCTGTCCATCCAGGACACGACATTGGGCACGACCGTGGGCAATCTCGGCTGGGAGGAGGTCGTCTTCCCGAAACCGGTGTTCGCCGGCGATACGATCCGCGCCGAGACCAGGGTCGTGGCGCTTCGCGCGAGCAAATCGAGGCCAACCCAGGGCATCGTCACCTTCGAGCATCGCGGGTTCAACCAGCGCGACGAAGTCATCGCGACCTGCCGCCGCGTCGCGCTCATGCTGAGGCGCCCGACATGAGACTGCGCTCGCTCCTGTTCGTGCCGGGCGACAGCGAACGCAAATTCGCTCGCGCCTCGCAATCGGGCGCCGACGCGTTGATCCTCGATCTCGAAGACGCGGTGGCGCCGAGTCAGAAGCCCGCAGCGCGCGCCCATGTCGCCAGTCTCGTCGGCGCGCAATCGGCCCGCCCTTGGGCGTTGTTCGTGCGGGTCAACGCGCTCGACACGGGCATGGCGCTCGACGACCTCGCCGCAGTGGTCAAGCCGGGTCTGGACGCGCTGCTCATCCCCAAGGCGCACGGCGCCGCCGACATCGAGCGCATCGGCCATTATCTCGACGCGCTGGAAGCCAGGGGGAGCATGATTCAGGGCGCCGTCAAGCTCGCGGTAGTCGCGACCGAGACGCCGCGCGCGATGTTCGCGCTCGGCTCCTATGCGCCGGCGCATTCCCGGCTCGTCGGCCTGACCTGGGGCGCCGAGGATCTCGGGGCCGCGATCGGCGCGACGGACAATAAGGAACCGGACGGGAGTTGGACTTTCCCTTACCGGCTCGCCCGCGCGCAATGCCTGTTCGCCGCCAGCGCCGCCGAAGTGGCGCCGATCGACACGCTCTATGCAAATTTCAAGGACGCCGAAGGACTTGAGCGGGATTGCCGCGAGTCGCGCCGCGACGGATTTTCCGGACGGATCGCGATCCACCCGGATCAAATCGCCACGATCAACCGCTGCTACGCGCCGACCGAGCGGGAACTGGAACAGGCCAGGAAAATCGTCGCCGCCTTCGCGGCCAATCCGGGCGCCGGCACGCTCGGGATCGACGGAAGGATGTTCGACATTCCTCATCTGAAGGCCGCGCGCAAGACGCTGGCCTCGGCTTGACAGGGAGGGCTCTCGCGAGCGACCGCGCAATGAAGCATGCAAGACCCCTGCCGACCGAGCAAGAACGCAACGCAATTCGCGAAGGCGTGCGCGCGGTGGTCACCCGATTTGACGACGCCTACTGGCTCGAACGCGACGACGACGGCGAGTTCCCGCACGAGTTCCACCAGGCGATGGCGGAAGCGGGGTGGCTCGGAATCACGATGCCGGAGGAATACGGCGGGGCCGGGCTCGGCGTCACCGAAGCTGCGATCATGATGCATGAAGTCGCCAGCCACGGCGGCGCGATGACCGCCGCCTCGACGGTTCACATCAATCTCTTCGGTCCGCACCCGATCGTCGTCAAAGGCACGCCGGAACAGAAGGCGCGCTGGGTGCCGAGGCTGATATCAGGCAAGGACCAATGCTGCTTCGGCGTCACCGAGCCTGACGCGGGCCTCAACACCACGCGGATCAAGACCTTCGCTGAAAAGGTAAGAGGCGGCTATGTCGTGCGTGGCCAGAAGGTCTGGACATCGACGGCGCAGGTCGCCAACAAGATCATGCTGCTGACGCGCACGACGAAATTCGAAGATTGCGCGCAACCCACGGATGGCATCACGATCTTCTACACGGATCTCGATCGCGCCAAAATCGATGTGCGCCGAATTCCCAAGATGGGCCGGAAGGCGGTCGATTCCAATGCGATCTTCATCGACGGGCTGTTCATCCCGGAGGCGGACCGGATCGGCGACGAGGGCAAGGGGTTTTCCTACATTCTCCACAGTTTGAACCCCGAGCGCGTCCTGGTCGCCGCCGAAGCGGTCGGGATCGGGCAGGACGCCCTTCGTCGGGCGACGCGCTACGCCAGGGAGCGCGTCGTCTTCGATCGGCCGATCGGCCAGAACCAGGGCATCCAGCATCCGCTGGCGGAAAAGTGGATGTACCTCGAGGCGGCATGGTTGATGACGATGAAGGCCGCCGAACTCTATGATTCCGGCCTTCCCTGCGGCGCGGAAGCCAACAGCGCGAAATTCCTCGGCGCCCGTGCCGGCCACGAAGCCGCGTGGCAGGCGGTTGCGACCCATGGCGGCTTCGGCTACGCCCGGGAATACCATGTCGAGCGACTCTATCGCGAAGCCTCGCTCACGCGGCTGGCGCCGATCACCGAGCAACTCATCATGTGCTTCATCGCCGAAAAGGTTCTCGGCCTTCCCAAGAGCTACTGAGGTCGAAAGCATGGCCGTCATGTCGGGCAAAGTCGCGCTGGTGACGGGCGCGGGGCGCGGCGTCGGGCGCGGCGTCGCGCTTGATCTCGCAAGAGCGGGGGCGGCGGTCGTCGTCAACGATCTCGGCGTGTCGCTCGCCGGCGAGGCGGGGGACGCGTCGCCCGCCGAAGGGGTCGTCGACGAGATCATCGCTGCGGGCGGCCGCGCGATCGCCAACGCAGACGACGTCGTCAGCTGGGACGGCGCCCGGGCGATCGTTCAGGCCGCCGTCGATGCGTTCGGGCGCATCGACGCCGTCGTCAACAACGCCGGCAATCTGCGCGACAGCCTGTTCCACAAGATGACCGAGGACGAATTCGACGCGGTCGTCGCGGTCCATCTCAAGGGAAGCTTCAACGTCAGCCGGGCCGCCGCGCCCTTCTTCAAGAGTCAGGCCTCCGGCGCCTATGTCCATATGACCTCGACGTCGGGCTTGATCGGCAATTTCGGCCAGGCGAATTATGCGGCGGCGAAGCTCGGGATCGTCGGCCTGTCGAAATCCATCGCGCTCGACATGCAGCGTTTCAACGTTCGCTCGAACGCGGTGGCGCCATTCGCCTGGACCCGGATGACCGATTCGATTCCGACCAGCACGCCGGACCAGCAGCGTCGCGTCGAAGGTCTGAAGAAGCTCGTGCCGGAAAGGATCGCGCCCTTCGTCACCGCGCTGCTTGGCGAGGCCGGGGCCGCAGTTACGGGTCAGATCTTCGGCGTTCGCAACAACGAGATCTATCTGTTCTCCCAGCCGCGCCCGATCCGGACCGCGCATAGCTCGGACGGATGGACGGCGGAGACGATCGCCGAACGGGTCTTTCCGATGTTCGCCAACGACTTCTATCCGCTCCACCGCTCGGGCGAAGTGTTCACCTGGGACCCGGTCTGACGCCGTGCCGATCCAGCCCAAACGCCTGCTGAACCAACGCTTCGCGGAAATCCGGCGCTGCTACGAGTGGCGTGACGCGGTCCTCCTCGCGCCGGGGCTCGGCCTGGGCCAAGAATCGTCGGCGACGAGGGGGGTCTCGATCAGGGTCTCATGGCGTTTGCGGGCGAAACATGAATGACCGCTCCCTCCTGGCGCGGACGCTGCGAGGCTCGCTGCGCGTTCCCGTCATGGCTGGTCCGATGTTCATCGCCTCGACGGCCGACCTCCTGATTGCGCAATGCAGGTCGGGGATCATCGGCTCGATGCCGGCGCTCAACCCGCGAACGACCGCCGACCTCGATCGCGACATCGCGCGGATCAAAAGCGAACTTGCCGGTCATCCTATCCCTTACGCGATCAATCTGGTCGCACATCGGACGAACGAGCGCCTCGAGGCCGATCTCGCCGTCATCGTCGAGCATCGAGTCCCGATCGTCGTCGTCGCGCTGGCGGCGAGCGCGGCGATCGTCGATTCCGTTCACGCCTATGGCGGGCTGGTCTTCAACGACGTCATCAGCGATTATCACGCGCGCAGATGCGCCGACGCCGGCGTCGACGGAATCATCGCGATCGCGAGCGGCGCGGGCGGGCATACCGGCAGCGTCTCGCCTTTCGCGCTGGCGGCCGAAATCCGGGAATGGTGGCGCGGACTGCTGATTCTGTCCGGCAGCATCGCGACCGGCCGCGCCGTACTCGCGGCCGAGGTTCTCGGCGCGGATCTCGCCTACATCGGCTCACCCTTCCTGGCGGCCACGGAGGCCAACACGCCGCCGGAATTCAAGCGGATGATCGTCGACGGCGCCGCCAAGGACATCATGATCACCAATGGCTTCACCGGCGTCAACGCGTCTTTCCTGCGTCCGTCCATCCTGGCGAACGGGCTCGATCCGAAGGCGCTCGTTCGTGCCGAGGGTTCCGGGGTCGACATTTCCGGCGGCGGATCGAACGCCAAGGCGTGGCGCGACATTTGGAGCGCCGGTCAAGGCATCGGCGCGGTCAAGGCGTCGGGTCCGGCTGGCGATTATGTCGAATGGCTCGCCGCCGACTACCTCGCGGCGAGGCGCGAAATGGGAATGCCGCAGGCATGATCAACCATCAGGTCGTCGTCGCCGCGCGGCCCAAAGGCGTCGCCCAGGCCGAGCATTTCGCGATCGTCGAAACGCTCGCGCAGGCCCCCGAGGAGGGGCAGATCCTCGTGCGCAACCTCTTCCTGTCGGTCGAACCCGCGATGCGCGGCTGGATCGCCGACGCCGGCAATTATTCCACGCCGGTCGCGATCGGCTCGGTGATGCGCGCGCTCGCCGTCGGCGAGGTCATCGAGTCTCGCCGTCTGGACTGCCGGCCCGGCGACATCGTCACCGGCTGGTTCGGCTGGCAGGAGATGGCGACCGTCGGCGCCGCCGCGATCGTGCGCAAAGTGACAGAAACCGATCTGCCGCTGTCGCTGGCGCTCGGCGTGCTCGGGCTCAACGGGGTCACCGCGCTGCTCGCCCTGACGACGATCGGAGAACCCAGAGCGGGCGATACCGTGGTCGTTTCGACGGCCGCGGGGGCGGTCGGATCGGCGGTCGGGCAGATCGCCGCCATCATGGGCTGCCGGACGGTCGGCATCACGGGCGGGCCGGCAAAGGCCGCCCAGTGTCGCGACCTGTTCGGCTACGACGCGGCGATCGACTACAAGGCGGGCGGAATCGCCGAGGCGCTCGACGCCGCTTGCCCTGACGGCGTCCAAGTGTATTTCGACAACACCGGCGGCGCGATCAGCGACGCGGTCCATCCGCGGCTCGCCGTCGGCGCGCGCGTCGTGATCTGCGGCACGGCCTCGATTTCGGCTTGGGATCCTTGGCCGACCGGCCCGCGGGTCGAACGTCACCTCTTGGTCAAGCGCGCGCGGATGCAGGGCTTTGTGCTGTTCGATCACATGGACCGCTACGAAGCCTCGGTGGCGCAACTGGCCGGTTGGGTCCGCGCGGGCCAGTTGCGGTATCGGGAAGACATTCTGGACGGGCTGGAATCGTGCCCCGATGCGCTCGCCGGTCTCTATCGTGGCGAAAACAACGGCAAGCGCCTCATCCGCCTCTGATCCGCGATGGGCCGCCTGAACGCGGCCGACCGACGCCGTCGGCGTCAGCGATCCCGATAGGCGGGTGGACGGCGCGCCTTGAACGCGGCGACGGCCTCGCGGTGGTCGTCCGTCTCCAGCAGCATCACCTGCTGACGGTCTTCGAGCGTCAGCGCCGCCTCGAGGCTGGGCGCGTCGATCTCCGCATTCAGCGTCTCCTTGGTCATGCGCAGGCCCATTGGCGAGGCGTTCAGCATATCGGCGGCAAGCTCCAGGCCGACCTCGAGGAGCTTGTCCTCGGCGACGATTTCGCTGACGAGGCCAACCGCCTTCGCGCGATCGGCATGGATGAAACGCCCGCTCATCAGGAGCTCGGACGCAACCGACAATCCGATCAGGCGCGGCAGCAGGTAGCCTGCGCCCATGTCGCAGCCGCCCAGCCCCACCCGGAGGTAGGCGGCGTTGAGCCGGACGTTCGGCGCGGCATAGCGGACGTCGCAGGCCAGCGCGAGCGAGAAGCCGGCGCCGCAAGCGGCCCCGTGCACCAGGCCGATGATCGGTTGCGGACAGGCCCGCATCGATCTCATCAGACCGGAATAGCGCTTCTGCATTAGTAGCTGGCGCTGCGGCCGGCCTGCCCCCGGCGCGGCGAAAGCGTCGGACCCGAGTTCGGCGCCCGAGCAGAACGCGGGGCCGTTGGCCCGCAGGACGACGACGCGGACATCGAGGCGTTCGTTCAGTCCGCCGAAATAGGCGGATGCTTCGAGTATCATCGTCGGGTCGATGGCGTTCAGCGCGTCGGGACGGTTGAGGGAGACGATCTCGATCGGTCCGCGCCGCTCGACAAGGAGTGTGCTGAAATTGTTCACTGACGAGGACTCACTGGGTCAATGCCGACGATTTGCGGCGGACTCGAAAGACGATCGGGCGCCGACGCCAGATCGGCAGCCGAGCCGGCGAGGCAGCGCCGACGTTCTCGAAGGTCCGGCCGCAGCGCCAACCCCGAGCGGGGGGAGCGCGGAAAAATCGCCGCGTCGGCGCCGACCACAACCCGCTTGTAGCCGGACGATATAATGATACACTAGCACATCACTTTCTCCACAGCAACGCACGACCATCGACGATGTCGGACACGCGCACCGTCGGTCGGCAAATCCCACGAACGATATTCCGGTGGACAGCGCAACCTTCGATACGGTATGCATATTTACGAATTTCATCGGACAAGGAGCAGAGCGGAGGCGCCGGCCGCCGCCGCCCTGACGAATGGCTCAAGCCAGCGCGCGATCGACGGGCGGGGCGACAAAACGGCGACCGCGATCGGGAGTTCGGACGAACGCCCAGGCGACGCGATCGGTTGTCCGTCGAGAGGAGGACATCAAGGATGGATCTGACCTCATTCGCTTTCGAGATCAAGGACGGCGTCGCTCATATCACGCTCGATCAAGCCGAGCGCGGCAATCCAATCGATCGTCGGTTCGCCCGCGAGCTCAACGAACTGGCGACGGAATGCTCCGTCAACCCCGCGGTTCGCTCCGTTCTCATCGACGCCAGAGGACGCTTCTTCAGCGTCGGTGGAGACTTGAACGCCTTAACCAGCGATCGCGACCAATTGGCCCGGTTCGTTTCGGGCGCCACTTCCGATCTTCACATGGCGATTGCGCGTTTCGCCAGAATGAACGCGCCGGTCGTCATAGCGGTCCACGCCCTAGCCGCCGGGGGCGCCGTCGCGCTCGTCGCGGGGGCCGATTTTGCGCTCGCGGCGCCGGCGGCGAAATTCTACTCGGCGTTTTCCGGGATCGGCATCGTCAGCGACAGCGGGGGATCCTACTATCTGCCGCGGCGCATGGGTCTGCGACGCGCGGCTCAGTTTCTCATGTTGAACGAGACGCTGAGCGCCGACGAGGCTGCGGTGACCGGCCTGGTCAATCGGGTGGTCGAGGCCGATGCGCTCGCCGTCGAAGGCTGGGCGCTGGCGGCACGCCTCGCGCAAGGGCCGACATTGGCGTTCGGCGAGTTGAAGAACCTCCTGATCTCGAGCGCAACGGAGAGCCTGGAAGGTCAGCTCGAGAACGAAGCGCGCGCTGTGGCGCGGATCACGCGCACCGACGACGCCTGGAACGCGATGCGCGCGGTCTCGAGCAAGCAGAAGCCGACGTTTGCAGGGCGCTGATCCGCGCGAAGGCCTCAACAGGACAACTCGCCGATGATTCCCAATGAGGACCAACTCGCGATCCGCGATCTCGCGCGCCGCTTCGCCCGGGAACGTTTGGCGCCACACTACCAGGCGCGCGAGGCGTCCGGCGTCCTCGATCGCGGCCTGCTGCGCGAAATGGGCGGGCTTGGCCTGCTGGGCGTCGATCTGCCCGAAGCGCTCGGCGGCCTCGGCGCCTCCGGCGTGACCGCGGGGATCATCGCCGAGGAACTCGCTTATGGCGACTTCAATATCGGCGCCGTCCCCGTCGGCGTCTCCCTGTTCGGCGCGATCATCATGAGCAGCGCGGCCCCGGCGATCGCCGGCCACTGGGTACCGCGCATGATCAGGGGCGAGGCGCTGCTTGGAATTTGCGTGACCGAGCCGAGCGGCGGCTCTGACGCGGCGAATATGACGCTTCGGTGCCGCCGCGACGGCGACTCCTATGTTCTCGATGGCGAAAAGACCTCGATATCCTTCGCCGACTGCGCCGACGCCTTCATCGTATTTGCACGAACGGGAAGCCGCGAAAGCGGCGCGTCGGGGATCACCGCGATGATCGTCGCCGCCGATACGCCCGGCCTCGCGCGGACGCGTTTCAACGACGTCGGCAGCCGCATCCTTGGCCGCGGCTCGGTTTTTTTCGAAAACGTCAGAGTTCCCGTCGAGAACCGCCTGGGCGAGGAGAACCAGGGCTTCACCCACGTCATGCGCGGCTTCGACTACAGCCGCGCGCTGATCGCGCTCGAATGCGTCGGCAGCGCGCAAGCCTCGCTCGACGAAGCCTGGGAATACACCAAGACCCGCACCGCCTTCGGCGCGCCGATCGCCCAGTACCAGGGCGTCACGTTTCCGCTCGTCGAAGGCGAAACCCACATTGCCGCGGTGCGTCAGCTCTCCTATCACGCCCTGGAACTGCGCGACGCCGGAAAGCCACATACCGCGGAGGCCGCGATGGTCAAGTGGCTCGGCCCCAAAACTGCGTTTGACGTCATCCATCAATGCCTTCTGACCTTCGGTCACTACGGCTGGTCCATGGATCTTCCGCATCAGCAGAGGATGCGCGATGTGATGGGCCTGGAAATCGGCGACGGCGCCGCGGGCATCATGAAGCTGATCGTCGCGCGCGAGCGTATCGGTCGCGTCGCGGTGCAATACGCCCAGCGGTGAAGGCGACCGGCGTCCTGCCAGGCCGGTTCGAGCGACGCCCGCCGGCGCCTGTTTTACGGGGGCTCGATTTCTCGATCGGGGCGCCCGACATGGCTCCGCCAACGACGGGCGATCATCCGAGGATTGATCGTCTTGACGGAGCTCTTTGGCTATCGGACGCGACGTCGACGAGGCTTCGTGAGCCGGCCGTCGCCTTCGGCGGGCGGCGACCGGAATGCCGCGCAATCGGCGCCCATGCGCCCATTTGCGTCGACGCGGCGAAGCTGCCGACTTCATCGTATGCTGGCGAATTCGTCCATGGCGGCCATGATGCGATCCTCGAATTCCCGTTCGGCTGCGACCCGGATGTGGCGCAGGACCGGGCGGCGAGCGGAGAAATCCCCGCACAAACGGGCGGCTTCGGGGATCGATGAACCAGCGTCGCCATGTTCCCCAGCCGTTGTGCTGGAACGGGCGAGCCAATCTCGGGACAGTCGACTTGCGCGAAATTCAATGTCATCCTCGCGACCAATCCGGACGGCGGAGGGGTTGAGCCGTCAATCTACTGCCTGCTCGCCGATGCCCGATGGGCGCGAGCTTGCCTGGGACGCGCCGGCGCCGCCTCGATCTCGATGGCCGTGGCTTCGCCCGGGAAGGAGTTTTCGTGACCCAGCGAAGGCCGTTCGGGTCGACCGGTGCGCTTCCTGAGACGCCGATCGTGCTCGTGGTGGACGACGATGAATCGATTCGCGAAGCGCTGAGCAGCCTGTTTCGATCGGTCGGCCTCGCACCAAGGTTGTTCGCCTCGGCGGCGGAATTGTTGCAGCACAAGCTTCCGGAAGCGCCGTGCTGTCTCGTGCTCGACATCAGACTGCCCGGGGTGAGCGGCCTCGACTTCCAGACCCAGCTGGCGAAAGCGAACATCCACGTCCCCATCATCATGATGACAGGCCATGGCGACATCCCCATGTCCGTCAGGGCGATGAAGGCAGGAGCGGTCGATTTCCTCACCAAGCCGTTCCGCGATCAGGACATGCTCGATGCGGTCGCGCAAGCGATCGAACGGGACCGGAAGCGACGCGAAAGCGACAAGTCGCTTGCCACATTGCGGGCTCTGTTCGAGTCGCTGACGACGCGCGAGCGGGAGATCATGGCGCTCGTCACTGCGGGGCTGATGAACAAGCAGGTTGCGGCGCAACTCGGCCTCAGCGAGGTGACGGTCAAGATCCATCGCGGTCACGTCATGAGGAAGATGGGCGTGCGATCCCTGGCTGACCTCGTCAGGGCCGCCGAAGTCCTCGAACTGCGTCGAGGCGACAATTCCCAGACGCGAACGTCCTCGTGACGCTCGGCGCGGCCGCCATTTGGCCGCCGGCCCTGGTTCACGCCGGCGAAGCGTCGGTGTCCTGGCCTCCGACCGTCGACCTCGGGCGTCGGACCTCGTCTCCGGCCGCGGGATGAAGGCCCAAGGCGTCAATCACGCCGGCGAGCGCGATGACGCCGACGATGACGAACGCGATGCGAAAGCTGGCGATTGGGATGGCGCCCGCAGCGCTTGCATCAACGAGCCTCGCCATCCTCAGGGCTACGGCGCCCAGCGCGATGCCCATGCCCATCGCGAGTTGCTGCGCAACGTTGAACAGAGTGTTCGCGCCGTTCATTAAATCCGCCGGAATGTCGGCGAAGGCGAGCGCGCCGAGCGCCGTGAATTGCATCGAGCGCGTCATTCCGCCGACGAACAGGAGCCCGACGATGACGGCGGCGGGCGTCGACGGGGTGAGGAAGGCGCAAGCGAAAATCCCCGCCGCATTCAGAATACCATTGACGACCAGAACCCGACGAAAGCTGATACGGCGAAGGATCGGCGTCGTGAACGGCTTTATCAGAAGGTTGCCGGCAAAAAGCGCGAGCACCAGCAGCCCGGACGCAAAAGCGTCGAGGCCGAAGCCCAACTGGAACAGGAGCGGCAACAAGAAGGGAATGGAGGCGATCGCAATCCGGAACAGCGAACCGCCCCAGATCGTCACCGCGTAGCTGGGGACGCTCAGCGCTCCGAAGTCGACCAGCGGATGAGCCTGACGCTTCGCATGCAACGCCGCGATCACGCCGGTTGCGAGGCCGCCGATCAAGCTGAGACCGGCGATCGGCCATGATGTCGCCTCGCGACCGACCAGATCGAGCCCCAGCATGAAGATGAAGCAGGCGACGCCGATGAGCAGAAAACCGATCCAGTCGAATGGGCTCGTCTCATCCTGTTCGCTCTTCGGGATGAGCCGCAGGGTCAGAGCCAGAGCGACAAGTCCAAGCGGAACGTTGAGAAAGAAAATCCATCGCCAAGAAGCGTAGGTCGTAATGAAGCCGCCCAGCGGAGGCCCGAGGATGGGAGCCGCGAGGCCGGGCCAGGTGATCGTGGCGATGGCGTTCATCAGGTCGTGCTTCTCGGTCGTGCGCAGCACGGTCAGCCGGCCGACCGGCACCATCATGGCGCCGCCGGCGCCCTGGAGGATGCGCGCGATCGTGAAGGCAGGGAGGCTTTCGCAGAAGCCGCACAGGATCGAAGCAAGGGTAAAGACCGCGATCGCGACGGCGAAGACCGGACGGGCGCCAAACCGGTCGGCCACCCAGCCGCTCGCGGGAATCAGGATCGCGAGGGTCAGCACATAGGAGGAGACGCCTATGTTGAGATCGACCGGATGAACGCCGAACGAAGCCGCCATCTGGGGCAGGGCCGTGACCACGACGGTGCCGTCCAGATTCTCCATGAAAAACGCGCCCGCGACGAGGAGCGCGATCGCCGAGGCGCGCGAGAACGAGGCCGTCACCGCCGGGCATTCCTCCCGTTTCGCGATCGCGTCGGAACGGACGCGCGAAACAGCGCCTCGCGCCGCCGCCGCAAGCTGTCTTCGAACCAGCGCATCAGGCCAGCGTAGCGGTAGTCGCACACGGCGTCGAGTTCGAGGCCGCCGGGCCGTCCGTTCCGCTCGCCGAGACCTGTGTCGCGGGGCCGCAGCCGCGTTCGATCGATCCGGCTGGCTATCACGCGGCGATCTCGCGGCTTGCGGCGCGGCGCACGTCCGGGCCGCGAGCGCCATCCCGGCTCGATAGTCCGGCAAGCTTGGCGTCGCCCTGAAGCGCAGAGCACGAGACGGCGTGATGCCGCGCCCTTTCGCGGCGGTCGATCGGCGGGCGATCGGGTCGCAAAGGCCATCCGAGACCTTGTTCCGATCGATCCAAACCAAAGGGTTATCGTCGCAGACCAACGTCCTGCCCGCCGCTACCCAAAGGCGAATAACGGGGTCGGCGTCGCCGCCCTAGATGCACGCATGTGGTCGCGCCTCCCGGTGAGACGGCCAATCGATCACACAAGGAGAAGATCATGCGCCAGATACTAGTGCTCGGAGCGACGGCCGTCGCTTTCGCCCTCGGCGCCGCGAACGCTCATGCCACGGCCCCGGACCTGTTCCCTGAAGGTTCGCGCTACGCGATCTCGGAGCCGCAGACGCTCGCGCTGAACGCGACGAACGAAGGCGGCGCGGCCCCTGCGGGCGAATATGCCGGGTCGGCCTCGGCGCCGACGATGCGTGAAGGCCGGGCGACCTTCATCGGCGGCGACGATTGGCGTGTCCTGGGGGACGAGGGCCATCATCATCCGGAAGATGACGGCTATCGCGATCCGAGCTTTTCTTCGCAGCAGGACGAGACATACGACGGGCGTTTTTGATCGGCGCCAAATGGGATGTCACGGCGACGAGAAAGCCGCCGTTCACTCGTCGCGGCGGAGAACAGCGTGCCCTGGGAACCGGCTTTCAACCCGTCCGGCGTCGGCGCAACGGAGCACCGAAGGCATTCCACCGGGTCGACGCGACATCGCCGTTCGTCGATCCTCCACCGCCGCAACGACACCGTGCTGTCATTGTCGAACAAGGTCATCGACCCCCCGGAGCCAAGCAGGCCAGGGTGACGAGGGCGGGAAGTGCGCTGGTGAGATTCCCAATATTCCCGGCTGGCGGCGGCTGCGGCCGAACCAACCGCTGCAGCATTCGCCGCGTTCGGGGAGGCCTGCGCGCCTTCGTCTTCCGCGCCAACGAAACAGGGCCAGCGGGACTGTCGGACACGAAATCGCGCCAGCGGGAGGCGGCCAAGTCGGCCTGATGAAACTCGCGCCGCATTGCTCGGGCAGGCGAATGCGCTCGCGCCGTCGACGGCAACGGGCAAAGGCGCTCAAGCCCAGGGATCGGGTCCATGACAGCCATCGTTCGATTAGCCCTTTCGCGTCCCTACACCTTCGTCGTCATGGCGATCCTGGTCTTGATTTTCGGCGGCCTCTCCGCGATCCGGACGCCGACCGATATCTTTCCGAACATCGGGATTCCCGTCATCTCGGTTGTCTGGAGCTATACCGGGCTGCCGCCCGACGACATGTCCGGCCGCATCATCGCGGTTTACGAGCGATCGCTCACGACCACGGTCAACGACATCGAGCACATCGAGTCGCAATCCCTTCCCGGCAACGGCATCGTCAAGATATACTTCCAGCCGACCGTCGACATCAGCGCCGCCCAGGCGCAGGTCGCCTCGATTTCCCAGACGATGTTGAAGCAGCTGCCGCAAGGCGTCACCCCGCCGCTGATCCTCGTCTATGACGCATCGAGCGTTCCGATCCTCCAGCTGGCGCTGTCGAGCGATCAGCTCTCGCAGACCGAGCTGTTCGACCTCGCCCAGAATTTCATCCGGCCGGCGCTCGCGACGGTTCCGGGCGCCCAGCTGCCTTACGCCTATGGTGGCGCGACCCGGCAAGTGCAGATCGATCTCGATCAGAAGGCGCTCAACGCCCACGGTCTTTCGGCGACCGACGTCGGCACCGCGCTCGCGCGCCAGAACCTGATCACTCCGGTGGGCACGGAGAAGATCGGCGCCTACGAATATACTATAGATCTCAACGATTCGCCCAAGGTCCTGGAAGACTTCAACAACCTGCCGGTCAAGGTGGTTGACGGCGCGGTCGTGTTCATGCGCGACGTCGCATACGTCCATGACGGTTCGCCGCCGCAGACCAACGTCGTGCAGCTCGATGGCCACAAGGGCGTGTTGATTTCGGTGTTGAAGATCGGCTCGGCGTCGACGCTCGACATCATCGCCGGCGTCAAGGCGCGCCTGCCGGGCATCCAGGCGACCCTCCCGCCGGGAGTCACGCTGAAATACGTCGGCGATCAATCCGGCTTCGTCAAATCCTCGGTCGCCGCGGTGGTGCGCGAGGGTCTGATCGCGGCTGCGCTGACCGGCTTCATGATCCTGGTGTTTCTCGGCAGCTGGCGCTCGACTCTGATCATCACGGTGTCAATACCCCTGGCCGTGCTCGCTTCACTGACCGCGCTCTCCATTCTCGGTGAGACGATCAATGTGATGACGCTCGGCGGATTGGCGCTCGCGGTCGGCATCCTCGTCGACGACGCGACGGTCACCATCGAGAACATCAACCGCCATGTGGAGGAGCACGGCGAGGACATTCTGACTGCGATCACTCGCGGCGCGCACGAAATCATGCCGCCGGCGACGATCGCCCTGCTGTGCATCTGCATCGCCTTCGTCCCACTGCTTTCGCTCGGAGGAGTCGCCGGCTACCTGTTCCGGCCACTGGCGATGGCGGTCGTGTTCGCGATGGTCGCTTCCTACATCCTCACCTACACGCTCGTGCCGACGATGGCGCATTTCCTGTTGCGCAATCAGCATCGTCATTCCGCCGGCGCCGGGTCCACCGAGCCGCGCCGACCAGGATTGTTCGCGCGCCTTCAGCGCGGCTTCGAACGGCAATTCGAGCGACTCCGGCGCGGCTATGTCGGCTTGCTGCAACTCGCGCTGCATCATCGGTTCTGGGTCGCCGGCGGTCTCCTTTGCGTCGCCTTGCTGTCCCTGGGCCTTGCGCCCTATCTCGGCGAGGATTTCTTTCCCTCCGTCGACGCCGGCGCGATCAGGATCCATCTGCGTGCGCCGACGGGAACGAGAATCGAAGAGACGACACGACTGGCCGACGAGGTCGAACAGAAAGTTCGCGCGATCATCCCGGCGGAGCGTGTGGCGAGCATCGTCGACAACATCGGGTTGCCGATCAGCGGCATCAACATTTCGTACGGAAATTCTGGAACGATCGGAGATTTCGATGGCGACATGCTGGTTACGCTGAATGAGGGGCCGACGTCGACCGACACCTATGTGAAGGCGCTACGCGAACAGCTGCCCAAGGCTTTTCCCGGCGCCACGTTCTCATTTCTGCCTCCCGACATCGTCAGCCAGATCCTCAACTT
Source organism: Roseiarcus sp. (assembly GCA_050013915.1). Taxonomy (GTDB): domain Bacteria; phylum Pseudomonadota; class Alphaproteobacteria; order Rhizobiales; family Beijerinckiaceae; genus Roseiarcus. Next base: position 18,223 of record JBEKEI010000051.1, read on the forward strand.
CGGCTCGCCGGCGCCGCTCGACGTGCAGATCGCCGGCCCTGATCTCGCCGCCAGCCGGGCCTTCGCAAACCAACTGTTGGCGAAGATACGCCATGTTCCCGGGGTCGCGGACCCGAGGATCCAAGAGCAGTTTCAGAATCCCGCCCTGAAGGTCGATTTCAATCGCGAACTCGCCGGCGTCGTCGGCCTAACCGAAGGCGACGCCGCGACGAGCGTTCAGGCGACCTTGTCGGGCAGCACACAGACGGCGCCGACCTATTGGCTCAACCCGAGCAACGGCGTGTCCTACCCGGTCTCCATCCAGACGCCGCAATATGACATCGACTCGCTCGGCGCGCTGAGGAATCTGCCGCTCACCGCCGCGCAATCGACTCAGTTGCTCGGCGGCCTGGCGACGCTGTCGGCGGAGCCTCTCGACGCCATCGTCTCGCATTACAATGTCCAGGACGCCGTGAATATCTATGCGACGACGCAAGGGCGCGATCTCGGCGGCGTCGCCGCCGACATCCAGAAAATCCTCGACCAGGTGCGCGCCGAGCTTCCCAAAGGCTCCACTGTCGCCATCCACGGCCAGGTGGCGACGATGAATGGCGCCTATCGGCAGTTGCTCGTCGGCCTGGGTTTTTCCGTCGTGCTGATCTACCTGCTGATCGTCGTCAACTTTCAATCCTGGCTCGATCCGCTGGTGATCATCATGGCGCTGCCGGCGGCGCTCGCCGGCATTGTCTGGATGCTGTTCGTCACCCGCACCGGTCTCTCGGTGCCGGCTCTCACCGGGGCGATCATGTGCATGGGCGTCGCGACCGCCAACAGCATTCTGGTGGTCAGCTTCGCGCGCGAGCAGCTGGCCGAAGGCAAGGACGTGCTCACCGCCGCGCTGGAGGCGGGCGCCACGCGCTTCCGGCCGGTTCTGATGACCGCGCTCGCGATGATCATCGGCATGGCGCCGATGGCGATCGAGCCCGGGCCGAACTCGCCGTTGGGCCGCGCGGTCGTCGGCGGCCTCATGTTCGCGACCGTCGCGACGCTGACGCTCGTGCCCACTCTGTTCGTTGTCGCGCACGGAGGCAGTCCGACTTCCGCCGAGGCGGCGGAACCGGTCTCCGGCCCGCCGTCCCATGCCTGACCCCAAGGAGCGACCATGTCTCATTTCTCGTCCATTCGCCCGCCCGAGCCGCGCCGTGTCTTGCTCTTCCTCTGCGCCGTTGCGGCCGGCGCGATCTGCCTTGCGGTCTGTGGGCTCGTGGATCGCGCGAGGAGCAGCCAGGAAGTCGCGACCTGGACCAATAGGTTGGCGGTCCCGACAGTCCGCGTCGTTCAGCCGGAACGCGGCCCGCAGGAGGAGGAGATCGTTCTGCCGGGCAGTCTGAGCGCGTTCTACAACAGCGCGCTGTTCGCCCGCGCCAGCGGCTATGTGACCGCCTGGCGCAAGGACATCGGCGCTCGTGTGACGAAGGGCGAAGCGCTCGCCACGATTTCGGCGCCCGATCTCGATCAGCAGCTCGAGGAGGCGAGAGCGCAACTCGTCCAGTTGCAAGCTGCGGTCGCGCAGGCGCAGGCCACCGCCGACCTCGGCAAGGCGACCGACCAGCGCACCGCGCGGCTCGTCGCGCAAGGCTGGTCGAGTGCGGAGCAAGGCGACACGGACCGCCTCACCGCGGCCTCGCGCGCGGCGGCGCTGGCGGTCGCCAAAGCCAACGTCACGGCGCAACAGGCGGCGGTGGGGCGCCTCCAGGAGCTCGTGAGCTTCGAACAGATCAGGGCGCCCTTCGACGGCGTGGTGACCGCGCGCAACGTCGATGTCGGCGATCTCGTCAACGCCGGCGGCACGATCGGACGGGCCTTGTTCCAGGTCGCCGACATCCACCGCATGCGGGTCTACGTGAACGTTCCGCAAGCCTTCCTCGCCCAGCTCAAGCCGGGCATCAATGCGACCCTGCGCATGCCGGGACAGAAGGAGACCTTCGAAGCCGAACTCGTATCGACCTCGAACGCGCTCGCGGAAACCTCGCGCACCGCGCTGGTCGAGCTGCAGGCGGACAATCCGGACGGCAAGCTCTGGCCCGGCGCTTTTACGGAGGTGCAGTTCCATATTCCCTCCGATCGCGATGCCTTGCGCATTCCCGCCACCGCGCTCGTGTTCGGCGCGCAAGGCATGCGCGTCGCCATGGTGGTCGCCAACGACAAAGTCGCGTTGAAGCCGGTGACGATCGGCCGCAATCTCGGAAATCGGGTCGAGATCGAATCCGGCCTGTCATTGTCCGATCGGCTGATCGACAATCCCTTGGAATCGACCGAAACGGGCGATTCCGTGCAGGTCGCCGGCGAGGAGTCGAAGACGCAGGTGGCGGAACGGCAGGAATGAGCGGGCTGTGTCGCCGCAAGCGCTGGACGCGCGCGGCGGTTGGCAACCGACCGGAATGCCTCGCTCGGCCGATGGGGCGCGTCATCGTCGGAGGCGAATTTCCAGCGCGGACGTCGCGATGATGGCGGGGGCCTCGCCCGCTACGCGATTAGCCAAACCCGGCCCCCCCTCTCACGGAAACAGCCCGCGCGCCTGCTTGGCCTGGCGCACGCGCTCGACGCCGATCGCCATTGCGGCGGTGCGCGTCGGGACGCTGTCGCGCTCGGCGCGCTGGACGACGATCGCCCACGAGCGGTCGAGCGCCTCCTCGAGGCGGTTCATCACCTCGTCCTTGCGCCAGAAATACTGCTGGAGGTCCTGCACCCATTCGAAATAGCTGACGATGACGCCGCCGGCGTTGCAGAGGATGTCGGGGATAACGAAAATCTCCTCGTTGCGCTGGCGCAGGACGAGGTCGGCCTCGGGTGTGGTCGGCCCGTTGGCGCCTTCGGCGATGATGCGGCAGCGGAGCCTCGCGGCATTGCCCGCATCGATCACCCGCTCGACCGCGCAGGGCGCCAGCACGTCGCAGGGCTGGGTCAGCAGCGCCTGCGCATCGATTGTCGCCTCGGTCGAGAAGCCCCTCAGCACGCCATGCGCCGCGACATGGGCGTTGACCGCGCCGATGTCGAAACCCCTTGGATCGTAATAGGCGATCGTATGATCGGACAGGCCGACGATCCGCACGCCGCGCTCGGCGAGGCCCATCGCCGCATGGGCGCCCACATTGCCGAAGCCCTGGACGATCGCGGTCGAGCCGAGCGGGGCGATCCCGAGTTTCTCCATCGCGCGGAAGGCGAGGAAGGCGACGCCGTGGCCGGTCGCCTCGCGCCGGCCGAGCGTTCCGCCCGAGCCGACCGGCTTGCCGGTGACGATCTCGGGCACGGTGACGCCCTGGTACATGGAATAGGTGTCCATGAACCATGCCATCACCTGTTCGTTGGTGCCCATGTCGGGCGCCATGACGTCGACTCGCGGTCCGACGAAGGGGATCATCTCCTGCATGTAGCGGCGCGAGAGATTCTCGAGTTCGCGCATCGACAGGGCGCGCGGATCGACCGTGATCCCGCCTTTGCCGCCGCCATAGGGCAGTTGCGCGAGCGCGCATTTCCAGCTCATCCAGATCGCGAGCGCGGCGACCTCGCCGATGTCGACATTGGCCGCGAACCGCGTGCCGCCCTTGGCCGGGCCGAGCGTCAGATGATGCTGGACCCGGTAGCCCTGGAACACTGCGGTCCGCCCGTCGTCCATGTGGATCGGGCAGGAGACGGTGATCGCGCGCTTGGGCAGCAGCAGCCGGTCGCGCTCGTCGAACGGAATGTCGAGATGGTCGGCGATGACGTGGAACTGGTCGCGCGCCATCTGAAACACGGGGCCGCTGTAGATGGTCATCGCATGCCTCCCGTTCGCCGACCGGCGCAGCGACGCGCGGCGCGCCGGATCGGGTCGGCGCATCGAACACCATCGGCGGCTTCGCGGATAGCAGGATCAAGCCGGCGCGGCGGAGCCCTTGCCCGATTTCGCTGGAACCGTAGCGACCTTCGACCGGAGCGGCGAGCCGCGCCGAGCTCGCTAGAACGGAATTTGCAGAGGCCGGGACCGACGCGTCGGCGCGACGGCGCCGCGCCGCAATCGACAGCGACGGAGCTGGAATGAGCGACCCGAGGCACGATCTCGACGTCATCGTCAACGACATCGCCGAGGACATGAAGCGGCGGACCGACCGCGGCGCGGTGGCGAACTATATTCCCGAGCTCGCCGATGTCGACGCCAATGCGTTCGGCCTCGCCGTCATCGACCGCGACGGCAAGGTCGCGACCGCCGGCGATTGCGACGCGCCATTCTCGATCCAGAGCATTTCCAAGGTCTTCACGCTGACCCTGGCGCTCGGGCGAGTCGGCGACCGGCTGTGGCGGCGGGTCGGGCGCGAGCCCTCCGGCAATCCATTCAACTCGATCGTCCAGCTCGAGCGCGAGCGCGGCGTGCCGCGCAATCCATTCATCAACGCCGGCGCGATCGCGGTCACCGACGTGATCCTCGCCGACCGCCAGCCGCGCGAATCGCTGGGCGAAATCCTCCGCTTCGTCCAGTTTCTCGCTCAGGACCCGTCGATCGTGATCGACCACGCGGTCGCCGCCTCGGAGAAGCGGACCGGCTTCCGCAACACGGCGCTGGCCAATTACATGAAATCTTTCGGCGTCATCGAGGGCCCGGTGGATTTCGTCCTCGGCGTCTATTTCCACCATTGCGCGATCGCGATGTCGTGCCGGCAACTCGCCACGGCGGGGCGCTATCTGGCCCATTCCGGCCGCGATCCGGCGACCGGCCTGTCGGTCGTCTCGCCCGAACGGGCGCGGCGCATCAATGCGCTGATGATGACCTGCGGCCATTACGACGGTTCGGGCGAATTCGCCTATCGGGTCGGCCTGCCCGGCAAGAGCGGGGTTGGCGGCGGGATTCTGGCGATCGCGCCCGGCAAGGCGTCGATCGCGGTCTGGTCGCCCGGCCTCGACCGGGCGGGCAATTCGCATCTCGGCCGGATCGCGCTCGAGGGACTCGCCAAGCGGACGGGATGGTCGATTTTCGGGGACTGACTCCAGACGGGTGCGCCGCCATGCGGCGCCGGCCTCGGGCGGAGCGCGACTGCTCGGATGGATCGTTGCGCGGCTTCAGGACTTGCGCGGCCATTCGGCCTGGACGGCGGCCTCGTGATACCAGCCGCTGCCGAATTCGACGCTCGGCAGCGCCCGCAGCCGATGGTCCGCCGCGGCGCGCGGGTCGCGGACCGCCTGCCCCGAACTCGCGGCGGTCTTGCGGGGAAACTGATAGATCTTCGCCGTGGGGGGGCGCTCGTTCGTGTGCATATGACTTTCTCCTAATTCATGGCGGGCATGTCCCGTGGAAATGAAAGTGCGCTCGACCAATGCGGTTCCACAATAGCAGACTTGCCCGTGATTCGCGCGAAGCGCTTCAAATAAAATCACGTAATGACCAAAATATAGGCAAATATGCCTCTGCCTTTTGCATTGGCGCCTCGTAGCTGGAACGCAGTTCGACGGAGGCGAAATCCTTTCGAGGGACGGTCGCAGCCGACTCGGCGCGATCCGCGCATCCGCCTTGCCCGCCTCGCGCCAGGCATTCCCGGCCGAACGTCGCGCGCGCTGACGGGCGCGCCTCCCGACCCCCGCGGGCGCCGGGATTCGCCGGCGCCGCCGACGCGGAGGGCCCTTCGACGCCAGCCCCGTCGCCACGGCGATCGGGCGCCCACGCAACCGGCGCCGTCGCTCGCTGGCATAAAAAATGCTGCTACCCCGGCAGCCGTTGGCGACAATAGGCAATCATGGAAGACCCGGATCCAGATCGAAAAAAACCGTGAGAGGTCGCAATGACAAAGTACAAGCTCGAGTATATTTGGCTCGACGGATATACTCCTGTTCCCAGTCTTCGTGGCAAGACCCAGATCAAGGAATACGACAGCTTTCCCAAACTCGATCAGCTTCCGCTGTGGGGCTTCGATGGAAGCTCGACCATGCAGGCCGAGGGGCGCAGCTCGGATTGCGTGCTGAAGCCGGTTGCAGTCTATCCGGACGGCAATCGCGTCAACGGCGCGCTCGTCATGTGCGAAGTCATGATGCCCGACGGCAAGACGCCGCATCCATCGAACAAGCGCGCGACCATCCTCGACGATTCCGGCGCATGGTTCGGTTTCGAGCAGGAATATTTCATGTACAAGGACGGCCGGCCGCTCGGATTCCCCGAGGCGGGCTATCCCGCCCCGCAGGGTCCCTATTACACCGGCGTCGGCTACAAGAACGTCGGTCCGATCGCGCGCAAGATCGTCGAGGAGCACCTCGACGCCTGCCTTGCGGCGGGCATCAACCACGAGGGCATCAACGCCGAGGTCGCCAAGGGGCAGTGGGAATTCCAGATTTTCGGCAAGGGGTCGAAAAAGGCCGCCGACGAAGTTTGGATGGCGCGCTACCTCCTGCAGCGACTGACCGAAAAATACGGCGTCGACATCGAGTATCACTGCAAGCCGCTCGGCGACACCGACTGGAACGGCTCGGGCATGCACGCCAATTTCTCGACCGATTACATGCGCGAGAAGGGCGGGCAGGTCTATTTCGAGCACCTGATGGGCGCCTTCAAGAAGAACCGCGCCGAGCACATCGCCGTCTATGGCCCGGACAACCACATGCGCCTGACCGGCCTGCACGAGACCGCCTCGATCGACAGCTTCAGCTTCGGCCTGGCCGATCGCGGCGCGTCGATCCGCATGCCGCACAGCTTCGTCAACAACGGCTATCGCGGCTATCTCGAAGACCGCCGCCCGAATTCGCAGGGCTGCCCCTACCAGATCGCTTCGCAGATCCTGAAGACGATCGCGGAAGTCCCCACGCCCTGATCCAGGCGACGGCATGAATGAGACGCGGGCGGAAGGCTTGTCTTTCCGCCCGCTTTCCTTTGCGTGGCGCCCGATTGCCGGCGTCTCGCGAACATGAGAGACTTGGCGATCCTTCCGTCAGAGAAGGGTTTTTGGGGAGTCCTTCATGATCCGCGTTTCCGTCTTCTATCCTTCGTCCGGCCCGGAAAGTTTCGACGCCGGCTATTATTTCGCCAATCACTACAAGTTGGTCACCGATCGGCTCGGACCTGAAGGCCTTGTCAGCGCCCAGTTCGACAAGGGGCTGGCTGACGGCGCCGGCGGCAAGCCGCCCTTTCACGCCGTCGCGCATCTCGTGTTCCATTCTGTGAATGACTTCCAGAAGGCCATGGGCGTCCATGGCAAGGAAATCATGGGCGACGTGCCCAACTACACCAGCATTACCCCGTTGATTCAGGTCAACGAAATAGCGTCGGGCTAAGCGCGCCGGCGTTTTCAAGGCTGGATCACCCAATAGGGCGAACCGGCCTTTTCGCGCGATTCCAGCCCCCGGGACGCGGCCTTGGTCTCGCGATTGACGATGGTGCGAAAATCCGCGATCGCCTTGGGCTCGTCGAACACGTAGGAATGGCCGCCGAGCTTTGTGTCAACGGACTCGATGCCTTTGACGACGAGGATGTCAACGCCGCCGCTGCCGGCGCGCGGCGCCTTGTGATAGCTTTCCGAAATCAGGATGGCGCGGTCATATTCCGAGGCATAGAGCGTGCGCAGGACGCCGATCTTGCTCGCCATGCGGATCTGATCGCGGAACACGTCCTGCGCGACGTCGGGCGCGGCGAAGATCGCCGCGCCGATGCGCAGGGTGGAATGCGCCTGCGCGAGTTCTCGCAGCATTTGCAGGAGAATCCGGTTGCCCATGC
>JBEKEI010000052.1:0-25696 GCA_050013915.1 Roseiarcus sp.
CAGAAGCAGCGGCCCTGCGCCCGGGCCGGGCGCGATCGCGTTCCAGATCGGGCCCGCCATCGCGAGCACGACGGCGGCGCCGATCGCCATTCGCAGCAGCAGCAGCGGCCACGGCGTGCGGTGCGGCGTCTGGTCCTTCGGATCGAGCCCGAGCAGCAGGCGCAGCGGCGGAAACCGGATTTCGCGCGGGCGCGGCGGGGTGACGCGCAGCAGAAGGTAGAGCGCGGCGAGCAGGACCAGCGCGGCGAGCGCGGCGGGCGCGGCGAAAGTGAGCGGGAGTCCGAGCATTCAGGCGCCTCGCGCGGCGGGCTCGCCGGCGGCCGGCGCCGGGTCTTCGAGCCGCACGCGCAGGGCCAGCAGCGCCTGCACGGCCGGCTTGTCCGTGCGGTGGATCGCAAAACCCCAGCCGCGCGCCGCGCAGGCCGCGCGCACCGCCTCGCGATGGCGGGCGAGCCGCGCCAGATAGGCGTCGCGCAGGCCCTGCGCGCGTGGCGCGCGCAGCCGCAGCGCGCCGTCCGGGCCGACGAATTCGGCATGGCCCTGGAACGGAAACGTCTCCTCGATCGGATCGGCGATCATCACCGTCTGGCCTTGCGCCCCCTGGGCCGACAACGCATCGATCGCCCGGCGGACTTCGGCCTCGTCGCTGAGGAAATCGCCGATCAGGACGACCTGCGTGCGGGCGCCGAGCGCGATCAGCGGCGGCAGCGGCGCGCCTGGACCGGACAGGCGCTCGTCGAGCGCAATCGCCTCGGCGAAGCGCTCGATCACGCCGCGCGTCGCGACCGGCCGGGTGAGGCCGATCAAGCCGACCCGCTCGCCGCCGCGCACCAGCAGGTCGGCCGCGGCGAGGCCGAGCACTATCGCGCGCTCGACCTTCGAGCCATGGGCGAGGTCCGAGGCGAAGGCCATCGATGGCGAACGGTCGATCCAGATCCAGACGGTATGCGCGGCTTCCCACTCGCGCTCGCGCACGAAGGCGCGGTCGTCGCGCGCGGAACGGCGCCAGTCGACGCCGGCGGCGGGCTCGCCGGAGATGAACGGACGGAACTGCCAGAACGTCTCACCCGGCCCGGCGCGGCGGCGGCCGTGCACGCCGTGCAGCACGCTCTGGGCGACCTGCCGCGCGGCGATGACGAGGCTCGGCAGCCGCGCGGCGAGCGTCGCCGCGTCGTTGCGCCAGTGCGGGCTGGAGGCGGTCGCGGTCGAAGCGCCCGATGCCCCGGCCATGCCTCAGCGCACCGTTCGGGCGACGAGGCGGGCGATCAGGCCCGGCAGGTCCTCGCCCTCGGCGCGGGCGGCGAACGTCAGCGCCATGCGGTGCTTGAGCACGGGTTCGGCGAGGGCGGCGATGTCGTCCTTCGACGGCGACAGGCGCCCGTCGATGAGCGCGCGCGCGCGGCTCGCCAGCATCAGCGCCTGGGCGGCGCGGGGGCCCGGGCCCCAACTGATGTGCCTGGTGATCTCGCGATCGCCCTCGCCGGGACGGGCGGCGCGCACGAGATCGAGGATCGTCTCGACGATGTTCTCCCCGATCGGTGCGCGGCGGACCAGCCGCTGCGCCTCCATCAGCTCCTGGGCGGTCATCGCGGCCTTCGGCCGCGTCTCGCCCTCGCCGGTCGTCTCGATCAGGATCCGCCGTTCGGCGACGCGGTCGGGATAGCCGACGTCGATCTGCATGAGGAAACGGTCGAGCTGGGCTTCTGGCAGCGGATAGGCGCCTTCCTGCTCGAGCGGATTCTGGGTCGCCAGGACATGGAACGGCCGCGGCAGGTCGTGGCGAGCCCCCGCCACGGTCACGTGGTGCTCCTGCATCGCCTGCAGCAGTGCGGACTGCGTGCGCGGGCTCGCGCGGTTGATCTCGTCGGCCATCAGCAATTGCGCGAAGATCGGTCCCTTGATGAAGCGGAACGCGCGCGTGCGGTCGGCGCCCTCCTCCATCACTTCGGAACCCAGGATGTCGGACGGCATGAGGTCTGGCGTGAACTGCACGCGCAGCGAGTCGAGACCGAACACGATGCCGAGCGTCTCGACGAGCTTGGTCTTGGCGAGGCCCGGCACGCCGATCAACAATCCGTGACCGCCCGCCAGCAGCGTCGCGAGCGTCTGCTCGACCACGCGCTCCTGGCCGAAGATCACCGCGCCGACCGCCGCCCGCGCCGCGGCGATTCGCTCCATCGCCGCCTCGACGCCGCGCGCGACGCCCGCTTCGAAGTCAGCGACGGCGGCGTCCTGGATAGGGCTCATGAGGTCTCCAAGCCGAGGGACGCGCGGGAGATTTCCCCTTTCGCCGTCCGCCCATTACACTCGATCGTCGCGCGGCCGAAAAGCGGCCGTCGATGCGAGCGGTCATGCTTGCCCGCAAACAGGCGCGAGATTATGGCGGACACTACCCCGCGAGCCGCAGATCCCAAACCGCCGCCCGACCAGGCGCTGCGCGGCCTCGACGGCGCGGCGGCAGCGCGCCGGCGCGGCCCGGCGCCGGTGCATCTCTGGAATCCGCCGTTCTGCGGCGACATCGACATGCGCATCGCCGCCGACGGGACCTGGCATTACATGGGTTCGCCGATCGGCCGGGCGCCGCTGGTCCAATTGTTCGCCTCCATCCTGCGCCGCGACGAGGATCGTTACGTGCTGGTCACGCCGGTCGAGCGGGTCGGGATCACGGTCGACGACGCCCCGTTCCTCGCGGTCGAGATGATCGCGAGCGATGCCAGCGGGGCGCCGACGCTGACCTTCCGCACCAATGTCGAGGATTTCGTCACCGTCGACAGGGACCACCCGCTGCGCTTCGCGCCGGGCGCGGCGGCGGGGCTGAAGCCATACGTCCTGGTGCGCGGCGGGCTGTGGGCGCTGGTCAAGCGGGCGCTGTTCTACGATCTCGCCGCGCTCGGCGAGACGCGCCCCTTCGAGGGCGAGGACTGGTTCGGCGTCTCTTCGGGCCACATGTTCTTCCCGATGACGAGGGCGGCCGAGCTGGAGGGCCTTTGAGCCCGTCGGCGCCCGCGCTCTTCTCGATCGAAGACCTGCGTGCGCGGGCGCGCGGGCGTCTGCCGCGCGAGCCCGCCGCCGGCGCGCTCGATCCGGCCGTCACGCCCGCGCGCGGCGATCATGTACTGAACGGCGCCCCGGCGCCGCGCGCGGTCGAGGCCGCCCGCCCCGCCGCGGTGCTGGCGCCGATCGTCGCCCGCGAGGACGGCGCGACGGTGCTGCTGACCCTGCGCGCGACGGACATGCGCAGCCATTCCGGCCAGATCGCCTTTCCCGGCGGCAAGATCGATCCCGGCGAGACGCCGGCGGCGGCCGCGCTGCGCGAGGCGCAGGAGGAGATCGGACTTTCCGCGCGGTTCATCGAGCCGCTCGGCTGGCTCGATCCCTATCTCACCGGCACGGGCTATCGCATCCTGCCGTTGGTGGCGATCGTCGACCCCGCCTTCACGCTGACGCTCAACGCCGGCGAAGTCGCCGAGGCGTTCGAAACGCCGCTGAGTTTTCTCATGGACGCCGCCAACCACCAGCGCCACCGGCGCGAATGGCAGGGACTGGTGCGCCACTTCTACGCGATGCCCTACCAGCGGCGCTACATCTGGGGCGCGACCGCCGGCATCCTGAGAAATCTCTGGGAAAGGCTGTATTCCTGATGTTGCGGGCCGTACTCGAGCCGACGCTGCTGTTTCTCAGCCCGTTCCTCGCCTTCGCGCTCTATCTGGCGGCGCGCGCCCGCTATCCGCTCGCGGTCGAACACTGGACCCGCGGGCGGGTCTCGACGCTGACCCTGGTCGGGCTCGCGATCGCCGTGCTCGGCATGATCGCGTTCGGGCTGACCGCGCCGCGCGGCCGCGGCGTCTACGTTCCCGCGCATATCGAGAACGGCCGGCTCGTTCCGGGCCATATCGAATGAGCGCGCCGCTCGCGATCGCCGACGGCCGGCTCACGGACCCCGGCGTCCTGCGCGAGGGACGGCTGGCGCGCGCGCTCGCGGCGCTCGACGGCGACGGCGAGGAGACGCGCCTGGTCGGCGGCGCCGTGCGCGACCTCGCGCTCGGCCTGCCCGGCGGCGATTTCGATCTGGCGACGACCGCCCGCCCCGAGGTCGTGATGAGGCGCGCACGCGCCGCCGGGTTCAAGGTCGCGCTGACCGGAGTCGAGCACGGCACGGTGACGGTCATCGTCGACGGCCTGCCGATCGAGACCACCACGCTGCGCGCCGACGTCGCGACCGACGGACGGCACGCCAAGGTGCGCTTCGGCCGCGACTTCGCCGAGGACGCGCGCCGCCGCGACTTCACCATCAACGCGCTGTCGCTCGGACGCGACGGCGTGGTCCACGATTACGTCGGCGGCCTGTCCGACCTCGCCGCGCGCCGCGTGCGCTTCATCGGCGACGCGCGCGAGCGAATCCGCGAGGACTTCCTGCGCATCCTGCGCTTCCTGCGCTTTTCCGCCGGCTACGCCGAAGGCCCGCTCGACGCCGCGGGCTTTCGCGCCGTCGTCGCGGAGCGCGACGGGCTGGCGCGGCTGTCGCGCGAGCGCGTGCGCGCCGAATTGCTCAGACTGCTGGTCGCGCGGCGCGCCGGCGCGGTCGTCGCGGAGGGCTGCGAGGCGGGGCTGATCGGCCCGCTGCTCGCCGGCGCGGCGAACCCGGCGCGGCTCGCCCGCCTGATCGGCGTCGAGGCGGCCCGCGCGGCGGCGCCGGACGCCCTGTTGCGGCTCGCCGCGCTGGCGATGCTCGTGATCGAGGATGCGGAACGGCTGCGCGACCGCCTGCGCCTGTCCAACGCCGAAGCCGAGCGGCTCGCCCGGGCCGCCGGCGCGCTCGAGGGCCTGCACGGGCTGGACGCGCCACCCTCGCTCGGCGCGCTGCGGGGGCTGCTGTTCGAGCGCAGGCGGGTCGCCGCGCAGGATGCGGTGACGCTTTGCCATGTCGACTCCGGCGCGCCCGCCGCCGACCCCGCCTTCGCCTCCGCCTGGCGCTTCGTCAGCGACACGCCGGAGCCGACCCTGCCGTTCACCGGCGCCCAGCTGATCGCGCGCGGAATCGCGCAGGGCCAGGGGCTGGGCGCGACGCTGAAGATCCTGCAGGCGCTCTGGATCCGCGCCGGCTTTCCGAGGGAGCCGGAACATCTGGCCCGGCTGCTGGACGAGGCGCTGCGGGAGGGCGCGCGCGAGCGGGAGCGGGGATGATGGGTGCGCCGCCGCCGGCGTGCGCCGGAGCGCCCAATGCTGTAAGCTCGGGGGACGAACCTCCCCTGATCTTCGCGCGAGAGGCGCTCGCCGATGCCGATGGACCTGCTCGTCAACATCGACGTCCCGGACCTCGCGCGCGGAACGCGTTTCTACACGCAGGCCTTCGGGCTGGCGGTCAGCCGGCGGTTCGGCGCCGGCGTGGTCGAACTCAGCGGCTTGCCGGTCCGCCTCTACCTGCTCGAGGCGGCCGTCGGTTCGCGCGGGGCCGGCGGCGACCTCAGGCGCTATGACCGGCACTGGACGCCGGTCCATCTCGACGTGGTCGTCGACGATCTCGACGCCGCGGCGGCGCGCGCCCTCGCCGCTGGCGCGAAGTCCGAGACTCCGGTCGCCGTGCACGTCTGGGGCAGGATCGCGACCCTGTCCGACCCGTTCGGCCACGGCCTCTGCCTTATTCAATTCCTGGGTCGCGGCTATGACGAGATCGCCGATCGCGATCGACGCTGAGATAATACGCCACCTTTGGCCATCGTGAGCAGGCGATCGACCGCCTTGCGCACGAGGCCCGGACGCGGCGCGTGGCGATCAAACCGTCCGCCGGCGCAGGCGATCCGCTCCGGCGAACGACGGTCGCCCGGCGCCGCGCGCGCGGTCACGCCGCCGCGTCGCGCCCGAGCCAGCGCAGCGAGCCCGGCGTCGTCAGGTTCTCGCCGGTCTCGAGCAGCGTCTTGAGGCCGGACAGGATCATCGGCCAGCCGCCGTAGAGCTGGGGATTGGCGCGCTCGCGCAGCTGGTCGTGGGTGACCAACAGGCGGCAGGAATCGCCGACCGGCTCGATCTCCCAGGTCACTCGCGACGTCCCCTCGGCCTTCACGTCGTCGCTCCACAGCGCCGCATAGCTCTGCACCAGCCGGCGCGGCGGGTCGACTTCGAGATTGTCGCCCTCGAAGATCGGCTTGCCCCCGCCCAGCCCGACGTAGTGCGAGCCTGGCGCGAACTCGGAATTGACCACCGCGCCGAAATTGTAGCGCGCGCGCAGGTCGGCGTCGGTGATCGCGCGCCACAGGCGGTCCGGCGTCGTCTTGATGTAGATTTCGAAGACTTTTTCCATCGTCGTCTCCTCGAGGGTGCGTTTGAGGCCGCTCAACGCCGCGGCCCATGGCTCCGCGTATTTGCCGACCCAGCGGTCGTGGACGAGCCGGATCGGCACCGGGTTCAGGAAATGCAGCTTCTCGCGCCCGCGCCGCCGGGTGACGACCAGCCCGGCCGCCTCCAGCGCGCGCAGGTGCTTCATCACGCCGAAACGCGTCATCGGCGCCCGCGCCTGCAGGGCGCCGAGCGTCTGGCCGTCGGCCTCGAACAGCGCGTCGAGCAGGCTGCGCCTGGTCGGATCGGCGAGGGCTTTGAAGATTTCGTCCATAGCGCCGACAATACGTGACCTAATGGTCACTTGTCAAGCCCGAGGCCGCGGGCGTTCGCCAATGACCGCGCGCCGGGGCGGGTGTAGAACACGCCGAGGACGGAGCAAATGCCCGCGCATTGACCCATATGGTTCGGCCTCTATTGGAAAAAGGCAACGAGAGCATGATGATGCCGCGACGCAAACTCGGCGCGACCGGCCCCGAAGTCGGCGCCCTCGGCCTCGGCTGCATGGGCATGTCCGATTTCTACGGGCCGGCCGACCGCAACGAGAGCCTGCTGACGCTCGACGCGGCGCTCGACGCCGGCGCCACTCTGATCGACACCGGCGATTTCTACGGCTCCGGCCACAACGAGTTGCTGATCGCGGAGGCGTTGCGGACGCGCCGGCGCGAAGACGTCCAGATCAGCGTCAAGTTCGGCGCGTTGCGCGATCCTGCGGGGGGCTGGACGGGGTACGACGCGCGGCCCGCCGCCGTGAAGAACTTCCTCGCCTACAGCCTGAAGCGCCTGCGCACGGACTATGTCGACATTTATCGGCCCGCCCGGCTCGACCCCGCTGTGCCGATCGAGGACACGATCGGCGCGATCGCCGAAATGGTGAAGGCGGGTCATGTCCGCCACATCGGCCTGTCCGAAGTCGGCCCGGCGACGATCAGGCGCGCCGCCGCCGTCCATCCGATCGCCGATCTGCAAATCGAATATTCGCTCATCGCGCGCGCCATCGAGGACGCGATCCTGCCGACCTGCCGCGAACTCGGCATCGGGATCACCGCCTATGGCGTGCTCGCGCGCGGTCTGATCTCGGGGCACTGGTCGAAGGAGCGAGCGACGGCGGCCGATTCCCGGCGCCACGCGCCGCGCTTTTCCGGCGACAACCTCGACCATAATCTTTCGCTCGTCGAGGCCCTGCGCATGGTCGCCGCCTCGCGCGGCTGCGGCGTGGCCGAGATCGCGATCGCTTGGGTTCTCGCCCAGGGCGACGACATCGCGCCGCTGGTCGGCGCACGGCGGCGGGCGCAATGGGCCGAATCGGCGCGCGCGCTGGCGCTGACCCTGACCCCGGGCGATCTCGAAGCGATCGAACAGGCCGCGCCGAAGGGCGCCGCCCGGGGCGAGCGCTATCCCGTCGCCGCGATGGCGCATCTCGACAGCGAGAAGCGCTGAGCGGCGCAGCGACGGCGCCTCCGCGCGCGAGCCGCGCTAGAGGGTGGAGCGGTCAATCGCCCGCTCCGCCTCGGCGATCGACTCGGGCCGGCCGACATGGAGCCAGAGGCCGTCGAGCCGCACCCCATGAAGGCGACCTCTGCGCGCCGCCGCGAAAAAGAACGGCGCAAGGCGGAATATTTCGCCCGGCCGGCCGGCGAACAGTTCGGGTTTGATGATGCCGACTCCGGTATAGACAAAAGGCGCGACGTGGCGGTCTTCGCGCGCGGAAAGCCGGCCATCGGCGTCGAGCGAGAAATCGCCCGGCCAGTCGACCCCTACCGCGCTCGCGGAGGTCGCGACGAGCAGCGCCGCGTCCATGCGCTCGGGATCGAAGGCCGCGGCCAGCCGCGCCAGGTTCGAACGCGGTCCCTCGATCCAGAACGCATCGGTGTTGCAGAGGAAGAACGGCGAGGCTCCCAGCGCCGGCAGCGCCTTCCTGATCCCGCCGCCCTGGTCGAGCAGACGCGCGCGCTCGTCCGAGATGACGATCGAGGGGGCGGCGCGCCCGGCCAGATGCGCTTCGATCTGATCGGCGAGCCAGTGGACGTTGACGATCGCGCGCTCGACGCCGGCCAGCGCGAAGCGATCCAGGCAGTGGTCGATCAGCGCCTTGCCGGCAACCTCGACGAGCGGTTTGGGCAGCGTCAGCGTGATCGGCCGCATGCGCGCGCCCAGCCCGGCGGCGAAGACCATCGCGACTTTCGGCATCGGCGAAGTCGCCATCGATCGCGTCTCGTCAGGAAAGGACCGCGGGCGTCGCCTCGCCCAGCGCGCGCGGCAGATGGGTCTGATACCAGACCCTGATCGGGGCGAGCAAGGAATGCGCGAGGTTCTTGGCCAGATAGCGCTCGATGCGCGGCAGGTGCGCCAGATATTGGGGCTTGCCGTCGCGCCGGTCGAGGCGGGCGAAAATCCCCAGGATTTTTGTCGCCCGCTGCGCGCCCATCACGGCATAGGCCGCCGCGAACGCGTCGGCGTCGAAACCGGGATCGGCGCTCGCCCGCCGGCGCGCATATTGGGCCATCAGGCGCAGCTCCATCGCGTCGGCAATGTCGATGCGGGCGTCCTGCAGCAGCGAGGCGACGTCATAGGCGGGCGGCCCCAGCACGCTGTCCTGGAAATCCACGAGCCCGATGCGAGCGACTCCCTCGCGACCGGCGAGCCAGTGCAGGTTCGGCGAATGGAAGTCGCGCAGGGTCCAGGTCGTCGGCTCCGCGAGGATGGGCGCCAGGATCGCGCGCCAGAGCCCGAGGAATTGCGCGCGCGCGCCGGAGGCGGGCGCCGCCAGCGCGACATGGGGGGCATACCAATCGAGGATCTGCTCGACCTCGACGATCATCGCATCGCTGTCATAGACGGGGATCGCATAGGGTTCTGCGTCGACCGACAATTGTCGCGGCAGCGCGCGCCCGTGCAGTTCGGCGAGCAGGCAGACCGCTTCGGCGTAGCGGGCGGGGTCGGGCCCGTCGACGCCGGCGACGTATTCGGCGCCGAAATCCTCCAGGATCGCCAGACCGTCGGCGACGCTGCGGGCGATGATCCGCGGCGCCGAGAAGCCCTGTGCGCGCAGGCCCTCGTCGATCGCGACATAGGCCCTGATGTCGTCGGCGAGCCGGGCGATCGCGCCATAGGGCTTGCCGTAGCGCACAATCGGCCCGTCGGCGCGCGGCGGCGCGATCATCAGGATCGCGGTCTCGCCCGCGGGCTTGATCAGCCGCTCGTAGGCGCGCACCGAAGCGTCGCCCTGCATGAACGCGCGCCGCGCATCGCGCCAGCCCGCGCGCTCGAGGATCGAGGCGATCGCGCGCGCCCGGGCGAGCCGCGCCGACCAGGCGCCGCGCCCGCTGAGGATCGCGAGGCGATGGTCGGGCCCCTTCGCCGCAACGAGGTGGAAGGCGATCTCGAGCCGGTCGGGGCTCAACATGTCGCCGCCGTGCTCGGGCCATTCGACCAGGGTCAGCGCGCCTTCGATCGCCTCCTCCCAGCCGAGCTGGATCAATTCCTCCGGCTGGCGGATGCGATAGAAGTCGGCGTGGACGATCGGAAAGCTGGGCGTCTCGTAAATCTGCATCAGGGTGAAAGTCGGACTCGGCGCCTCCAGTTCGGGATCGCCGGCCAGGTGGCGGATCAGCGCCCGCGCGAAGGTCGTCTTGGCGGCGCCGAGTTCGCCCGACAGGGCGACGAGATCGCCGGGGCCGACCCATTGGGCGACCTGCTCGGCCAGCGCGGCGGTGGCCGCCTCGCCGTAGAGATCGACCTCCCACAAGCCGGGGCCGACGGCCGCCGCCGCCATTTCAGGCGACCGCGCGGGTCAGCGCGGCCGCGCCGGCGACCGGAAAAATGCAGGTGACCGTCGTTCCTTCGTTGGGCGCCGAATCGATCAGCACGCGTCCGCCGTGCAATTCGACGAGCGCCCGGACGATCGAAAGCCCGACCCCAATGCCCCGGTGGCGCGAGCCGCCGGTGTGAGTCTCGAAGCGCTCGAACACGCGATCGAGAACTTCGGGCGGAATGCCGCGGCCGCGATCGGAGACCTTGAAGACGATCTCCTCGCCCCGGCGCATCGCCGCCAGCGTCACCGTCTGGCCCGGCGCCGAAAAGCCGATTGCGTTCGACAGCAGGTTGAACAGGATCTGCCGGACCCGCCGTCCGTCCGCACGCAGCGAGCCGACGCCGTCGGTGGCGACGATCCGCAATTCGATCGAGGATTCGGTGAGCCGGTCCTGAATGCCCTCGGCCGCCGCCTTCATCGCCTCGGCGACGTCGACTTCTTCGAGCCGAAGCTCGAGCGCGCCGGCGTCGATCGTCGCCAGATCGAGAATGTCGTTGATGATCGCGAGCAGCGCGGCCGAGGATTTGGTGACATAGCCGGCGTATTCGAGCTGCTTGGGGTTCAGCTCGCCGACCACGCCCTCGACGAGGAGCTGGGCGAAGCCGATGATGTTGGTGAGCGGCGTGCGCAATTCGTAGCTGACGTGATGGACGAAATCGTTGCGCAGCTTTTCGGCGCTGACCAGAGCCTGGTTGCGCTCCTTGAGCGCGCGCTCGACATTCACGCCCGCGGTGACGTCGAGGAAGGTCAGCAGCGTCGCGCCGTCGGGCAGCGGCATCGCCGCGCAATCCAGGACGAGCCCGTCCTTGCGCTCGATTCGCGTCTCGTAGACCCTGCGCTCCTCGGGAAGCCCGACTATGACCCCGCGCAGGGCGCCCCACAGCGAGGAATCCTCGAACAGCGGTGCGCAGAACTGGGCCATTTCGTCGATGTGCGGCTTGGCCTCGGCGTTGGCGGGGTCGAAGCGCCACAGCGCGGCGAAGGCGGGATTGATCAGCTTCAGACGCCCGTCCATGCCGAACACCGCCACGCTCTCCTTGAGCGTGTCGAGCGTCTCGCCCTGCACGCGGGTCAGCGCGTTGAACTGCGATTCGAGCGCGAAGCGCTGGGTCACGTCGTCGAAGAGATAGGTGACGCCGCCCTGGGTGTTCGGGCTGGCGACCGCGCGCAAAGTGCGGCCGTCGGGCAGATACCAGACATATTCGGACGATTCGATCGCCTGGTAGGCCTCGAGGAGCTGCGCCTTCCAGGTGCGGAAATCCGCCTGTTCGGGCAATTGCCGCTTGGTGCGCAACCGGTCCAGCACCTCGCCGTCGGTCGGCTGCTGATCCAGGAAGGCGGGATCCAGCGACCAGATCTGCCGGTAGGCCGCATTGTAGAAAATCAGGCGCTTGGCGCGGTCGAAGATCGCAACGCCGGTCGAGAGCTGATCGAGCGTGCGCGCATGGGAGCTCATCTGGCGCTCGGCCTCCGCGCGCAACGCCATCGGTTCGGAAAGATCGCTCGCCATGCCCGCCGAGCCGTTGCCGCTGGCGACGTCGACGACCTCGTACATCTTGCGTTCGCCGGCGGCCACCGCCGGCGCCCGCTGGCGCCACTGACCCGTCGCGGCGCGCGCCGCCTGCGCCGCCTCGCGCGCGTCGGCGTCGAACAGTTCGAGCGCGCGGCCGACGACCTCGGACGAATCGGCGGCCTCGACGGCCCGCGCGTAGGCGGCGTTCGCCCAGGCGAGGCGCCCTTCGGCGTCGCGCGTCCAGACCGGATGGGGAACGACGTCGAGCATGGCGCGCAGGGCCGTCAGCTCGTCGAGGATCCCGGCGTGACTTTCGCGCAGGCGCACCAATTGCAGGCGATCGCCCGAGACGTCGCGGATGCGCATGACGGCGCGGCCGGCGACGGCGCGGCCCTCGACCTCGAAATGGCGGCCGCGCGAACTCGCCAGAGCCACCGAAAAGCCCTCGCCGCGCTCGCGCAGCCGTTCGACCGCATGGTCCATCTTCAGCGCGAGATCCGGCGCCAGCCACGAGGCGAAGCCGAGCACGCGACGCGGCAGCGGCGCGTCGGTGACGAGCGAATAGTCGCCCTCGATCTCGGGCTCGCCGTCCGCCGCGCTCCAGGCGACGACGATCTGCGGATCGGTGGACAGGAACAGATTTGCCCGGTCGAGCCGGGCCTGGGTCTGGGCGAGTTCGGTGGCGAGAGCCTTTTCGCGCCGCGTCCAGCTGCGCCGGCCGAGCAGATGGAGCACCGCCGTGAATGTGCCGAACAGCAGCAGGATCAGCAGCACGAGCCCCGTGAGATCCTGTTCGCCGGTCGGCTCGCCCGCCAGCGTCGGCAAGGCGATCGCGCGCGCCGAGCAAGGCAGCAGGACGGCGCCGACGCCCAGCGCGGCCAAGGCCGACCCCCGAGCTGACCGTGATCGATCGCGGCCGCCGAGGCGTTTTCGGCCGGGCTCGCCATGTGGCCACGTCATCCTGCGCAAGAAACGGCCCCTTCAAATCGCGGACGGTCGCCGAAAGTGCTTCGACGCCCGCCGATGCTCCGGACTCCTTCCGCCGAGAAGGCCCGAATCACCCGAATGTAGCCTTATGCAGGCTTTGCTAGGAAGTCGTTAACCATGGGTACGATCCCTTCCCGGAATATTTGCGCCATCGCCGCCGAGCGGATTCTGATCGACTGGCCGACGGATCTGCTGCGCGACGCGCCGAGCCGAGTTCGGTCGCGCCGCCGGGGCCGGACGCGCGCCTCATGTCGAGTCGGGTCCGGCGGTCGGTGCGCCCCAGGAGGCGCTGCGCGAACATCGACCCGCGCGCGCGTCCCGGCCGTAGCCCGCCGAGACCTTTTGGCGCGCAGCGGGGCCGAGATCGGCCGCGCTGCGCGCCAAAAGGTCACGGTCGCCAAATTGCCGCGCCGACGGCGCGACGGCGGCGTGGCTCCGCGGCGCCGGGCGTATGCGTCCCTCAGGTCGACAGTTCGTCGCCTCGCCCTCTTGGCCAGCCGCAATCCCCGTCGCTGCAGAATGTCCGGGCCGCGCCGTCTGACGCGGCGCGGCAGTGCGGCAACGACGCCCCGGGTCTGCATCGGCGCCCGCCACATCGGCCGACAAATCCTTTCGGTATGGAAATATCTGGAAATTCATTTCTCGTCCGATCGAGCAAAATCAGAGGGTTGCAGGCCAAGGGGAGCCCGCGCGGGGCTCTGCGGCGCGCCGCCGTCCGGCCCCCCGCGCGCGGCGGCTCGCGCCCTGTCTTCGGCGGCCCTGCGGACGCGTTGGTCGTAGCGCCATCGGCGCCGCGCGCGCTCCATGATTCGATGCCGGCGGACTTCCCACTCGATCGCGCTGAGGCGGGCGGCGGGCGAGGGCGCTGGGAAGGTTGGGTCGGACATTCCGGGGCTCCTGCGGAGACGCCAAGCCTCACCATAGCCGATCGTTCTGAATTTCACAAGCATTTTAATCACATTTCTCTTTTTAAGACGTCGACGCGGGGCAGAGGAGCGCCGGCTCGCCTCGACGGTTGCCGACAGCGCGCCCCGCGCCGGCGCCGTCGGGACGCCCAGCGCTGCGCCGGCGAGACGCAGTGACCTCCCGGCGACAAACTCGTCAGGTGGAGGCGCGGGAAGACAGTGGAGGAACGGCGCAGCCGCTTTGACGGCGGCTCGGCGGCGTGGCCGTTGGTGACGCCGCGACAACCTCCGGAGATGGAATACAGCGGAGGCAGACGCGAGTTGAATGCACTGGCGCCGTAACCCCGCTCTCTTTGCAGCTGTGGCGGTGCGTTCCGGTGAATTTCCGCGGTGGCTGCTAAAGAAAATAATAGAGGATGCCGGGCTTTCAAAGCATACGTTCGAGAGCTTTTATGGGCGCACTTCGCTCCCCCGCGCCGGCGCCTAGACCTTCAATAACTCAGGTCCGGCCCATCCGACCGCGCTCCGGCGCCGACCCGGACCATAATCGCAGCGTTGGGAACAAAATGGCGTTCCGCGCGTTCAACTGTCCGGGTCCAGCGGCATTGGGCTGATGCGACGCAACAATTTTGACTTAAGGGTTACGATGAAAGTCTTTTCGGGATTGAGAGCCGGTCTCCTCGCCATCGCAGCGCTCATCGGCGCGGTGTCGGTTGCGAACGCCGACGATGGCGCCATCCGCATTCGCATCTTCAAGGCCGGATTCATCATCGGGGGCTCGGCGGGCGAAGGCGTGCTGACGTTCCGGGGCCGCAGCTATCCGCTGGCTATCGGGGGGTTGAGTTACGGCTTCACCTTCGGCGCCTCGGAGACGCGCTTCCATGGCACCGTCAGCAATATCCGCCGTCCGTCAGACATCTCCGGGGTCTACGCCCAGGGCGGCGCCGGCGCCGCCGTCTTGAGCGGCGCGCAGGCCATCGTCCTCTCCAACCAGAACGGCGCTGTGCTGGCGCTCAGCGGAGAGCAAGCCGGCCTGATCGTCAGCCTGGATTTGAGCGGACTGGTGTTGTCGCTGAAATAAAGGCCAAAGCGTCTCGGCGTTCGCATGGCGCTCATGACCGGGGCGAGCCCCGGGGGTTCCGGTGACAGAGCCTTCAACTTGCGCCTCTCTCGATCGCTGGTTCCGGCCCGGCCCGCCGTCGCCGCGCGACCGATGCGGCAGTCGGGGAAAGTCGACGTGAGTGGACTGAACCACTATCAGCGGACCCAACAATCGAGGCCCAGGGCCGGCCACCGCCGTCATGGCCCGGCTTGTCCCGACCATCCATGTCGTCGGGTTGAACAAGCGGTTGCCAGGCTGGGGTTGTGTCGTCGCGCGCTGCGGCGGCTGAGCGGCGTGCGGACAAATGCTTGGCAACCGCCTCGAGATGACCGGGACAAGCCCGGTCATGACGGTTGCGCGGCCCGTGTTTCCCCTTTTGTTCGGCCCGTGTTGGCGTCCGGTGAAGGCGCGGGAATGCCATGGTGGAGTGGCGCAGCCGCTTGACGGCGGCTCGGCGGCGTGGCCCTCGGTGATGCTGCGACAACGTCCCGGACAGGATAAAGCAGGCCAGGAGCTTTTGCGACTTCTACTATCTTCTTTTGTCGAAATCGCGTAACGCCGTGGGCCGGAGTGTTTGCGATGGCTCTCACAATTCGTGGCGTCCGACCTTCAAACGTTTTTCGACTTTATGGCCCTGACGAGAACAGCGCGAGCTTCGCCTTGGGCTGGGTCTTAGAGCAGAGCCCAGAATATCGGAAAATCGTCATCGAGGCCGTGTTTGGCGAAAGGTTGGGCGTCGACAAAGTCGTGATCTCGTTGCAGCGCCACGGCGAGGACGGCGGTTACACCGATTTGGAAATCCAAGCGGGCCACCAATTTCATGCGATTCTTGAAGCCAAGCGTTGGTGGGATTTGCCAACCGTGGAACAATTCAAGCGCTATCAACCTCGCTTGATCGCCGCAGGCACGGAGCGCCAACGACTAATTTCGGTAAGTGCTGCCGACCAAACCTACGCTTTTCGTCGACTTCCTGTCGATCTCGATGGCATCGGTATTGTTCATTTGTCTTGGAATGATTTGAAACGCCTAGCGAAACAGGCGAAGGCTGGCGCTTCAGGATTCGAAGAAAAATTATGGCTTCGCCAGTGGATACAACATTTGCAGGAATTTGTCACGATGGAACGGCAGACCGACAACAACGTATATGTAGTTACTTTGGGTTTGCAACCGATGGTGGACGGAGGAACACATACTTGGATTGACGTGGTTGAAAAAGACAATTGTTATTTCCATCCGGTAGGTAACAACTGGCCCGTGCAGCCCCCGAACTATATCGGATTCCGCTATCATGGCAGATTACAATCAGTGCACCACATTAAAAGCTTCGAGGTAGTCGAAGATCTATCCAATTATAATCAACAGTGGATAAAGACTGATTTTGACCACTTCGTCTATCGACTGGGGCCGCCCATGCGTCCCTCGCGAGAGGTCAGAACCGGAAACATTTACAAAAATGGGCGCGTGCGGTGTGCTGTTGATACGCTGCTCTCTGGGGAGTTCGATACCATCAGTGACGCGAGGGATGAAACTCAGCGCAGGTTAGCTGACCCGTCCTAGTTGCTGAGTATTTTGCTTGTACAGAAATCATGATATTTGCAACATCGATCTAGCATAGACTAAACGCACTCCAGCGTGCGCGCGCACATCGCCGGCGTGGACGAAGCCTGGTCAGCGCCCAGCCGTTGCGAGACCGTCTCGGCAATTGCGCGGATCTGCTCGATGCCTACCCGGACGATCCGGAGTTCAACGCGTTGCGGCGAAGCGAGTTGATCGGCAAGGCCTCTCGGCTCGCCGGACTTTCTCAACGCGGTGAGCCGCAAGCTCGGTCGCGCGGTGACGCCAGCCAAACGAGGGCGAAAGCCGAAGGCCACGAGATCATAAAAAGGGAATGACGGGCGTGTCACCGTAATGCCGTAATGCCGCTCGCGCCGCAGGGCAGCCTCCTCGGCGGTAGTGGCTCAGGCTCAATCCTCGATTGGCGGCGCCGCCGCGTCCGCGAGGCCCCATTCAGCTAGACGCCGGCAGGTGTCGGCGACCAGCTGGGTATCAAGATACGCATGCAGGCTCACGACTTTTCCCCAGCGAATTCGTAAGAGGTGGGCGCCGTCGTTGACATAAGGGACGCCGTCAGCAGGCGTCGCAGTGTCCTGCCACTCGACCATGGCGTAGGTGTTCCAAGGCGGGCCGCAGACGGCGATGTGCCTGATCGTAAAATCAAGCTTCGGGAAAAGAAGGGAGAGCCGCTCGAACCAGCGGCGCATGCCGGCCTTCGTATGACGCGTGCCGCCGAGAGCGTGCGTGCCCGAAAAGACATGGTCGAAGCGGGAGGCCAGTCCGGCGAGACCAGGCTCGAAGTTGCCTTGGCTGAGCGATGAGAAAACTTGCCTGAGCTTCCGGCGCACGATTGCGTGGTACATGGCAGATCCCTTCTTGTGACGGCCACACCTTGCGGTCGGCAGCGTTCGACAGCGCTTGTCGCCAGCTCTCGGCTGCATGGAGCGGCGAGGCGTCCCGGCCGGCTGCGGACCCCAGCGCGGGGACCAAGAGTCAGATCTTATCCACTAGGCGCTTCACCATCGTCAGATATTGATGGCCACGTGGATAATCATCAACGCGTCCAGTGATTTGGAAGCCGAGCCTTCGATAGAATCCGGGTGCTTGAAACTCGTGCGTCTCCAGGACGATTTGCTCGCATCCACGCGCCTTTGCTTCGATCTCGGTGGCGCGCATCAGGGCGGAGCCGTGTCCTTGATTGCGTAGACGCTACGGTACGTAGAGGTAGCGGACGTAGCAAGTCGCTCCCCAGGTCCAGCCATAAATCCCGCCGATCGCGATCCGATCGCCGTCCCTCAAAAACAAGGCAAAGAACCTGCCGTCGGACGTTCCCGTGGCCTGGACATTGAACTCGTTGAGACGATCCTCGAGAAGGCGAATCTCGTCGGGTTTGGGCTCTGTCTCGATTTCCATGTCGTTGCCGACGGTTTTGACCATTCGTCTCTCCTCCATGCCAATGGATGGTCAAGCTGCATAGTGCGCGACGCACCGACGATCCTTCTGCCTCGCGGATGGTCTCGGCGCGCTCGTGCTCATGGCGAAGCGCAGGTCCTTGCTGTCGCGGAAGCCGGGTTCGATGGTCCACCTCCGGGAATGGAGCTTGACGATTTGAGGCGCGGAGAGCCCGCTCGCGCGAGGCGCGCCTCAGGCGTCCAGCGCGAGCACAGCAAAGCTCGCGAGCCAGTGCGCGCCCGCGTAATCGTCGGCGACATGGGGCAGCGCGGCCGCCAAATGCCGGGTCGCGGTCTGTTCCGCGGCCGGCCGCGCGTGGGGCGGCAGGCTCGTGGTGAGCGCGCGCCAGCACCAGGCCCGGCTGAGGTTGAGCCCGTCGAGATGAACGGTCTTGCCGTCGGCGCGATCCGAGACGATCGCGGGCTCGAACAAAGTGGCCGGCTCGCCGTGCGCCAGCCGCGGCAGGAAGCGGCCGAGCCAGGGCGCAAACGCCTCCGCCGGCAGGAGGCGCCGCATGCATTCGGCCTCGATGAGCGCCGGCGACAGGAAGTCGTCGCCGCCGGGTTCGCCCCAGGCCGGGCAGTCCGCATCCCTGCCGTACCAGCGCCAGGCGGTGGCGCGCAGCAGCGCCGCCAGCGCGCCGTCGGCGGCGGCGGCCGCGTAATCGGCCGCCAGGCGCAGAGCGAAGGCGCTGTTGAAATGGGCGCCCGAGCGCACCGGATAGGTCGCGCGCGGCAGAAACTCGCAAAACCGCCGCGAAAAGATCCGGGTCAGCGGCGACAGTTCGCGCGACCAGCGATCGTCGTCGCACAGCGCCAGCTCCTGCGCCAGCTTCAGCAGCCAGGCCCAGCCATAGGGCCGCTCGAAGCCGCTCGCGGCCGGCGCCG
Source organism: Roseiarcus sp. (assembly GCA_050013915.1). Taxonomy (GTDB): domain Bacteria; phylum Pseudomonadota; class Alphaproteobacteria; order Rhizobiales; family Beijerinckiaceae; genus Roseiarcus. Next base: position 18,548 of record JBEKEI010000052.1, read on the forward strand.
CCGCCGCCAGGCATTCCGCCTCGATCTTGCCGGCGACGAATTGTTCGTCGAACAGGGCGCGAATGGCGCCGGCCTCGGGCAGTTCCGGGAAGCGCCGCAGCAGGCGCGCCAGCGTCCAGTGGGTGTGGACGCTCGAATGCCAGTCGAAACTGCCGTAGAACAGCGGATGAACCGATCGGTGCGGACGGGCGTCGGCCGGTCCGGCATGGACGTCCCCCGGCTTGTTGGGATATTCGCGTCTGACATGGCCGAGCGCCACGCCGGCGAGCATGGCCGCCAGCTCCCGGTCGAGAACGACGGGCGCCGCCGTCATCAGGCCGGCTCGGCCGCGCCGACCGAACTTGCGAACGGGCGAAAAATTCGGCGCTCGGATTTGAACGTCGCGGGCGTTGGTGGAGCTGAGGGGAATCGAACCCCTGACCTCTGCAGTGCGATTGCAGCGCTCTCCCATCTGAGCTACAGCCCCGCTGAGCGGGGTGTTTACGTGCGCGCCCATGGCGTGTCAACGAAGGAAACGGACGGCGGATCGTGCATACGGCCGGCGTCGCCCGGCGGCGGCCGGATCGCGCCGCGTCGAGGGCGCGTCGTTGCGCCGGGGTCACGGAGTTGGAATGCGCGGTATTCTGGAAGTCATCAGCCTGGCCCTGACGCTCTACACTTATGTCGTGCTCGGCATGGCGATCCTGTCGTGGCTGATCGCGTTCAACGTGGTCAACATCCACAACGATCTCGTTCGCTCGATCTGGAACATGCTCGACGCCCTGACGACTCCGCTGCTCCGGCCGATTCGCAGGATGCTGCCGAACATGGGCGGAATCGACATTTCGCCGGTCATTCTGCTCCTGCTGATCGTCCTGGTCCAGCATTGGATCGGCGACCTGATCGCGGTCTACCCCTATGCGTTCTGAACATCCCTCGGTTTGGCTCCAACGCCCGGACTGCTGACGCCGCGAAGAAAGCGCCGATGACCAACCCCCTGTCCGCCAAGACCGGCGCCGGCCGGTTCTTCGAAGACTTCTCGGTCGGACAGAGGCTCGTTCATGCGACGCCGCGGACGATAACCTCGGGCGACGCGGCGCTCTATTCCGCCCTGTTCGGCCCGCGCTTCGCGGTCCAGTCCGGCGAAACCTTCGCGCAGGACCTCGGCTATCCCCGCAGCCCGGTCGACGACCTGCTGGCGTTCCATGTCGTGTTCGGCAAGACCGTGCCCGACGTCTCGGTCAACGCGATCGCCAACCTCGGCTATGCCGCCTGCCGGTTTCTCGATCCCGTCTATCCCGGCGACACGCTGACGGCGAACTCGGACGTGATCGGGCTCAAGGAAAATTCCAGTCGCGAGAGCGGCGTCGTCTATGTCCGCACGCGCGGCTCCAACCAGGACGGCGTCGCCGTGCTCGACTACGTGCGCTGGGTGATGGTGCGCAAGCGCGACCCGGCCGCTGCCGCGCCCAAGCCCGCCGTGCCCGACCTCGCCAGTGCGGTCGCGGCGGAAACTCTCGGCCACGGCCTGCCGCGGCTCGACCTGTCGCGTTACGATTTCGCGCGCGCGGGGTCGCCCCATCGCTGGGGCGACTATGCGATCGGCGAGACGATCGACCATGTCGACGGGGTGACGGTCGAGGAGGCCGAGCATCAGATCGCCGCGCGGCTGTTCCAGAACAACGCCAGGGTCCATTTCAACCAGTTCAGCGAAGGCCAGGGCCGGTTCGGCCGCCGACTCGTCTATGGCGGCCACGTCATTTCGCTGGCGCGCGCGCTGAGCTTCAACGGGCTCGCCAATGCGTTCCATCTGTCGGCGATCAATGCGGGGCGCCATGTCGCGCCGCTGTTCGCCGGCGACACCGTGTTCGCCTGGAGCGAGGTGCTCGACCGGGCCCCGCTGCCCGGCCGCAACGACCTCGGCGCCCTGCGCCTGCGCACGATCGCGACCAAGAATCGCCCCTGCGCCGATTTTCCGTTCCGCGCCGGCGAGGGCTACGATCCCAGCGTGATCCTCGACCTCGACTACTGGGTTCTCGCGCCGCGCTGAACAGGAGAGCCGATGCGCCTGCCTTGCGACGCCGCGCTGCTCGTCATCGACGTCCAGGACGCGATCGACGATCCCCGCTCGGGCCCGCGCAACAACCCGGGCGCCGAGTCGGTGATCGCGGCGCTGCTGGAGGCCTGGCGCGCCGAAGCGCTGCCGATCTTCCACATCCGCCACGATTCGACCGAACCCGCCTCGTCCGGTCGTCCGGAGTCGCCCGGCGATGGCTTCAAACGCGAAGCCGCGCCATTGGCGGGCGAGAGCGTGATCGGCAAATCGGCCAACAGCGCCTTCGTCGGAACCGCGCTCGAAGACGCGCTCGACGCGCTCGGCGCGACGACGCTGGTCGTCTGCGGCGCGCTTACGAACAATTGCGTCGAGACGACGGTGCGCCACGGCGGCGCCCTCGGCTATCGGATCTTCGTCGTCGCCGACGCGTGCTGGACGGTCGACAAGCGCGACCTCTCGGGTCGCCTGTGGCCGGCCGGCGACGTGCACGCCCTGTCGCTCGCCAACATGCAGGGCGAATATGCCGAGGTGGTCGACGGCGCGACGGCGCTGCGGGCGGCGGCGATGGCCAATGTCCGCCGACGGCGCCAATGAGCGGATCGCGCGCGCCCGGCGGCTGTCAGGCCCCGGGGTAGTCCTCCAGCCTGCCGAGCGCCGGCGCCCTCTCGCCGCGCAACCGCTCCCCGACCCGCTCCACCGCCCGCATCGCGCGCAGGAAGTTGCGCGACGCGATCTTGGCCAGTTCGCCGTCCGAGAGTCCGCGCCGGAACAGCTCGGCGAACAGATGCGGCATGCGGCCGACATGTTCGAGGCCGAGCGGCTGGGCGCCGCCGAAGAAATCCGAACCGATTCCGACATGGTCGATGCCGGCCGTCTTGACGAGATATTCGATATGGTCGGCGAGCTGCTCGAGCGTCGCGCGCGGCGCCGGGCCGCGTTCCGCCTCGAGCGCCGCCAGCGCCGCCTTTGGATCGGCGACCACGGGTGCGGCGGCGTGACGGCCGCGCCCGCGCGCGAGCCAGTCGCGCAATTCCTGCGAGATGAAGCCCGGGACGAAGGTCGCCATCACCACGCCGCCATTGTCCTTCAGCCGGCCGAGGACATCGTCGCGGACGTTGCGCGGATGATCGCACAGCGCATGGGCGTTGGAGTGCGACAGGACGATCGGCGCGACGCTCGCATCGAGCACGCGCCGCTGGCCGTCGTGCGAGACATGCGCGCAGTCGACGACCATGCCGAGCCGGTTGAGTTCGCCGACGACGGCGCGGCCGAACGCATTGAGGCCGCCGGCGCGCGGCGTATCGGTCGCCGAATCGACCCAGTCGAGACTCTCGTTGTGGCACAGCGTCATCAGCCGCGCGCCCGCCGCGCGCCAGATGCGCAGCGGGGCGAGCGCATTCTCGAGTCCGACTCCGCCCTCGACCGCGATGAACGAGGCGATCTTGCCGGCGCGGCGCGCGCGGGCGACGTCGGCGGCGCGGCGCGCGGGCAGGAAGACCGCGGGATGCGCCTCCTCGATCCGTCGGATCAGGTCGATCTGCTCGAGCGCGGTGCGGGCGGGATGGGGCGCGCCGGTCGGCTGAAACGCCGCCCAGAATTGCGCGCCCACGCGCCCCTCGCGCAGACGCGGGATATCGGTGTCGCCGTCCTGGTGCGAACGGTTGAGGTCATAGGCGACGACGTCGCCGCGCGCGGCGCGATCGACGCGAATCACCCACGGCAGGTCATTGTGGCCGTCGAGCAGCGGAACCCGTTCGAGCAGGTCGCGCGCCCGCCGCAGTGCCGCGTCCTGTCGCATCGCCGTCATCGCCTCCGATCAACCCGCCTGCGCCGAGACGATGACCGATTTGCCGTCCTTGCCGAACCCGTCGGCGATCGAATTCAGCGCCATGGCTTTGCGCGGATCGAACGCCACGGCGCGCCGCCGCGCGCGACCCGGACATGCTCCTGGTTCGGCCCGGAGGCGGACGCGGAATTGGCGCGTCGGATTTGCGTCGCGGCGCTCCGTCGTTCCTTCGAGCGGGGCGAAACTTCCGAGCGGCGCCGTCATTCCCCGGCGGGCGCCTCGTCCTTCTGCGGCGGCGCGTCGGGCGAATCGTTCGGCTGGCTGTCGCCGGGGCCGTCGAACCCGAAGTTGGGTCGCGCCCGGCGCCGGCGGCCGCGCGCCGGAAATCGAGGCTCGCCCTCGCCATAGGCGAAGGGCGCGGCCTCGGTCTGGCCTTCCGACAGCGACGGCTGAAGCGGCTCGACCGCCGCCGCGGGAGCCGAAAACTGCGGGTCGGCGACGTCGGGTTGCGAATTGGCGCGCGGCGGCGCGGTGATGAACGAGGGCAGCGTCGGCGAAGCAGCCGGCTCGGACGGGGCCGCCTCGCGCGGCGGATTGGGATCGCGGTAGGGACGAAATTCCCGCGGCCGGTTGTCGCGCGGAAAACGGTTGTCCCTGACCTCGCGCGGCGCGTCCTGCCGATCCTGATAAGGCCGGTTGTCGCGCGGTCCACGGTCGGGCGGGCGACCGTGCGGCCGGTCGGGACGGCCCTGGTAGGCGCGGTCGACCTGAGGCTGGCGATCATTGTCGTATGGCGCCCGCTCCTGGTACGGCTGACCCTGCGGATGCGGTTGCGGTTGCGGCTGGGGCGCCGGCGGCGCGATTGCCGGCTGGCCCTGATAGGGCGCCGGCGTCCTTTCCGGCGGAGAGGCGAAGCGATCGGACAGGCCGCCGAAGTCGTCGTCGTCCTCGAGATCGTCGCTGTCGTCGCCGGCCGGCCGCGCCGAGCCGTTCTGCTGCTGCGCCTGCGCCGCCTGCGCAGCGGCGATCAGGCGAAAATAATGTTCCGCATGCTGCAGATAATTCTCGGCCGCGACGGGATCGCTGCTGGTGTGGGCGTCGCGCGCGAGCTGGAGATATTTTTCCGCGACATGATGGGCGTTGCCCCTGATTTTTACGTCAGGCCCGTTCGATTCATAGGATCGCGTCAAAGGATTGGGTCCCCGGCGATTGTTGTTGGGGCGGCTACGCATGCGCTTGTTCTGACCAGGTCTCATTGACTGTCCTTAGCTTCCTGACCGTCTATGCCTTTCGAGGCGCGACGCCCGCGAGAGTCTTGCAACATCCCGGATTCTAAATTTTTCTAGGGGACGCCATCTCAGATCGACCCGCGGCGCGCAATGCGCGGCGACCAACCTGAGCCCCAGCGTCGACCCACGCGCGACCGGAGCCTGTCGCGGCGCCCCGCCACGCTCGAGAACATTTGGATGCGTCAACGGCCGCCTCGTGGCCCCACGATTTGCCGGCGGCTAAAGTCTCTTCGCTGGTCGCAAATCTGAAACGGTTGAAGGTGCGGCCGGATGCTGGAGCCGAACTCCATAGGCAGCTTCGCAACTCTCGCCCGGACTGCAACGCGAAGACGATTCCGATACAGACAATAGTCTTTTTTTCGGCCCGCGCCAAGCGGCATCTTTCGACCCGGCGCATTTTTCAGATGACCCGCGTCGCCCCGCTGTCCGGCCCGCCGGCGACGATCCGGGTCAAACCCGCGAGATCCCGATAGGTTGCCGGGGCCGTCAACCCCTGCGCGGCGACGATCGCGCCGACGGCGGCCGCCTGCCCCGCGCCGACCTCGAGATAGAAGCGGCCGCCCACGGCGAGCAGCGCCGCCAGCGTCGGCGCGATCGCCCTGTAGGCGTCGAGCCCGTCGGTCCCGCCGTCGAGCGACAGCGCGGGATCGTGATCCCTGACCTCGCGGGCGAGTCCGCGGATGGCGGCGCGCGCGATGTAGGGCGGATTCGAAACGATGATGTCGAAGCCACCGCCGAGCGCCGCGCCCCACGAGCCGACGACGACGCGCGAACGGCCGGCCAATCCGCACATGGCGAGATTGGCGCGCGCCAGGCGCGCGGCCGGGGCCGAGACATCGACCCCGATCCCGGTGGCGAGCGGGAACTCGGTCAGCACGGCGCACAGGATCGCCCCCGAGCCGACGCCGAGATCGAGGACCCGCAGCGGCGAACGGCGCCGTTGGCGCAATTCGGTCAGGACCGCCTCGACGAGCGTCTCGGTGTCCGGGCGCGGATCCAGGACGTCGGGCGACAGCGCGAGCGGCAGGCCCCAGAACTCGCGCCGCGCCAGGATGCGCGACACCGGCTCGCCGCCGAGCCTGCGGGCGACCATCGGCGCGAGACGTTCGATCGTCGCCGCCCCCACTGCGGCGTCCGGGGCGCGGATCAAGTCGGCGCGGGTGACCCCCGCGGCCGCGCAGAGCAGCAGGCGCGCGTCGACCAGGCAGTCGTCGACGCCCGCCCGCGCGAACAGGCCGGCGATCGCCCCGATCGTGGCGGCGCAGGTCGCGTCGGGGCGCAAACCGGCAGGCGGGCTCAGGTCAGCATGCCGTGACAATGTTTGTATTTCTTGCCGGACCCGCATGGGCAAGCCTCATTGCGGCCGACCTTGCCCCAGGTCGACGGATTCTTGGGGTCGCGCGCGACCGCTTCGGCGAGCGCCGGCCCGGCCACGGCGCCGACCGAGGCCGCGGCAAATTCGCCCGGGCCGCGATTGTCGCCGTTGCCGCCGAACGCCTCTTCGTTGAGGCCGGTCAGCGGATCGAGATGCTGGAACTGCATCGGCGGCGGCGCGGGTTCCGGCGCCTGGAACCGCACTTCGATGCGCATCATCTGCGCGATCACCGCCTCGTGCCAACGCTCGATCAGGGTCTTGAACAGTTCGAACGCCTCCGACTTGTACTCGTTGAGCGGATCGCGCTGGGCCAGACCGCGCCAGCCGATGACCTGGCGCAGGTGATCGAGCGTGACCAGATGATCGCGCCAGAGATGATCGAGCGCCTGCAGGATGACCTGCTTTTCGACGTAGCGCATCGCCTCCGGCGTATTGCGGCTGACCCGTTCGGCATAGGCCTCGTCGGCGGCCTTGTGCAGCCGCTCGCTCATTTCCTCGTCGGCGATGCCCTCTTCCCTGGCCCAGTCGGCGACCGGCAGATCGAGATTGAGCATCGCCTGGACGCCATCCCTCAGGCCCTGGATGTCCCAGGCCTCGGGATAGGCGTCGGCGGGTATGTGCTTGGTCACGAGGTCGTCGATCACGTTGGCGCGCATTTCGGCGA
>JBEKEI010000053.1:0-25631 GCA_050013915.1 Roseiarcus sp.
GAGCGTCCTGCCGGCCCCATTTGATAGCCTGTCGGCGCCCGATGTCGTTGGCGCTGCTGTCCAGCGTCTGCCAGAGGATCGTGAGGACAAATCTTAGGCTTTCGGACTCAGGCGCTTTGATGGGCTTCGACACCTCTGAGCCGACGCGCTGGCTCTTTGCGAGTGACAACAAATGGCAGGCGGTCTTCGAAAAACGTGATCGTAAGATTGGGCTAGGCAAATGGCTCCCTTATGGGAGATTTATGCCGCTAAGCCGCGACGAGCAGCGAAGCTATCAAACAGACGAAGATATTGGATTTTCGTATATTTGCGAACAATCTTACAAAAAAATGGGAATATACTAATGTCAAGTCAACAATATTATGGCTACTTAAATGATGAAAATGTAAAAAACAGCAATTTTTTTTATCCCGTATTCTATAGCATAAATTATACGGGTCGCGGAGCCGCGGCAGTCGTACTCATAACCGGCGTTGCTAACACGAGTAATATAAACGGTGATTCAGTATGGAATTACGGTGATGGGGTGGTGGACCGCACCCCTCGGCTGAGACACGGCTAATTGGGTGACAAGGCGGCCTCGGCTTCTGGTTGGCGGTTGCGGCACTGGTCGGGCTTTCCGTATGGCGTCTGCGACATCGCCGAAAACGCCGGCTGGATGAGCGTCGGCATCGATCATGACGCCGCGAGCTTGGCGGTCAATTCGATCCGCCGTTGGTCGAACATCCTGGGCCGCCAGCGTTATCCAGCGGCCGAGACTTTGCTGAACGCCGCCGACGGCGGCGGCGGCAATGGCCGCCGGGCCGCACTGTGGAAGCGAGAATTGCAGACATTGGCCAAGGAACCCGGAATCGAGATTGCTGTCTGTCATTTGCCGCCGGGAACGCGCAAATGGAACAAGATCGAGCATCGCCTGTTTTCGTTCATGACCCAAAATGGCGCGGACGCCGGCTCGTCAGCGATATGACGATCGTCCAACGCATCGGCGCCACCACCGAAGCCGGCTTGAAGGTACGGTGCGAGATCGACGCCAGCGCCTATCCCGAAGGCGTCGAGGTCGAAGACGACGAGATGGCGGCGCTCGACATTCACGGCTACGAATGCCACGGCGATCGGAACGACACGATTGGGCCACACAACCCGAATTGAAGCGTTGGTTTGTGAACGGCCCCTCAGTCTGCCTCGTCTTCCTCGCGCACGGGCGGCGGCGCCATGCCCTCGAGCCCGCGCAACAGGTCCTCTTCGGTCATGCGGTCGAATTGGCCTTCCGGGCCGGACGGCGTCTCGCCAGCCATCGCCGAACTCGCCATCGTCGGCGCGGCATCCGGCTCGGGCTCGTCGACCTCGACATGTTTCTGCAGGGCATGGATGAGGTCCTCCCTGAGGTCGCCCGGCGCAAGGCGGGCTTCGGCGATCTCACGGAGGGCGACGACGGTGTTCTTGTCCTTGTCGCGGGGAACGACGGGCTGGGCGCCCGAGGAGATCATTCGCGCGCGGTGACTGGCCATGAGGACGAGATCGAAGCGGTTCTCGACCTTGTCGATGCAATCCTCGGCGGTGACGCGCGCCATGGCGGGCCCCTTTCGACGGTCTGCGGCACGTGAGACGGATTGGCTATATGGCGGATTCGGCGAAATCAAGACAAGCCGCGCCGCCATTCCGCCGCCACACGAGATCTCGCGCTCAAATCAATTCGGTCGCTCCGCCACAGGAAAGCCTTCAACCTCCGCGACCAAGGCGACCGGCGCAGAGGCGCGCCGCGCGTCGGGCGGGATCGCCGACCCCGAGGCCAAACCCCGCCCGAGCCAGGGCGGCCCGAAACGGAGAGGAACTTCCCATTGCAAAAGCACCAGCTGAGGGCGGCCGCGCTCCTGATCGGCGCCCTGGTCGTCCCGACGTTCGCACCCTCGGCGTTCGCGCAGACCTGCACCTGCGCCGGCGCGGGCATACGCTCGGACGTCCCGCCGCCGCCCTTGCCGGTCTATGACCAGCCGGCCATCCCGTCGCCCGGCTACCTTTGGACGCCCGGCTACTGGGCGTGGAACAATTACGAGTATTACTGGGTGCCCGGGACCTGGGTCGAGCCGCCGCATGAAGGGCTGCTGTGGACGCCGGGCTACTGGGGCTTCGTCGACGGCGTCTACGCGTTCAACGCCGGCTATTGGGGCCCCCACGTCGGCTTCTACGGCGGCGTCTCCTACGGCTTCGGCTACGGCGGGGTCGGCTATGAGGGCGGCTACTGGAACAACGGGGCGTTCTTTTACAACCGTACCGTCAACCATATCGGCGCCGGCGTCACCGTCAACGTCTATGAGAAAGCGGTCGTCGTGAACAACGAGAGCGGCGGCCGCGCCAGCTTCAACGGGCGCGGCGGAACGCTCGCCAAGCCGACTGCGGAGGAGCAGGCCGCCGCCGCCGAGACCCACGCGCCGCCGACCGCCGGCCAGGTCGCGCATGTGCGCGCCGCGAGTATGAAGAGCGGCCTGTTCGTCTCGACCAACCACGGAAAACCGGCGATCGCGGCGACTGCGACCGCGGCGGCGTTTTCCGGCCCCGGGGTCGTCAAGGCCAAGGCCGCGGGCGAGACGAAGGTCCAGTATCCCGCGGGCGAGACGCCCCCCGGCGGCGCCGCGAAGGAAGAGCGCAAGGGGCCGGAAAAGAACGAGCTGAAGCCGGCCGCGGAGCCGACGCCCGGCTCGGAGCCGAAGGCGGAAACCAAGACGCCGGAAAAGGGCGAGCGCACGGCGCCTGCCAAGCCGACCTCCGCCGCCGAGTCGAAGACCGAAAAGGAGGCCCCGGCGGCGAGCGGCCTCGAGCCGCCGCCCGGCAAGCCGGCGGCCGTCGAGAAGGATCGCGAGCGCAAGCCGCCGGCCGCGGCGATGGAAAAGCGGGTCGCTCCCGCCGCCGAACAGCGCAAGGCGCCGGCGGCCGGCGCGATGGACCAGAAGCATGCGCCCGCGCAGGCCAAGCCGGCCCAGCATCCCCCCGCGCATCCGCCCGGCAAGGAAGAGTGCGGCAAACCCGGGCAGCCCAAATGCCCCTGAACCGGGCAAACGCGGGTCCCGGCCCATGGCGCCCCGGCTCGGCCGATCGCGGCGGCGCCTGCCGCCTGCGCGCGGCCGGCGCCGACCGGCGATTGCGCGCCCGCTGGCGACGCCGCGAGGACACCGGCGCGAGCGGCGAAATCCCGCAGCCGACAAGGGGGAGCGACAAACCGGCAATTTGTCCGACCCGCCCCGCTAGAGGCGCGCGAAATAGACTGTGCAACGCACGCCGTCGGGATCAAAGGTCAGCGTCGCCTGACCGTATTCGGAGGGGAAAGCGGTCTTCAGCAGCCGCGATCCGAACCCGGAGCGCGCAGGCGGCGCGACGGGCGGCCCGTCGATCTCCCGCCAGTCCAGCCGCACGAATTTCTCGCGCGTCTCCCATTTGATCGCGACTGTTCCTTTCGGCCCGGACAGCGCCCCGTATTTCACCGCGTTCGTGCTGAGTTCGTGCAGCAGCAGCGCGAAGGACGGCCCGAGCTGAACGGGCGTCGCAACCGCCGGACCGTCCATGACGAACCGGTCGGATCCGAACGGCTCGACGACTTGCCGCAGAAATTCCCGCAATTCCGGGACCGCGTCGGATTCGTCCGATGCGAGCTGCTGCGCGCGCGCGAGCGCCGTCAGCCGCGCAGTGAACAGCGCCTGGTGCTCGGCGACGCTCGCCGCGCCACGCGCGGTCTGGACGGAAATCGCCATCACGACTCCCAACAGATTTCCCGCGCGATGCTTCATCTCGTGGGCGAGCAGGATGGCGCGCTCCTCGCCTTCCGCGTGAACCTCGACCAGCGCGCGCAGCAGGCGCGCCACGAAGATGCCGAACAGGCAGACGACGGCGAACGCGGTCAGCGTGATCGCCGAGGCGACGTCGACCGCGAAGCTTCCCGTCGGGGCGAGCCACAAATAGTCGGCGACCGCGGCCGACAGGACCAGCGCGGACAGTCCCGCCAAAGAACCGCCCCACACGCTGGCGACGAGCACGAAGGGATAGAAGACGACGACCGGAATATGTTCGTGGACCAGCGGAGCGAGCAGGAATCGCAGACAAGCGCCCGCCGCGACGCAGATCACGGCGACCGCTTGACCCTTCCAGAACGTCGGCCGCCGGCTCGGGACCCACCGCGCCAAACGCCGCAGCCGCGTGCGTGTGTCGCGCGCGCCCATCCCCCGCCCGTCTGCTTCGGTTCAGCCAAACCGATCGGCGCGGGTCAGGCTATCGGGCGCGGCTGTCGCGCGCAACAGCGGGGCCGCGCCGCAAGGTCCCGAATCTGGCGGCGTCTCGGGGGACCGGAATCCGACGCGCGGAACCGGCGGCCCCCGTCTGCGTTCCCCTGCTGTTTCCCCTGGAAAGGTCACGAGTATGGACAAGAAAATTCTCGGTCTCATCGCCGCAGTTTCCGGTCTGGGCGCTGCAGGCGGCGCGCAAGCCGATACGCCGCCGGCGAGTTCGGTCATGGACGCCAAGTCCTTCGCGGAACTGCTCGATCCGGTTCCCGACGCCGCGGCGGTCCTGCGGGCCGTCGACCGCGACGATCCGGCCGCGCGCCCGGTTCAGCTCGCCCAGTGGCATCACCACCATCACCGTTGGTGGCGCCACCGCCATCACCACCACCACCATCACCACCATAACTACTACTGACGGGTCGGCCCCGCCCGCGCTCACGCCGGGCGGGGCCGCCTTCACTCGGGGTCGGGCCTGGCGCGCGCCTTGGCGGCGCGCAGCATGTGACGATAGGTTCCATCGAACACCGTCTGCGTGCGCGAGGTCCAGTGGGTGTCGGCGGAGAGGGTCTCGCGCGCTGCATGAATCCGCCGCGCCCGCAATTCGCGATCGGCCTGCTCTTCCTCGGACATTTCGGCGAGTTCGAAGTCGGGCTCCTCCGGCACGACGATGATCTGCGCGAAGGGTTCCCCCGGCCGGAAGACATGGGTGACGCCTTCGGCGGGCGACTTGAACACGATGAAAAACAGCATCGGCCACCAGTTGCGCACCAGCGCGGGCACGGCGATCGGGACGGTATCCGTGCGGTCGCCGTAAAAGCGCGGGTGCGGCTCGGTCCGGATCGCCCAGCCGGGGCCAGGATCGAGGTCGAGCAGCAACTGGTGGGTGTAGAAGCGGCCGCCGAAGTCGCGAAATGGCGGCCACTGGACGCCGGTGTCGGGCGCGGGGCCGAAATCCCCGTCGAGCTTCAGCTCGCCCTCGCGGGTCGTCACGCGCAATTCGTTCGGGTAGGGATAGAACAACTCGATCCCGTATTGCGCGCCTTCAGAAAAAGGCAGGCAATGCCACAGCTGCTCCTGTGATCCGTCGGCGCGCGGCTCGCGCGCGCCCGCCCAGCCGGGAATCTCCATCCTGGTCCGTCGCGGCCGCAGGCCGGGTTCGTGGCGCCTCATCTTGACAATGCGCATCCTTGCTCCTCGCTGCCGGCGCGCGGCATGACGTCGAGATCGCCGCGCGCCACGAAATTGCGGCTTCGGTCACGCCTTGCCGCCGCCCGTCGCCGAACCCGCCTCGGGCGGCTCCGGCCAGGGACGGGCGAGACGCACCTTCGCCGCCTTCAGCCGCCGCAACAAATCGAAATGCATTTCGCTGCGCACCCGTTCCGCCATCTCTATGTCGTCGACGAAGCAGACGAGCTGAAACTTCAGCCCCCAGTCGCCGAATTCGTTGAACAGCACCAGAGGCGCGGGAATCGACAGGATCAGATCCTGCGCCCTGGCGACCGCGAGCAGAATCTCGCGCACCGCGTCGGCGTCGTTCTCGAAGGTGACGTCGAGATTGACGAGGATGCGCCCGACCCGGTCGTTGTGGACCCAGTTCTTGACGATGCCCGACACCAGGGTCGCGTTCGGCACGATCAGCGTCGCGCGGTCGAACGTCTCGACCTCGGTGGCGCGCGCGTTGATGCGCCGAACGAAACCCTGCTCGGCGCCGATCACCACCCAGTCGCCGACCCGGACGCCGCGCTCCCACAGCAGGATCAGCCCCGACAGGAAATTGTTGACGATCGATTGCAGGCCGAAGCCGATGCCGACCGACAGGGCGCCCGCCACGATCGCCAGATTCTGGAAGCTCAGGCCGAGTTGCGCGCTGCCGAGCACGAGCGCGAACACGACGCCGACATAGCCGAAGATCGTCTTGATCGAATTTCGCATGCCCGAGTCGAGCCGGGTGCGCGGCAGCAGCCGCGAGCCGAGCCAGCCCTGGACGGCGCGCGTGACGCCGACGCCGACGACGAAGACCGCCGCGGCCGTGAGCATGGAGGATACGGAAACCGTGACGTTGCCGATCCGGAAGCCGAAATAGGCGGCGCGCAGATCGCCGAACATGTCCTCGGACTGGATGCCCCAGGGCGCCAGCACGAGCAGGATGGCGGTGAGGATCAGCGCGACGCGCGCGGCGCCCTCGATCAGCACGGCGATCTGTTCGAGCGCGTCGCGCCCGAGGCCGACGACCGCCATCAGGCTGCGGCCGACCGCGGCGTCGGGCTGGAGCACGGCTTCCGCGCCCTCGTCGACGACGACGCCGATCAGATACATCGTGGCGCCGATGCCCGCGACCCAGATCAACTGGGCGACGATGAACGTGGCGAAGGCGACGTAGCCGGCAAGGATCGCGCCGAGCAGCGTGACGCTGAGCAGCCAGAACAGCGTGCGCGCCGGGGCCCAGCCGTCGCGCGGCGGCGCGTTCGGCGCCGGCGCCACGAAGGCGGTCGCGCGCAGCGCGCTGCCGATCAGGACCGCCACCAGCGCGGCGCCGAGGCCGCGCGCGGCGACCGTCATGCCGAGCGAGGCGCCGATCGCGTCGGCGGCGGGCTCCAGCAGCCGTTCGACCGCCACGATCGCCGCCACGCTCATCCAGAATCGGAACGCCAGCGTCACGACGCGATCCGGCGCGGGCATCAGCCGCCATGAGGGTCGGCCCGGCGCCAGCACGCCGCGCGCGAGGGCGTTGGTGACGAACAGCAGTTTCAGCCCATCGAGCGCGGCGTCCTGGACGCCCTGCAGGCGCGGATCGGAGAGATCGAAAGCGTCGAGCGCATAGGCGAGCGCGAGCAGCCCGAGCGTCGGAATGCCGCCGAGCACCAGCGCGGTCCAGATCGCGGCGAGCGCCCGGCGCAGCTTGCCGGGCGCGGCGACCCCCGGATCCCTGGCGATGACGCGCCGCGCCATCCAGCGGATCGGCGCGGCGAGCACCGCGAAGGCGATCGCCAGCGCCAGCAGGCTCAGCGCGTGCGCCTTGGTCATGCGCTCGGCGGCCCCGGTCAGCGAATCCATCAGCAGGCGCACGAGCCGCGCCATGTCGGCGGGCGCCTCGTGAATCACGCTCGCCCACAGCAGCGGGCTCACGATGCTCGACGTGCGCTCGAAGGTCTGGCGCGCGAACAGGGCGCGCCGCGCCGCGCCGATGCGCGCGTTGTCGTCGTCGATCTGCAGCGCGAGAGCGCGGGCGCTGCGCAGATCGGCGTCGAGGTCGTCATGGGTCTTCTGCTCGGCGGTCAGCTCCGCGGCGGCGGCGTCCGTCTCGGCGGTCTTGTCCTTCGATTTGGGCGTCAGCTCGGACAAGCGCTTCGTCGAGGCCTCGAGCCGCGGCGTCAGCTCGGCGATCACGCTCTGGACCTCGCCGGCGAGCGGATCGTTGTCGGCGCGCAGGCGCTGCAGGTCGCCGTCGGAAAGGGTGGCGTTCTTGAACGAGGCGTCGATCTCGATCAAGGCGGCGCGCACCGCGTCGAGCCGCTGGCGCGGCGTGTCCTGCGCGCGCGCGGCGCCCAGTTGCGCGAGGCCGGCGACGATCGCGAACAGCGCGAGGAACAGGGCGCGGAAACGAGGCAGGATCAGTTCCTTGCGGCTGGGCGATCGGACCTGGAAGGCGCGCGACCGGGCGATTCGCGCGGCGGGCGGCTCCCTTCCCATCCGAACATGGCCGCGCTGTGTTCGCAACGGCCGGCATGGCCGGCGCAGCATTGCGTTCACCTTGGAGCGGGAAAGAGGCTGCGCGACCGCGCCGGCTTTGCTAGAAAGCCGGCAATTGACGAAAAATCGCGCAGATTTCGAGATTCCGCCTTGACCCAGTCCCCCGCCGACACGCTCGACCACGGACCGGACGGCGGCGATGCGGGCGCGCGCGCGCTCGACCGCCTGCTGGAGGCGGGCTTTGCGCGCATCGAACCGGCGATCCTCCAGCCGGCTTCGGTGTTCCTCGACATGTCGGGAGAGGACATCCGCGGCCGGCTCTATCTGACGAGCGATTCCGACGGCGCGGAACTGTGCCTGCGCCCGGAATATACGATCCCGGTCTGCCTCGCCTATCTCGCCTCGCCGCGCGCGGGCCGCGAGGCGCAGTTCTCCTATCTGGGCCCGGTGTTCCGCGCCCGCCCCGGCCAGAGCGGCGAATCCCGGCAGGGCGGGCTCGAGAGCTACGGACGGATCGACGTCGAGGCGGCGGACGCGGAAATCTTCGCCACCGCGATGGAGGCGGCGCGGGCGGCGGGCGCCGGGCCGCTGACCGTGCGGCTCGGCGACGCGCATCTGTTCGACGCGGCGCTGCGCGCGCTCGACCTGCCCGACGTCTGGCTGCGCCGCCTGCGGCGGGGCCTGGCGCGCGGGCGCGGGCTCGACGCGATCCTCGAGGGCGCCGGCGCCGGCGCCGAGAGCCAGTCGGGTGTGCTGGCGGCGCTCGAGCGCGCCGATCACGCGGGCGCCAAGGCGCTCGTCGAGGACCTCCTGGCGATCGCCGGGATCGCGACCGTCGGCGGACGCAGCGCCGGCGAGATCGCCGATCGCTTTCTCGACCAGGCGGCGATCCGCTCGGGGCCGGGCCCGGCGAGCGAGAAGCGCGCGATCCTGCAGCGCTTTCTCGCCGTCGCGGGCGATCCCGACACCGCCTCGCAGAGCCTGCGCGCGCTCGCCGCGGAGACCGGCCTGGCGATCGGCGCCGCGCTCGATTCGCTCGACCAGCGCATCGGCTTTCTCGCCGCGCGCGGCATGCCGGTCGAGACCTATGCGTTCTCGGCCGCCTTCGTGCGCGATCTCGACTATTACACGGGCTTCGTGTTCGAGGCCGTCGATCCGGCGCGCGCCGACGGCCGGCCGGCGGTCGGCGGCGGCCGCTATGACGGCCTCGCGCGCCGGCTCGGCGCCCCGTCCGACATACCCGCCGTCGGGGCGGCGATCTTCATCGATCGGCTGGGCGCGCCGCCGGCCGCGGGAGCGCCGGCATGAGCGCGCCAGCCGAGCCGCCGCTGGTGCTGGCCGTCCCGTCCAAGGGGCGCCTGCAGGAAAACGCCGCGGCGTTCTTCGCCAGCGCCGGCCTCGAATTCGCCCAAGGGCGCGGCGCACGCGACTATCGCGGCGCGATCGCCGGACTGCCCGGGGTCGAGGTCGCCTTTCTGTCGGCCGCCGAGATCGTCGGCCAGCTCGCCGCCGGCGCCGCTCATTTCGGCGTCACCGGGGAGGACCTCGTTCGCGAACAGGTCGCGGACGCCGACGAGCGCCTGCTGATGCTGGCGCCCCTGGGATTCGGGCGCGCCAATGTCGTCGTCGCCGCGCCGCAGGCCTGGATCGACGTCCGCAGCATGGCCGATCTCGAGGATGTCGCGGCCAGTTTCCATGTCCGGCGCGGCCAGCGCATGCGGGTTGCGACCAAATACGTCAATCTGACCCGGCGCTTCTTCGCCCGCCACGGCGTCGGCGACTATCGCATCGTCGAGAGCCTGGGCGCGACCGAGGGCGCGCCGGCGGCGGGCGGCGCGGAGCTGATCGTCGACATCACCACGACCGGGGCGACCCTCGCCGCCAACGCGCTCAAGGTCCTCGACGACGGGGTGATCCTGCGTTCGCAGGCCAATCTCGTCGCCTCGCTCGGCGCGCCCTGGAGCCCGGGCGCGCGCCGGACCGCGCGCGCGCTGCTGATGCGCGTGGCGGCCGCCGAAGAGGCGCGCCAGTCGCGCGAAGTGCGCGTGCGCCTGCCCGGCGCGACGCGCGGGATCGTCGAATCGGCGGGCGCGCTGTTCGGCGCCGAGGCCGCCTCCGGCGACGAAGGCGATGGCGCCGGCTTCCTCGTCATGCACGCGCCGAGGGCCAAGGTCGCCGAACTCGCCGACTGGCTGCTCGCCCAGGGCGCCGCGCGCGTCAGCGTCGGCGCGCTCGAGCACGTGTTCGTCGCGCGCAACGCGCTCTATGAAGCGCTCGAGGCGGCGATCGGGGGATGAGAGCTCGCCGGTGGCGCAGCCGGCGGTCGGCCGTCGCGCCGGGCGCCGTTCAGCCCGTCGCGGCGATCGGCACGCCATCCCCCCGCGTCGCCCGGGCCCGGAGGCCGGCGGAAATTTTTGGAAATTTTTGGAAATTTTTGGAAGTTTTTGGAAGTGTTTCGAAACATTTGGAGATAGTTTGAAATTCTTCATCTCATGGGAGTCCCCGGCGTTTCAAGGGTTTGCGAGCGGCGGCAAGCTTTTTGCGGTCCCGCGGCGCCCGAGCTTCCTGCGCGCTCGAAAGCCCCGGCGGCGGCAAGCGTCGGAGCAGCGCCGCATGGCGCCGAGAACCGACCGGAGTCGGCAACCGCGCGGACCGCCGCAAGAGGGCGCGCTTCGCCGATGATGCAGGGAGCGCCTCGGGAGTCAGGCAAAGTTCGGCCCCTTTTAAACTTCGGTCACGATCCCGCCCCGCCGCCCGCCGCCGTGCGTCTTCGGAACCTCACGCGTTGTATCCAGAAAAATGGAATATGTCAACCACTATTTATGAATATCAGAACGAAGCGGGCGAGAGCGGTCGGCGCCGGCGCCGCTTCGGCGGCGCAGCGACTTGCCCGAACAGGATTGGGCTGCGATCGCGGCTTCTCGCGGCTAGAGCAGATAGGGGATCAGCCTCCAGGTTCGGCTCATGTATTTCTCGTAGGGCTGGCCGAGTTGCGAGCGCAGCGCCGTCTCCTCGACCGCGATCCGGTATGCGAACGGGCCGGCCGGCAACAGGATCATCGCCAGGAGTCCGGCCCAGTTGCCGAGCGCCACGCCGAAACCGAACAGCGCCAGCAGTTCTCCGGTATAGGAGGGGTGGCGGACGTAGCGGTAGGGCCCGGACTCGATCACCGGCTGCGCCGCC
The DNA here is from genome assembly GCA_050013915.1 of Roseiarcus sp. Taxonomy (GTDB): domain Bacteria; phylum Pseudomonadota; class Alphaproteobacteria; order Rhizobiales; family Beijerinckiaceae; genus Roseiarcus. The sequence continues at coordinate 11,142 of JBEKEI010000053.1, forward strand.
TGGGTCGCGACATCGACGGTGAAGTAGCGCCCCAGCGTCAAGATGGCCCACCAGCGCAATGCCGTCCCGGCGACGGCGCAGCAAATGCCGACGGCGAACAAGGGTTCAGCCGCCGATTCGATCCTCAGGCTCGGCAAGGATAACGCGCTGGCGAAGTCCAGGGAAAACGCAATCGTGATCAGCAGAAATAGGAGACGAAACGAGCCTCGATCATGGCTCTGCGAGCTCGACCCCGACCGCCGCCGCGCGCTGAGGGCCAATTCGGCTGCGCTCCACAGGGCGAACGTGACCCAGAAGACGAGCGCATGCGCCAATCCGCCGCCGAACGGCCATGAGAATCGGGAGTCCATGCCAAGGCCTCCGCTGGGTTGCGAGCCTTCGCGACAACCCGACTTGCGACCGCCGGGAGCATCGTTCAAGCCGACCCGGCGCGCAACCCAGGGCAAATTGCGCCGTGCGCGATTTTGCCGACCGCGTGAAAACCCTCGAAGCCAATAACACATATAAATATCGTGATATATTTCGAGGCCCCTTCAGCTCGCAGGGCATCGATCATGAACGCGCGTCGGCGCTCCGAGCGACGATCTCGGCCCAAATCGATGCCGGCGCCGCGTCTTCATGCGGCCCTGCAGGAATCTTGAAACGCCGACTTCCCCTTGAAAACCAGGGTGTTCCGAGAGGCCGCACCGCCGAAGACGATACTTTGCGTGACTGCCTGTTGGTTCTGCAGTTTGAAGGTGTCAGACCTCTGTGCCACGATGCCTCGGGGCTGCCGGATCGCGCAAGCCCAGCGGGGACAGGCTATGGCGGGAGTTCGTTGCAGCGCAACCGTCGCTGCGGTCACTTTGTCTTATGCTTTGGTCACACCAGCATTCGCGCTGACTGGCAGCTATAGGCACAGTTGTATCGGTTGCTATATCCTCGAATCCAAGCTGGCATGTAAGTGCAGAATGGTAAACGGCTCGTATAGGCACGCAGGATGGATGGATTATACGAAATGCCCAAATCAATCCGTGGCGAATAATAATGGCGCCTTGGTCTGCGGCCAGTGAATTATTCTGTCTTTAGCCAAAAAGTATTTGCCGCATGGCCTGCGCCTGTCAAAAACGAAAGACTCCGAGGCATCGCAAAAGGCCGCCTAAAAACCGCGTTGAGAGAAACGCCAAGAGGTAGCGGCCCTGGAAAACGGTCGATTTCTGAGAGATGGTCGGCGACCGCTATCGACCATTCGTTCAGCTATGAAACGACGAAGGCGAAAAGTAGCCCATCCGCGATGTCAGGTCATGCACCTCGCCAAAGGTTTTCGCGAGGCGCCCACCCAATTCGCCGGCATCGCCGGTCCAGCCAGGACGCGAAAGCCTGATTGAACGCGGCCACTCCTGTCTGTGCTGCTAAAGATGCGGGCCGATCAGTGGCTGACGATACATGCAGCGTCAGCCACTGACCGTGCAGCTCATCGCCCTGTTCGCGCAATCGCGAACCTGGACACCGTGTAAACCGCGCAACGGTCCAAAATCGGAGAACGCTCATGACCGAGCCGGGACCCGCCAACATGCGTGCCCTTCGCTTCCACGGCTATGGCGAATGGGCGGACGTGCTGCGCCTTGAAGATGCTCCCGTCCCGAATCCTGGTGCGAATCAGGTTCGCGTGCGGGTCCATGCCTGTGCGCTCAATCCGATGGATTGGGTCTTATGCCTCGGGTTCATGCCCGGCGCCCTGCCACGCGGGATCGGGCTGGATGTGTCGGGAACCGTCGATGCTGTCGGAGAGGCCGTCACGAGCGTCGCCGTTGGGGATCGCGTCTTCGGTGTTCCCGACTTCATGGGCTATCCCAGCGCCGGGGCAGCAGAATATGCGGTCCTGGCGGCCTGGGAGCCTGTTCCGGAAGGCTTGGACCTCCTCGAAGCGGCTGCGCTGCCGATGGCCGTCGAGACGGCGGTTCGCAGCCTCGATCTGCTCGGCCTGTCCGCCGGTCAGACGCTGCTGGTGAACGGCGGCGGGACCATGGTGGGCTTTGCCGCCGTTCAGATCGCGTTGATGCGCGGCGCTCAGGTGATCGCAACCGCCGGCGAAACCTTCGCGAGCCGCTTGCGAGAGCTGGGTGCGAAGGTCACGTCCTACGGCGACGGAATGGTCGAGCGCGTTCGCGGGCTCGCCGGCGGAGCGCCCGATCTGGTTCTCCACACGGCGCTCGCTCCGGGCGTGCTGCCGGACCTGATCAAGATCGTGGACGGGGATCCACGCCGCGTGATGAGCATCAGCGATTTCGACGAACAAGGCCTCGGTGTCCGCACCACCGGGCGCGAGCCGGGTCTGGTTCCGCGCTACGATGCGCTTGGTCATTTTGCCCAGCTTGCCGCTGACGGACGATTTGCCGTCCCCGTCGCGCGCACTTTCACCATGGAGGAATGGCGCACGGCGCTTGAACTGTGTCGCGCCGGGCGAGCGCATGGCAAGCTGTTGATCCTGCCTGGTCGTGCGGCGTCGGCCGATTGAAGCCGACCTGCAAGGCGATGGCGGCTTTCGCGCATTCAAATCGGACAGCCGCGCCGCGCTCGACGTCGCCGCGGATTCGGGTCTATGACGGCGGGCGCGACGGGCTGACGGGAGTTCCCCCATGGACATGGTGCGTTTCGGCAAGACCGGCATGAAGGTCTCGAGACTCTGTCTTGGCTGCATGACCTATGGGTCGACGAAGTGGCGGGAATGGGTGCTGGAGGAGGAGGCCTCGCGTCCGTTCATCAAGGGCGCGCTCGAGCGCGGCGTCAACTTCTTCGACACCGCCGACGTCTACTCTCAGGGCGTCAGCGAGGAAATCCTCGGCCGCGCGCTGAAGGATTTCGCGGTCCGCCACGAGGTCGTCATCGCGACCAAGGTCCACGGAATCATGGGGCCGGGCGCCAATTCCGGCGGCCTGTCGCGCAAACACATCATGGAGGCGATCGATCATTCGCTGAAGCGGCTCGGCACGGATTACGTCGATCTCTACCAGATCCACCGCTTCGACCCGAACACGCCGGTCGAGGAGACCCTGGAGGCATTGAACGACGTCGTGCGCGCCGGCAAGGCGATCTATGTCGGGGCGTCGTCGATGTGGGCCTGGCAGTTCGCGCAGACGATCTCGATCGCGCGGGAAAGAGGCTGGAGCCAATTCGTTTCGATGCAGAACTATTACAATCTCGTCTATCGCGAGGAGGAGCGCGAGATGATGAAATTCTGCGCCGACCAGGGCGTCGCGGTGATTCCGTGGTCGCCGATGGCGCGCGGCTATCTGGCCGGCTCGGGCGTCGGCGAGAAGGCGGTCACTTTGCGCGGCCGCACCGATCCGTTCAGCCTCGCTCTGGGCCTCGGCTCGCGCCAGGACGAGACGATCCGCCGGCGCGTCGTCGAGACCGCGCAGAAGCTCGGGACCAAGCCGGCGATCGTCGCGCTCGCCTGGGTGCTGGCCAAGCCCTGTGTCACCGCCCCGATCATCGGCGCCTCCAAGCCGCATCATCTCGACGACGCGCTCGCCGCGCTCGCGCTGAAGCTCGACGCACGGACGATCGCCCGGCTCGAGGAGCCCTACCGGCCGAAGGCGGTCGTCGGGCATTCGTGAACGGCCGGGCGAGGCGCCGCCGGTCATGGCCCGCAATCCCTATTATTCCGGCGCGCGGTCGGATCATTTCGACGGGCTGCGGTTCTACGCGCCCGGCGGCGCCAGCGACCGCAGCCTCGGCGATCTCCTGCGCTGGCGCCTGGGCGGGCGACGCGCGGCATGGCCGGCGAGCTTTCCCAGCCCGTTTCGGGACCGGCCGCCGGCGCGAGTCGCGGGCGGCGCGCTGCGCGTGACCGCAATCGGCCATGCGAGCTTCCTCATCCAGACGCGCGGACTCAACCTGCTCGTCGATCCCGTCTATTCGCGGCGCGCGAGCCCGTCGCGCTGGATCGGGCCGAGCCGGGTCAACGCGCCCGGCATCGCGTTCGACGACCTGCCGGCGATCGATGCGATCCTGGTGACCCACAACCACTACGACCATCTCGATCTGGCGACCCTGCGCGCGCTCGCCGCCCGCCATCGGCCGCGCATCCTGACGCCGCTCGGCAATGACCGACTCATGGCGGCCTATGACCCGGCGCTGCGGGCGGAGGCGTTCGACTGGGGCGCGCGCGTCGCGCTCTCGGCAGAGGTCGCCGTCCATTGCGAGCCGGCCCGGCATTGGTCGGCGCGCGGGCTCGGCGACCGCCGCATGGCGCTGTGGTGCGCCTTCGCGATCGAGACGCCGGACGGGGCGATCTACTGCATCGGCGACACCGGCTTCGGCGACGGCGCGCTGTTCCCGGCGATCCGGCGCAAGCACGGGCCGCCGCGCCTCGCGCTGATCCCGATCGGCGCCTATGCGCCGCGCTGGTTCATGAAGGACTTTCACATCGATCCGGCCGAGGCCGTGCAGGTCTTCGCGCTGTGCGGCGCGCGCAGCGCGATCGCGCATCACTGGGGGACGTTCCCGCTCTCCGACGAGGCGATCGAGGCGCCGCGCGAGGGCCTCTCGACGGCGCTGCGCGACGCCGGCGTCGACCCTGCGCGCTTCCGCGCGCTGTTGCCGGGCGAGGTCTGGGCGGAATCGGGCGCCCAGGATCAGCGCGCGGCGCCGTGACCCAGGGTCGCGGCGATCGCGTCGGGGATTTGCCACGGCGTGTCGATCAGGGGGTCGGCGCCGGCCTCCTCGAGCTCCTGGCGGCTGCCGTAGCCCCATAGCGCGCCGAGCGCGGCAAGGCCGACCTGCCGGGCGCCGAGCGCGTCGAACTTGCGGTCGCCGATCATCGCCACCTGCGCGACGTCGGCCGCGATGTTCTCGCGCGCGAGAAGGTAGGCGAGCAGCTCGCTCTTGCCGGCGCGGCCGCCGTCGCTCCGGGCGCCGTAAATGTCGGCGAAGAATTTCGTCAGCCCGAAATGATCGAGGATGCGGCGCGCGTCGGCCTCGTTCTTCGAGGTCGCGACGAACAGGCGGCAATCCCCGGCGCGCAGCGCTCCGAGCGCGTCGGTCACGCCGTCGTAGACGGCGTTCTCGAACAGGCCGACCGTGGCGTAGCGCTCGCGATAGAAGCCCAGCAGCGGCTCGACGAGATCGGGCCCGACGAGCCCGGCGAAAGTGTCCCGCATCGGCGGTCCGATCATGTATTCGAGCGCGTCCTCCTCGGGGATCGGATGCGACGCGCCGGTCGCCTCGTTGAGCCGGCGCAGCGCATAGCGCGCCGAGCGCAGGATTCCCGGGCGCGAATCGGTCAGCGTCCCGTCGAGGTCGAAGACGACCGTCGCGACCACGCTCACTTCAGCAGCACGTAGATGTCGACCTGCAGATTCGGGTCGTCGGCGGTCTTCACTTCGTTGAGATACTCCTCGACGAACAGGTTGTCCGCCTCCAGTCCTTTCTCGTCGAGATAGGCGGTGATCGCCTCGTAGGTCGAATCGATGTCCTCGTAGGAGCCGCGATGCTCGAATCGCATCGCCTTGCCCGCGGGCGTCTGGCCGAGCTTGACCGCTTCCGACAGCGAGGTCCGGCCTTCCGGGGCCTTGTCGATCGGGATCATCGCGCGATAGCTGAACCCGTTGTCGTCGGTTTCGGTGAACACCGCCATCGGTCGGCCCGCCGCGGTCAGGCCGGTCCTGGCGAGTTGGCTGCGCACCATGCCGAAGGCGCCGGTCAGCGCGCTGAACCCTTCCGCCCAGTTCGCCTTGCCCTCCATATAGGCGGCGGGATGGCCGGTCATCTGCAGGGTCTGGCCGCTCGAGGAATCCTCCGCGGGCGCGCCCGTCGCCGGAGGCGGCGCGCTCGGCTCCGCAGCCGCCGGGGGAGCGCCGGCCGGCGGCTGCGCGGGCGCCTCCGGGGCCGGAGGCGGGTTGGCGGGAGTCGCCCCGGGCGCCGGCGTCGGGGCGCTGGGCGGGACCGCGGGAGTCGCCGGGGGCGCCGGGGGCGCCGGGGCCGGGGCCGGCGCGGCGGGCGGGTTGGCGGGCGGCGCGGCGGGCGCCGGGGTCGGGGCGGCAGGCGGGTTGGCGGGAGTCGCGGCCGGCGGGTTGGCGGGAGTCGCGGCCGGCGCCGCGGCGGGCGGGGGCGCCGCGGGAGCGGGTGCGGTCTGGGAAGCGCCGGGCGCCGCCGCATCCTGCGCGCGGACGCCGACGATCGCGAACGGCGCGCCGATGGCCAGCAGGAACGCGAGCGCCGCGAGGCCGCCCCGGGCAACAGCCGTAGACATGATCACGCGTCCCTTTCCCGCGCGAATCCCTGCGGATTCGCTTCATCGGCACTATGCGGCGAACGGCGCCCGGCGCCAAGATCGCGCCGCGCCGGGCGTCACGCCGGCGCGGGTCTCGTCCATCGCAATATCGGCTGGCGGGCGGCCCGGGTCTCGTCGAGGCGCCGGCGCGGCGCGAGGCGCGGCGCGGCTTCGAACCGCTCGCGCTCGCCGGCGAGCGCCGAAAGCGCGAGGTCGCGCAGCGTCATGACGAACAGGTCGAGGCTCGCCTTCGATTCCGATTCGGTCGGCTCGATCAGCATCGCGCCATGGACGACGAGCGGGAAATAGACCGTCATCGGATGATAGCCTTCGTCGATCATCGCCTTGGCGAAATCGAGCGTCGTCAGCCCGGTGTCCTTGAGCCACCGGTCGTCGAACAGCACCTCGTGCATGCAGGGGCGCTCGCCGAACGGCGAGGACAGGAGATCGTTGAGACAGACCCTGACGTAATTGGCCGCGAGCACGGCGTCTTCGGACGCCTGCTTCAGGCCGTCGGCGCCGTGCGAGAGAATGAACGCGAGCGCGCGGACGAACATGCCCATCTGGCCGTGGAACGCAGTCATGCGGCCGAATGACCGGGAGTCGCCGTCATGCTCGACGAGGCGGAGCCCGTCGGCGTCCGCCACGACATGGGGCACCGGCGCGAAGGGCGCGAGCGCCGCCGACAGCACCACCGGGCCGGCGCCGGGCCCGCCGCCGCCGTGCGGCGTCGAAAAGGTCTTGTGCAGGTTGATGTGCATCGCGTCGACGCCGAGGTCGCCCGGGCGCGTCTTGCCCATGATCGCGTTGAAATTGGCGCCGTCGCAGTAGAAATAGGCGCCGGCTTCGTGGATCGCCCGCGCGATGGCGCCGATCTCGCGCTCGAACAGCCCGCAGGTGTTGGGATTGGTCAGCATGATCGCGGCGACGTCCGGGCCGAGCGCAGCGCGCACGGCCTGCGCGCTCACCGTTCCGTCCACGCCGGTCGGCACTGCGCGAACGGCGAAGCCGAGCAGCGCCGCGGTCGCCGGGTTGGTGCCGTGCGCGGATTCGGGGACGAGGACGACGGTGCGCGCCGCGCCCTCGCCGCGCGCCGCGATAGCCGCCTTGATCGCCATCATGCCGCACAATTCGCCATGGGCCCCGGCCTTGGGCGACATCGCGATCGCGGCCATGCCGGTGACGGTCATCAGCGTGCGCGCGAGTTCGTCGATCAGCGCGAGCGCGCCCTGCGCGGTGGAAACCGGCTGCAGCGGATGGATGTCGGCGAAGCCGGGCAGGCGCGCCAGCTTCTCGTTGAGCCGGGGATTGTGTTTCATCGTGCATGACCCGAGCGGATAGAGCCCGGCGTCGATCGAATAGTTCCTGCGCGACAGCCTGACGTAATGACGCATCGCCTCCGGCTCGGTGAGGCCCGGCAGGCCGATCTCGCCCTCGCGCGCATGGGCGCCGAGCCGCGCGGCGAATGGCGCGGGCTCGTCGATGTCGACGCCGGTCGCGTCGAACCGTCCGGTTTCGAAGATCAGCGCCTCTTCCATGTCGAGGCCGCGGTTGCCGGTGAACGTGCCGCCCGCCGCGGACGAAGCCTCGCCCGCGCGGGTTGGGCGTCCCTGACTGTTCAGCATGGCGAGACTTCCGTGTCGTGGCTCAGAGGCACGCCTCGAGCGCGGCGGCGAAGGCCGCGCGATCGGCGTCCGTGTTCAGCTCCGTGCTCGCCACCACGACGAGATCGTCGAGGCCGGCGTGCGGCAGCAGGCGCGAGACCGGCAGGCCGCCGATCACGCCGCGCCGCGCGAGCGTCTCGATCAGCTCGGCCGCGTCGCGCGGCGTGCGGATCGTGAATTCGTTGAAGAAGCAGTCGTTGAGCACTTCGACCCCGGGCGCGTCGGCGAGGCGGTCGGCGAGCTGGACCGCATTGGCGTGATTGACCCGCGCGAGGCGGCCGAGGCCGGTCTGGCCGAGCAGGCTCATGTGGATCGAGAAAGCGAGCGCGCAGAGGCCCGAATTGGTGCAGATGTTGCTGGTCGCCTTGTCCCGGCGGATGTGCTGCTCGCGCGTCGAAAGGGTCAGCACGAAGCTGCGCCGGCCCTCCGCGTCGACCGTCTCGCCGGCGAGGCGGCCCGGCATCTGGCGCACGTTCTTCTGTTGGGTCGCGAACAGACCGACATAGGGACCGCCGAAATTGAGCGCGTTGCCGATCGACTGGCCCTCGCCGACGACGATGTCGGCCCCCATCTGGCCGGGCGAACGCAGGAGGCCGAGCGACACCGCCTCGGTGAAGACGGCGATCAGCAGCGCGCCCTTGGCGTGGGCGGCGGCGGCGACCGGGGCGAGATCGCGCGGATTGCCGAAGAAATCCGGGCTCTGGACGACGACGCAGCTGGTCTGGCCGTCGATCGCCGCCGCCATGTCTTCACAGCCGCGAACGTCGGGCGGCAGGCGCACGACGACGTCGCCCGCCATTCCGGCGAGCGTGGCGGCGACATCGGCGTATTGCGGATGCAGCCCGCCCGACAGCGCCGCCTTGCGGCGACGGGTCAGACGATGCGCCATCAGGACCGCCTCGGCGCAGGCGGTCGAACCGTCGTACATCGAGGCGTTGGCGACCTCCATGCCGGTCAGCGCGGCGACCTGGGTCTGGAATTCGAACAGGACCTGGAGCGTCCCCTGCGCGATTTCGGGCTGGTAGGGCGTATAGCTGGTCAGGAATTCCGAGCGCTGAATCAGATGGTCGACGCTCGCCGGCACATGGTGGCGATAGGCGCCGGCCCCCAGGAAGAACGGGACCGCGCCCGCCGCGACGTTGCGCGCGGCGAGCCCGGTCAGGGCGCGCTCGACCTCGATCTCGCTCTTGCGCGTCGGGATCGCCAGCGGCGCCGTCAGGCGCTCTGCGGCGGGGATGTCGGCGAACAGCTCGTCGATATGGACGTGCCCGGCGCGCGCCAGCATGAGCGCGCGGTCTGCGGCGTCGAGGGGCAGATAGCGCATCGAGCGACTCACGCGAGAGTCTTCAGATAGTCCTGATAGGCCGCTTCGTCCATCAGGCCCTCCAGTTCCGCCGGAGCGGACAGCCTGATCTTGAGGATCCAGCCCTTGCCTGTCGCATTCTCGTTGATGAGGCTGGGCTCCTTGTCGAGGATCTGGTTGACCGCGACGATTTCGCCGGAGACCGGCGAGAACACCTCGCTGGCCGCCTTGACGCTCTCGACGACCGCCGCCTGCGCGCCCTTGGCGACGACGGCGCCGATGGCGGGGAGCTCGACGAACACGACATCGCCGAGCTGGGCCTGCGCGTAGTCGCTGATGCCGACGACGCCGATGTCCCCCTCGACGAGGACATATTCATGATCCCTGGTGTAACGCCCCTGCGACATGAATGAAGCTCCCTGATGGCTGATCTAAGGGCCGCGGTAATAGGCGTGCGGGTGGAACGGGAGCGCGGAGACATGCGCGGCGAGCGTCCTGCCGCGGACGAGGAGGCCGACCGGCGTTCCCGCGGCCGCCTGCTCGGCCGGGACATAGCCCATGGCGATCGGCGCCCCGACGCTCGGCCCGAAGCCGCCCGACGTGACGCGGCCGATTATCCGCCCGGCCGCGTCGAGGATCTCGGCGCCCTCGCGCGCCGGCGCGCGGCCTTCGAGCGCGAGGCCGACGCGCCTGCGCTCCGGCCCGTCGGCGAGCGCCGCGAGAATCCGGCGCGCGCCGGGAAATCCGCCCTCGAGCCGGCGCCGCTTCTGGATCGACCAGGCGAGGCCCGCCTCGACCGGATCGGTGTCCTCGTCGAGTTCGTGGCCGTAGAGACACAGGCCCGCCTCGAGGCGCAGCGAGTCGCGCGCGCCCAGGCCGGCCGGCTCGACCTCGCGCTCCTCGAGCAGGCGGCGCGCGAAGGACTCGGCGCGGTCGGCGGCGAGCGATATCTCGAATCCATCCTCACCGGTGTAGCCCGAGCGCGTGAGGCTCGCCTCGACCCCGAGAATGCGCAAGTCGCGCGCGCTCATGAACGGCGCGCTCGCCAGACCGGCGTCGGGCGCCAGACGATCGAGCACGCGCGCCGCCGCCGGCCCCTGCAGGGCGATCAGCGCGCGATCCTCGAGCACCGTCAGGCGCGCCTCGGCCGGCAGTTCGGCGCGCAGCAGGTCGAAATCGATCGCCTTGCGCGCGGCGTTGACGACGAGCCGCAGCCGCCCGTCGGCGCCCTGCGGCCGCGTCACCATGAGGTCGTCGACGATTCCGCCGTTCCAGCCGAGGAACTGCGTGTAGCGCTCGCGCCCCGGCGCAAGACCGAGAAGGTCGGCCGGACAGAGCCGTTCGAGCGCGCGCGCGCAGGTCGCATGGTCCGGCGCGTCGACGACGGCCTGGCCCATGTGCGATACGTCGAACAATCCCGCCGCCGCGCGCGTATGGAGATGCTCGACGAGGATTCCGCCGGGATAATTGACCGGCATGGCATAGCCGGCGAACGGGACCATGCGGGCGCCGAGCGCGACATGCAGGGCGTGAAGCGGGGTGCGCATCAGTTCGGGCGCGACGGAATCGGACATCAGCCACCGGTCACAGCAAGAGGCGCTCTTCACCCTTCCTCTCGCCCGAAGCGGGCGAACGGCAGGTCGGCGCCCCCCTCTGTCCCGTGACCTCGGAGATCTCCCGCCGCTCGCGCGCCGGTCACCCCCGTCGGTGGGCGGACGCGAATCGCGCGCCGGCCGCTTTCCAGAGCGACGTCCCCGCGGCGGTCGATCGGGCCTGAGCGTTGCCGGGCGGTTGCGCCTTCGGCGCCGGCGGAGCAATCGATCCTGCTGGTCTCTTCCGCCGGGGTCTTGACCTGACGCGGTCGAGCAAGCCCGAACCGCGCGTCTTTGTCAATTCGTCGGCTTGTTCTTTCGATGCGGCTTGGGCGCCTCGGGCGCGTGACCCGCGTCGAAGCCGACCAGGATCGTATAGTCCTGATCCGCCTGCGGATGGGTGTAGGGCAGCATGATCGGCTCGGACACGAACTGGAACGGCGCCTGGCTCGCGCCCGCCGTGTCGGCCTCGATCTTGTAGAGCTTGGAGAACTCCGGCTTCTGGTCGGCGTCGCGGCGCATGACGATGCGCAGTTGGGTGGCATAGGCGCCCGGCTGGCCCGCCGGGCCGATCAGCAGATGGCCGGCGACCCCGACCTTGATGGCGAACTGCGCGCCCAGCACGTGACATTCGCGCGCCGTATTGGTGATGTCGAACTGGTAGCGCACCGTATCATTGGCCTGGCCGCCGACCCGGACGTAGGCCGTGCCGTCCTGCACCTCGATGACAGGGCAGTCGATGTCGGCGGGTTGGGCGGCCCCGACCGCCGTCGCCGGGGCTTGCGTCGCCGCGCCGGCGGAAATGAGGTTGGCCGGATCGAGGGAGCCCAGCGAGCTGCAGGACGCGGTGAGGCCGGCGAGGCCGGCCACGAACGCGAGGCGCATCGTCCCCCCATGATACGCACGCACCATCCGCCAAGCTCCGCCCCATTGCGCCATCCCGCGCTTATACCAGCTTTGCCGGACGCGGCCAGATGGGCCGCGCCGGGCCGCGCGTCGGATCACGGCAAGGTCTCGATCGCCTCCTTGAAGCCGGCGAGCGCGAGCGGAATGCCGATCCCCTCCTCGGGCGTCTGGAAGATGATGAAGGTCGCGGACCGGCCGGTCTTCATCTGGTCGACCAGCTTGTCCTCCATCACGACTTCGGCGATGCAGCCATTGGTCAGGCAGCGCACGAAACCCGCGCGGCCGACGTCGGTCTGGTCGATCTTGAGCCCGAGCCCCGACGGGATGAGGACGCCGAGCGGCGCGATGACGCGCAGCAGCCGGCTCTTGCCGTCGGCGGTCCTCAGCACGATGACGATCAGGGTGATGTTGGGCCGGTCCTCGGCCGCCACGCTCTGGATCAGCGCGCATTGCTCGCGCTCCGCGCCGGGCGGGGTCTCGCAGCGCGTCTCCCAGTCGCCGTGCTTGGCCTTGACGACGCCCTGCGCGCAAGCCGGCTGGGCAAGCGCCGCCCACAGGCCGGCGGCGAGGATGGCCCCGGCGCGCCCGAGAGTTGACGCCATCATATTGAAATTCAGCCTTTCCGCCCGATCGCCAGCGCGCGCGGTTGGCCTATCAAAAGCCTTCGACCTGTCAAGCCGAACTTGTCCGGGGCGCCGGCGCGATCCGCGTCGCGCTCCAGCGCGAATATGCCGCGGATAAGATCGCGGCGCGCCATTGCGTCCCGTCCCGCTTTGTGGTTTTCAACTTCCCGTTAAGGGCTATGATGGCTCCGGACGCGACTCAGGCTCGCCGAGGCGTTTCTCGGGCCGGTTGGCCCGCCCCGCAATCGGGCGAGACCGGCGCAATCTGGAGCGGAGAGACCATGGACAGCGCGGCACCGGAACGGCTTCGGCGGAGCGGGACCTTGGGCCGGCGTGCAACCATGGCGATTGGCGCGGTCGTCGCATCGGTTTGCGCCGGCGCGGCTTGGGCGGCGGGCGTCGGTTTCGCCGAGCCGGGCCAGATCGGCTTCCAGAAGGGCGTGACGCCGATCGCGCGTGACATTCATTGGTTCCATGACGATCTGCTGATGCCGATCATCACCTTGATCAGCCTGTTCGTGCTGTTCCTGCTCGGCTACGTGATCTGGAAGTTCAACGAGAAGGCCCATCCGACACCGTCGAAGACCACCCACAACACCTTGATCGAAGTGCTGTGGACGGTGCTGCCGGTGATGATCCTCATCGTGATCGCGGCCTATTCGTTCCCGCTCCTGACCGAAGAGCTGACGATCCCGCCGGCGGACCTCACGGTCAAGGTGACCGGCTCGCAATGGCACTGGGCCTACGAATATCCCAAGGACCAGGCCGGCGGCTTCTCGTTCGAATCGTACATGAAGCCGGAGAACGAGATCAAGACGGCGGACGGCGACATCCGCCTGCTTTCGGTCGACAACGAGGCGGTGGTGCCCGTCAACAAGACCGTGGTTCTGCAGGTCACCGCGGCCGACGTCATCCATTCCTTCATCGTCCAGTCCTTCGGCGTGCGCGTCGACGCCGTGCCCGGCCGCCTCAACGAGACCTGGTTCAGGGCCGATCGCGAGGGCGTCTACTACGGCCAGTGCTCGAAAATCTGCGGCAAGGATCATGCCTATATGCCGATCGTGTTTCGCGTCGTAAGTGAGGACAAGTACCAGGCGTGGGTCGCCAATGCGAAGAAGAAATTCGCTGCGGCGCCGGGAGCCGATTCGGTCGCCGACGCCGCAGCCGCGGTTCGTCAGTAGCAACCGGCCGCCCGGACGCGCAGCGGTCGACGGCGAAAAATCATTCAAGGACCACAGCCATGGCGACTCATTCCGCGACCCATGATCATGAAGCCGAGCACGCCCATCCCACGGGCTGGCGCCGCTATGTCTACTCGACCAACCACAAGGACATCGGGACGCTCTATCTGATTTTCGCGGTGATCGCCGGCCTCATCGGCGGGACGATGTCCGGCCTCATGCGCATGGAGCTGATGACCCCGGGCATCCAGATCTTTCCGACGATTTCAGCGCTCCTGACCGGCGACAATTCGATCGACGCCGCCAAGAACATGTACAACGTGTTCATCACCGCGCACGGCGTCATCATGATCTTCTTCCTCGTCATGCCGGCGCTGATCGGCGGGTTCGGCAATTGGTTCGTGCCGTTGATGATCGGCGCGCCCGACATGGCTTTCCCGCGGATGAACAACATTTCGTTCTGGCTGCTGCCAGCCTCGTTGCTGCTGCTGATCTGTTCGCTGTTCGTCGAGGGGTCGCCGGGCATGCACGGGTTCGGCGGCGGCTGGGTCCTCTATCCACCCTTCTCCTCGACCGCCGGCACGCCGGGCCCGGCGATGGATTTCGTCATACTTTCGCTGCATCTGGCCGGCGCCTCCTCGATCCTGGGCGCGATCAACTTCATCACCACCATCTTCAACATGCGCGCGCCCGGCATGACGATGCATCGCATGCCGCTGTTCGTCTGGTCCGTCCTGGTGACGGCGTTCCTGCTGGTGCTGGCGCTGCCGGTCCTCGCGGGCGCGATCACGATGCTGCTGACTGACCGGAATTTCGGCACCACGTTCTTTTCCGCCGATGGCGGTGGCGATCCGGTGCTGTTCCAGCATCTGTTCTGGTTCTTCGGCCATCCCGAGGTCTACATTCTGATCCTGCCCGGCTTCGGCATCGTCAGCCAGATCGTCTCGACCTTCTCGCGCAAGCCT
>JBEKEI010000054.1:0-27041 GCA_050013915.1 Roseiarcus sp.
GATTCGCCCATCTCGAGGAAGCGCGCGATGTTCTCGATCATCACGATCGCGTCGTCGACGACGAAACCGGTCGCGATGGTCAGCGCCATCAGCGAGAGATTGTCGAGGCTGAAGCCGAGCTGGTACATCACCGCCAGCGTCCCGACCAGCGATAGCGGCACCGACAGGCTCGGAATGACGGTCGCCGGGACATTGCGCAGGAACAGGAAGATCACCAGCACGACCAGCCCGACCGCCAGCCCCAGCTCGAATTCGACGTCGGCGACCGAGGCGCGGATCGTCGTGGTGCGGTCGGTCAGTGGGGTGATGACGACCGAGGACGGGATCGAGGCGCTGATCGCCGGCAGCAGCGCCTTGATGCTGTCGACGACTGCGATGACATTGGCGCCGGGCTGGCGCTGGATGTTGACGATCAGCGCCGGCGTCGCGTTCATCCAGGCCGCGAGCTTGGCGTTTTCCGGCGCCTGTTCGATTGTGGCGACGTCGGACAGCCGCACCGGCGCGCCGTTGCGGAACGCGACGACCGCATCGACGTAGTCGCTCGCCTTCTTGATCTGGTCGTTGGCGTTAATCGAGAAGGATTGCGCGGGGCCGTCGAAATTGCCCTTCGGCGTGTTGACGTTGAGGTTGCCGATCGTGGTTCGCAGGTCGTCGAGATTGAGACCGTAGGCGGCGAGGGCGAGCGGGTTGGCGTGAATCCGCACGCTGGGGCGCTGGCCGCCTGAAATCGAGACCAGGCCGACGCCGGGCAATTGCGACAGCTTGGCCGCGACCCGCCCCTCCACGATGTCCTCGACGTCGATGAGCTTCAGCGTCGCCGAGGTGACGCCGAGGGTGAGGATCGGCGCGTCGGCAGGATTGACCTTGGCGTAGATCGGGGGCGCCGGGAGATCGGCAGGCAGCAGGTTGCCCGAGGCGTTGATCGCCGCCTGGACCTCCTGTTCGGCGATGTCGATGTTGATGTCGAGCCCGAAGCGCAAGGTGATCACCGACGAGCCCGCCGAACTCTGCGAGGTCATCTGCGAAAGGCTCGGCATTTCGCCGAATTGCCGCTCGAGCGGTGCGGTGATCGACGACGTCATCACCTCGGGGCTGGCGCCGGGATAGAAGGTCTGGACCTCGATCGTCGGATAATCGACCTCAGGCAGGGCCGACAGCGGCAGGAACTTGTAGGCGACGACGCCGACCAGCATGATCGCGATCATCAGCAGGGACGTCGCAACCGGCCGCTCGATGAAAAGGCGCGAAGGATTCACAGCCTGACCCTCCGCGGCACGGCGTCACGGGGGCGGGCTTGCCGCCGGCGAGCCGCCCGAATCCTGGTTCTGCCGATGGCGGCGATGGGCGCCGGCCGCGTCGGAGTCGGCGGGACTGCCGGCCGGCGCCGCCTGTCCGGCTCCGGCCGCGCCCGCGGCCGCGTTGTTGCGCACCACGACTTTCGCGCCTTCGCGAAGCCGGTCCGCGCCGTCGATCACGACTTTTTCGCCGATCGCGAGGCCGCTTGTCATCGCCGTCCGGCCGGCGTCGGCCGGCCCGATCTTGACGCTGCGGACGCTGACGGTGTCGTCGTCCTTCACGACATAGACGAAATTGCCGTTCGGGCCGAGCTGGATGGCGGGCGTCGGAACGACCACTGCGCCGCTCAGCGTGTCGACGAGCAGGCGCGCGTTGACGAACTGATTGGGAAACAGCGCTCCGTCGTCGTTGGCGAAGCCCGCGCGGAGCTTGAAGGTGCCGGTCGTGGTGTCGATCTGGTTGTCGGTCGTCGTCAGCGAGCCCGTCGCAAGCTCCTTGACGTTGGCGCGGTCGAACACCGTGACCGGCAGCGTCGCGCCGCTCCTCATGCGCGCGGCGATCTGCGGCAGGTTGTCCTCGGGGGTCGAGAAGATGACGCTGATGGGTTGAATCTGGGTGATGACGACGATGCCGTTCGTGTCGGTCACCTGGACGTAATTGCCCTGATCGACCTGACGCAGCCCGACGCGGCCGCCGACCGGCGCGACGATTCGGCAGTAGGCGATGTTGAGATTGGCGGCGTCGATCTGGGCCTGGTCGCTCGCCATCGCTGCCTTGTCCTGCGCGACCAGGAATTTCTGATCGTCGATCTGCTGGGTCGCGATCGAATCCTGGCGGCCGAGGGTCTGATAGCGCGCGAGATCGGCCTCGGCCTGGGCATGGAGCGCCGTATCCTTGGCCAATTGGCCCTGCGCCTGGGCGAGGGTCGCCTGATAGGGGCGCGAATCGATCTGGGCGAGGAAATCGCCGGCCTTGACGATCTGCCCTTCTACGAAGCCGATCTGCTGAAGGGTTCCGGCGATCTGCGTTCGCACCGTCACGGTCGCGAGCGATGTCACGGTGCCCAGCGCATTGACATAGAGCGGAATGTCGCCGCGGGTCGCTTCCGCGTCTTGGATCGTCTGGGGCGCGCCGGCCGACTGGGCGGCCTTTGGCGCCGTGGCCGGCGCGGGCTCCTCCCCCTTTTCGAAATATTGCCATGCGAGAATCGCCGCGGCCGCGATCGCCGACACCCAGAGCCACTTGACGAGGCGACGGTTCTTGCGCGGCGCCTGCGCTGGCAGCACGGGCGGCGGCGGCGCCTGGGGCTTGGCCTCGATCCGAGCCGGATCGACCGTTTCGTTCATCGTCGAACCTCGTAATGCGCATCCGCATCGCATGGCGGCCGCGAAACTTCAACTCACGCCGCTCTGTTTACGGTATCCTCGTCGGGCTCGATCCGGGCGAAGCACGGCCGCCGCCGCGAGGACCGCGATGCAGTTGCAATCCTGGCCCGCTTGCGGCATAAGCCCTTCGACGGCGACGCCGTCATGGATGCGGGTGTAGCTCAGGGGTAGAGCACAACCTTGCCAAGGTTGGGGTCGAGGGTTCGAATCCCTTCGCCCGCTCCAGAATATTTTAGATGTTTCAAGCGGTTAAAGCTGGTCCTGCGGGGCCGCCTTTTTCTCGGACCGCGGGCCATGACCAAATCCGAGCGGAGTCGATACTGTCGCCGGATTCCCCATTGCGTGTTCGGCGGCGTCGGACCGACCCCTGACGAAGTCTGCGCCCGCCGCCGCTCGCCTCGAACCAGATTTGGCCGATGTCGATGTCTCGAACGCCGCGAGCTGTGTTCTGGTCCGGTACAATCCCGAGATTCGCAGCGAGACTCCACTTGATGAAGCCTTTTCCGCCCTCCGAGCCAGGCAGCCGGTGGAGCGGTTCGAACGGCGTCCCCGCCAAGGCATGGCAGTCGGCTTGATCCGGCCGAGTACGTTCTGCGCGTCATGTCGTCCATCCGCCGAACCGGGATCGACGCTGGTCGCGAACGAGCCGATTTCGGACGAGACGGCTCGGGCCGCTGCGCGGCAAGGGCGCCGCCGCGGGACGCCGACGTACGCCGAGTCGCCGGTTTCGACACTGTCGGAATCGCTGCGTTCAATTCGCTCGGCCGGATGCGGACTGGCCACGTGCGACGGGATTCATTGCGGCTAATGCGCTCCTGCGCCATACTCCAACCGGTAGGATGTGCGGAGAACATGCGTTGGGTGCGTCGGGATTAGGGCCTGTCGGGAGGGATTTCCGGATCCAGCGCTTGAGCATTGGGCGCGCTCTGGCGGGGACCAGCCGTAGCGGACGGGCGCGGCAGCCGGTCCGCGCGGCGAGGCGAGGACAGCGAGGCTTTACGCTGGTCGAAATGCTGGTGGTTCTCGCGATCATCGGCCTGATCATCGGGCTGGTCGGACCGCGGGTCTTGAATTCGCTCGCCGAGTCCAAGACGAAGGCGGCGCGAATTCAGATGGAGAATATCGCCAGCGCGCTCGATATTTTCTATCTGGACAACGGCAGATATCCGGAGACCGGCGAAGGGCTCGCAGCACTCATGCAACGTCCCGCCACCGGGGCGCTCTGGAATGGCCCCTATCTCAAGGGCGCGAGCGTCCCGAACGATCCCTGGGGCCATCCCTATAATTACCGCGCCCCCGGACAGAACGCGGCGTACGACCTCACTTCGAACGGACCCGACGGCAAGGAGGGAGGACAGATTGCGCGATTCGGCGACTCACCGCGCTGATCCGAGGCGCGCTTCCTGATGGCGCGATCGCTGCGCGCACAACGAGGCTTCGCACTCGCGCTCGTCGTATGGGGTCTCGGCGTCATCGCGCTCCTGACGCTCGCATACGCCTATGAGGCCCGCCTGCGCACCCAGGCGACGGGCAATATAGTTGGCGGCGCTCAGGCGGAGGCGCTCGCCGAGGCGGGCGTCAACATCGCGATACTCGACGGCCTCGACGCGCCGATGCCGCACTCGGGGTCGACGCGCCGCTTCCCGATCGACGGCCGCCCGGTGTTTTGCGGCATGCCGCAGGGAGCCGTCGCGGCTATCCTCGTCGAGGATGAGGGCGGCAAGGTCGACATCAATTCTGCGCCCAAGGGCCTGTTGCGCGCCATGATCGCGGGCTTCGGCGTCGATGAGGAGCAGTCGGAGCGGCTCGCCTCGGCGATCGTCTCGTTTCGTAGCGCCCCAACCAACGATCTCGAAACTGACGCCCGAGCCTATCGGGTAGACGGGCGCCCCTATGGCCCCAAGCACGCCTTGTTCCAAACGACACTCGAACTCGATCAGGTGCTCGGGATGCCGCAGGCCCTGTTTCGCTCGCTCACCCCCTTCGTTACCGTCTATTCGAACCGGCCGGCGATCGACCCCCTGGTCGCGCCTCCAGCCTTGCTGGTCGCGTTGGCCGGCGGCGCGCCGGGCGATGTGCAGGCTTTCGTCGAGCGGCCCTATCCCAACACCCTGGACCGCGCCGCTCTCTTCGGCGGAACGGGTCTGGCCGCCGGGGGCAATGCCGAGGTTTTCCTGGTCCACGCGGAAGTTTCGATGCCGAACAAGAGCGTCTTCGTTCGAGAAGCCATTGTCGACCTGCGATCCGGGGGCCGTCCGGATTCGGACTTCACAATTCGGGAATGGCGGACAGGCGCGACTCGCTACGGACGCGTCCTTGCGGAGCTCCTCGCCTCGGGATCGGCGGGATCCGCCCTTCCCTGTTGAGGCGAAGTCTCAATTCAGCATCCGATCCAGAGTGTGAACGAGCGATTTCCCTTCACCGGCGGCGCGCGGCACATAGATGTCGAGCTTGCGTTTGTATTCGTCGGTGACCGCCTGCGCCTCGTCGAGATTGCGAACGATGTGCGGCGTGATGATGATGATCAATTCCGTCTTGGCGATGGTGTCGTCCTTGCTCCGGAAGGCGGCGCCGATCAGGGGCAGGTCGCCCAGGAGCGGCGCCTGGGTGCGAGAAAGAGTCTTCGAATTCTGGATCAGCCCGCCGAGCGTCAGCGACTCAGAACTGTTGACGACGACGGTCGTCTTGATTCTGCGCTGTTGTATTGTCGGCGAATCGATCGAGGAGCTCGTAGTCGCCGCCACCGTGGAGACTTGCTGCTCGATATCGAGGAGGACGCGGCCGCTCTCATTGATTCGCGGCGTGAGCGACAGGATGACGCCGGTATCCTGGTAGCTCACGGAATTGATGACTGGCGCGCCGGCGCTCGCAACGCTCGTCGCCGATTGCGTGATGATCGGGACCTGGTCGCCCACCTGAAGTGTCGCGGTCTTGTTGTCGAGAACCATAAGCGAAGGGGTCGATATGACGTTGACGGTGGTGATCTGATTGAGGGCGTTCAGCGTCACCTGCGCATTCGCGGCCTTCAAGGCGTACGAAAAACCCGGAAAGACGGACGCGAGGGCACCCCCGGCATCGTTGGTGAAAGTGGCCGCGGCGGCCTTTTTCTGGAGGTACCAGCGCACGCCGAACTGGAGATCGTCGTTGAGCGTCACCTCCGCGATGGTCGCCTCGATCAGAACCTGGTTGGGGATGACGTCCAGACTCTGGATCATGTGGGCAAGTCGCTTGTAGTCGGGCGGCGAGGCCATGACGATCAGCGCATTGTTCGAGTCGTCAAGGGATATCTTGACCCGCGAATCGTCGCCGATCTGGCCGCCGGCGGAAGGTCCGCCGCCCATCGCGCCGAAGTTTCCGCCCGCCTCGTTCCCGCCCATCGCCCTTGCGGCGCTCATCGCACCGAAGAGCGCGGCCTGCGGACCGACCGCCGGCGCGCCGCCGATCGTCGATGCTCCGCTCGGGGTGACTACGGCGCCCGTAGGCTGCTGAGCCGACGGGCTCGTCGCGATCGTGGCCGCCACGTCGCGCGGGGCTACGTCCGCAGCGCCGCTATTCGACACGGCGGCGCCGAACATCGAGACGAGAATGGGCAACAGCTCCTTGGCCGGCCGGTTCTGCACCTTGTACGTATAGAGCTGCTTTTCGCTGCCGGCGGCGCGCGCGTCGAGGCGACGGATCCATTCCTCGGCGCGGGTGAGATAGCGTGGTTGCGGCGAGATCACCAGGATGCTGCCCAGGCGCTTGTTCGGCAGGAAGCGAACCATGCCGTTCATCGGCCCCTCTCGATCGGCGCCGAACACGGTCCGCACCTGGTCCGCGAGCGCCTCTGGTTCGCTCGTGCGGACGGGAACCACGCCAAAGGACATGCCGCGCATCGTGTCGATGTCGAAAACCCGAACAAGATCGATCATCGTCGAGACTTCGTCGGCCGCGCCATTGAGCGTCAGGGTATTTCGCGCGTCGTCGGCGCTTACTACGCCGCCCTTGGGGGAGATCGGGTCGAGGATTCGCTTGATCTCGGAGGCGGATACGTATTTCAGCTGCACGATCCGAACCCCGGAGCTCATTGTGGCGGCCGACTCGTCTCCGATCGATGGCGTGAGCGGAGCGCCGAGCGCAGCAGCCTGATCGAGACCAACGACCCGGAACAGACCACCGCTCTGGACTACCGTCGCATTGTCGAGACGCAATGCTGCCTGAAAGATCCCAAGTACGTCGGATCGCTCGACCGGGTTGGTCGTATTGAGCGTGACCCTTCCCTCGAGCTTCGGATCGACGACATAGTTGGACGACAATATGTCGCCCAGCACCACTTTTGCCGCCTGCGCGACCGGGAGGTTGACGAGGTTGAGGATCACGCCGTCCTCGGTCGGGCGCCCCGCAACATCGACCTTGCCGGACAACGAACCCGTAAACTCACCGGTCCCCTCAATATTGGTCACGCGTTCAGGCTTGTCCTGTCGGTCCGGCCCGAGGCCCTGGGAGGGGCCCAGGGACCGCGTCTTGCCGTCGTCCACATGAACAAGCGGCGCAGGTCGCCATTCGGCGACCGGGCCGTCCTCGACGCTCTGACAGCCGCAAAGGGCGATTGCCGAATAGATCAATGTCGCCAACGTCCAACGATCGCAACATCGGAGACTCGCCCACAGCCCTGACAAACGCCACCCGCACCACTGACCGACGCCAACCCAAAGTCAACCGCTTCATATTGGCCAGTTTGGCCCTATTGTCTAGACCGGGCCGGCGCCTCGGGGTACAGGCGCAGCCCCACGCTCCGCTCGCCGTTGCGAAGAACCGCACCGGTCGGCGTGATCGTCGACACGGTCCAACCGCCCAGAACTCCGCCCTCTGTGACCCAGAGCCCCTCGGGTCGGGCCTTGGAGACCAAGAAGGCCTGCTTGAGGATCGAGGAGATCGTAACGCCTGCGACGGTGAACTCGATTGCGGCGGGCGCGTCGGAGACCGCCGGCGCTGCAGTTGCGCTCGCACGAGCCGCCGGCGGCGCGGACCAGGGTTGACGCGCTCTGGCGAATATCGGTCTGGCCAGGGTCTGCGAATAGGCCTCGATAGGCTTGGGTTGATAGTCTGTGCGGTCGCCCTTGACGGTCGGGGGACTCCAATCGAAGCCGCCGGAACCGACCTGTCCGGAATCGCCATCCGACGCCGCCGCCCATAGGGCGAAGCACAGCCATGCGTCGAGGATCAGCAAGGCGCTCGCTGCGAGGATCGTAAGAGGCGCGGCCCTCGGGCTATTCATCGCCGCGCTTTCCCTGGGTTGCGCCGAAGACGTCGAACTGCGCATCGATGTTCGGCTCCTCCGGCGCCGCAGTCTCCCGCCCCGGGGCGCTGGGCGCGACCCGGCCGAGGCCGGATGGACGCACGATGGCGGCGAGGATGAACAGCATCGGTTTGGCCGCTTCGATTTCGTATGCGGCCTTCTGGACTGCCCTGGCCGTTCCAGAGATCTCCACTCTCGCTCCGGTATAGTGCAAGGCGTCGGCCTCGCGCGGCGCCAGGCTTCTGACCGAACGAAACTGGGCTCCCGCGGCCTCGACCACGGACTTGAGTCGCGCCTGGAGGCCGGCATTGACGACGCCCTCTGTCGCGCCGGTGAGAAACTCGGCCCCCCTTGACGCTTCGCGCGAATGTTCGAGCAGCTTCTCGATGGCGGCTCCCTTTTCAGCGGCGCCTCGAAGCCGGGCGAGAACCGCGCGTTGCGCCCGAATGCTATCTCGCCCGTCGTCGATCGTCTGGAGCGCGGGCATGACCAAGCCGAGGTAGAGCGCAGCCAGCCCGACGATATGCGTGATGACGAAGATCGGTCCTCGCCACCGCGGACGCGCGGTAGGGCCGGCGCTCATCGGGAGACCGGCGCTGTGGAAGCCTGCTTCAGCCTCGCTTGCAGGGCGAAGCGTTCCCGCCGTTCAATCGGGTCGGGCGCGATCGGCGCCGTCAGACTCGTCTGCGCGAACAGCGTCGACTGATCGAGTATGCCGACCAGACCGGCGGAAGCAGCGGAGAAGCCCTCCATCGAGACCGAACGTTCGTTGGGCTTGGCTTCCGTCATGCGAAGATCGGTGAGCCAGCTGTCCTGAGGCAAAATGCGCGAAACCTCCTCCCAGATCGCGACAAATGGGGGAAAGGTCTGCCGATATTCGTACAATTGCGTCAGCGAATCTTGTTGTCGTGATATCAACTGGGCGCGGGCGCGCACGTCCAGAGCCGTCTTTCTCGTCGCGGCGATTTCACCATCGAGCCGTTCGAGTTCTCCCTGCTGACGCCAGACCGTCGTCGCGAAGCAGAGCAGGGCGAGCGATGCGGCGCACAGCGCCAGAAACGCGACCGCGCGCGTCGAGGATCTTGCCATCCGTTTGCCCGACCTCAGGCTGATGGCCGGCGAGCCCGGCGTCTCGCTGGCGGCGACCGCCGCGGCGACCCCCGCAAAATCGGCCAGATCGAACCCACCGTCGGCGATCGCCTCTTCGACGTAGGCGCGCTTGATGATCCATTGATGGACGCGCAGCTTGGCCCCGCCAGCCAGAGGCTCAAGGTACAAGTCGCAGAAGATATCGTCGAGACCGAACGGCGTCTTTCGCTCGATCTCGATCGCACCGAGGCGAGCGGCCTCGCCCCTGAACTCGGCGGGTATGTCGAAGCTTCGCGCAAAGAACCGATCGGGGGGCAATCGAAGCCAGATCGGAACCCGAGATCGCGACAACGCCATGCCCGCGAGAAAGCCATCGAGCGCTCCCGCGGCCGCGTCGGCCGGCGCGGCCGGTCGTGAAACGACCAGCCGACCGTCGCGCCACAATTGCAGATCGGTTGTCGCGCCGCCGGGAAGGACCAGCAGCCGGTATTCGCCGCGGGCGGTCCAGAGATGCGCAAGCCGGTCCGGCGCCAGGGCGAGAAGCTCGGCAACCCACCAGCTCGCCGCGCGCTCCAATGCGCGCCGAATCTCTTCGGCCGTCAACCGGTTGATGTTCAACACTGCGACCACGACAACGCTTGCTACTCGGACGAACGAAGGGATCGAGGCGGATATCGACACAAGACGTAAATATCGCGTGGACGCTATCGCGGCTACGGTCCGAAAGCAACGGACCCGCAATTGAAGGTATGGCGTTCGCGGACGCCTTATTCTATGGTAGCGCCCCGTCTTGGTCGGGGTCGCGCGTCGGCGTCAGTGGCGTGTGAGGGTGAAATCGAGTCCTGTGTGAGCTTTGTGCGCGACCCAGCTGTTCCCTTCCTCGCCGCTCGCCGCCCGTCCGGCGAATGGTGCGACCCTCGTTCGCCGGAGTTCGCCCGATCGTTCGGGGAATTCCTGCGCGGCGTCGGAGCGATCGACGAAGCGGGGCTCCTGCGCTCGCGCAGGGCCGCGCAGAAGACGGGCGAAAGATTCGACGCCGTCCTCACGAAGCTCGGCCTTCTGTCCGAGCCGGATTTGACGGCGCAATTGGCGCGCTATCTCGGGCTTGACGTGATCGCGCCGATCGAGACGCCGGCCGCGCCGGTGCTCGAGCAGGCGATCACGTCCGACTTTGTCCGGCATCACCGAACGCTGCCCCTGTCTCTTCGGGACGGCAAATTGACCCTCGCCGTCGTCGATCCCTTCGAGGACGATCCGATCCGCGCGCTGGGCTATCTGGTCGGGCGCGAAATCGAGGTCAAGATGATCGCCCCGACCGATCTGGAGCGGGCGATCGCGACGATCTACCCGAACGCGCCGGACCGCGGCCGGACTGGAGCAGATTCGCGTGCGGACGAGGCCGACGAGGGCGATCTGCAGCGGCTGAGGGACCTCGCCAGCGAAGCGCCCGTCATTCGCCTCGTCAACCAGATCATCGCGACGGCGGTCGAGACCAAAGCTTCCGATATCCACATCGAGCCGAACCCCGACGGGCTTCTGATCCGAACACGGATCGACGGCGCCCTGCGCTCCGATCAGTCTCTGCCTCCGGGAATGCGCGCCGCCGTCACCTCGCGCATCAAGATCATGGCCAAACTCGATATTGCCGAGCGCCGGCTGCCCCAGGATGGCAGGATCAAGGTAGCCGTGCGCGGCGTCGATATCGACTTTCGCGTCTCGACGACGCCGACGATGCACGGCGAAAGCGTCGTGATGCGAATTCTCGACCGCCGCAACGTGGAACTGGATTTTCTGAAGCTCGGATTCGAGCGCTCCCTGATCGAATCGCTGCGCGCCGTGATGCACCGGCCGAACGGCATCATACTCGTCACTGGGCCGACCGGGAGCGGCAAGACCACCACTTTGTACGCCGCGCTCAGGGAGCTCAACAAGCCCGAGGTCAAGATCTTCACGGTCGAGGATCCCATCGAATATCAGCTCGCCGGAATCAATCAAATCCAGGTGCAGCCGACGATCGGGCTCGGGTTTGCGCACGCGCTGCGATCGATTCTGCGACAAGATCCCGATATCATCATGATCGGCGAAATCCGTGACACGGAAACCGCGCGCATCGCGATCCAGGCCGCGCTGACCGGACACCTCGTCCTTTCCACGCTCCACACGAACGGCGCGGCGGCGTCGATCGCGCGTCTGGTGGAAATGGGCATCGAGAACTATCTGATCGCCTCGACCGTCACGGGCATCCTCGCGCAACGACTCGTCCGCCGCCTTTGCCCGCATTGCGCGATCCCCAACGAGATCTCCCGCTCTTCGGTCGCGCGCTTCCTTCAGCGCCCGGCCGGCGATAGTCCAGCCGATTTCAAGCGATCGATCGGTTGCGAACAGTGCCGCGGGACCGGATTCGCCGGCCGCTCGACGATCGCCGAGTTCGCGCTGATGGACGAGCGAATGCGAAATCTCGTCCTGGAGGCGAGCTCCGAGGGGGTCCTGGAAGGGGCGGCGCGCGAGGCGGGGATGGCGACGCTCTATGAAAGTGGCGTGGCCAAGGCCGCGCGCGGGGAGACCAGCCTGGAAGAAGTTCTCCGCGTCACACGAATGGCATGAAGATGGCGGCGTTTCGCTACACGGCTTACACGGAGTCCGGTGATTTTCGCCGAGGCGATATCGAGGCGCACACGGTCGAAGAGGCGAACGACGCTTTGTGGGCGATGCGGCTGGCGCCGATCGAAACGCGCCGCATCGATCCCGGCGGGGCCGCGAATCCGTGGTGGCGGCGGGAGATGTTCGTCCGCCGGAGCGCGACGGCCGCCGACGTCGCGGGTTTCACGAGGGAGCTGGCGACGCTCGAGCAGGCCGAAGTTCCCATCGACGACGCCCTGCGGATCATGATTGACCAGGGAACGAGTCCGGCTATCCGTCGCCTCGCCGAACGGCTTCTCGCCGAGGTGCTCGACGGATCAACCCTGTCCAGCGCAATGGCCGGCGATGCGAAAACGTTCGGCGAGGATTACGTCCATATCGTCCGGGCGGGCGAGTCGTCCGGCGAAATCGAGCGCGTTCTCTGCGAACTCGCCGATCTGCTCGAGCGGCGTCTCGAGATTCGCAACAGGCTTAGATCGGCGCTCCTCTATCCCGCGATCCTGGTCGCCGCCGCTTGCGCTTCGACGAGCGTCATTCTCGGCGTGCTCGTGCCCAGCGTGGCGCCGATATTCGCCGAAAGCCATCGGCCCATGCCCGCCGGCCTGCGGACGATTTTGAACATCGAGGACAATTGGCTGGCCCTCGCTTGCGGCCTTGGGGCGGCAGCGTCGTTTCTATGGATTGCGTCGCGTCTGGCGCTTGCGCGCCCCGGCGCCATCGAGAGGCTGGACAGGCTCAAGCTGAGGGCGCCGGTGCTCGGTGTTCTGACAGCGCAGCGGGACGCCGCGCGGTTCGCCCGCACGCTCGGGGCGCTGATCCGCTCCGGGGTCCCGCTCCTGCAGGCGATGTCGACTTCAAGGGGCGTCGTCGTCAATCGGCACCTCAGGTCGGGGATCGAGGGCGCGGCCGACGCCGTGCGCGATGGCGAGAGTCTTGGGGGCGCGCTGGCGCGGGTCGACGGGCTTCCCGCCCTCGTGCGGCGACTGATCGTCGTGGGGGAAGAGAGTCGGAGAGTCGATCAGATGCTGCTTCGGGTGGCGACGCTGCTCGAACAGCAGGCGCAGCAGCGGACGGATCGGCTCGTGATTCTGATCGCGCCGGCCCTGACGATTTCGATTGCGGGCGTTGTCGGAGCGCTGATCATGTCCGTCATGACCGCGATTCTGAGCATCAACGACCTGGCGAGCCAGTGAAACGGCCGACCCGCCCCGTCGGTTCGCGCGCCGGCGGCTTCACCCTGCTCGAACTCCTCGTGGTCGTGGCAATCCTTGCGCTGATCGCGACGATCGCGATCCCCCTCCTGAAGAGCCCTTCCAAAACTCGAAGGCTCGAGGTTCTGTCGCGGACGCTCGTGGCGCAATTGCGCCGCGCGAGGGCTTTGGCGGTCGGGGAGAACCAAGCCGTCGATTTCACGATCGACGTCAATCGGCGGATTTATCGGTCCGGCGTTTCGGGCGCAGGCGCCTTGCCGATGGATGTCGCCATCGAACTCGTGATCGCCGACCCGCAGCGGCAAAATGCCGCGATCGGCGGCTTTCGATTCTATCCGAGTGGCCAGTCCTCGGGCGGGGATATCGTCCTGCGCGAGAAGAATAGCGTCGCCCGCATCTCGATCAGCTGGTTGACTGGCGAGGCGCGCCTCGAGCCATGAGCTTCGCCCGCATCAAGTCCCGACGCGGATTCACTCTGATCGAGGCGCTGGCGGCGTTCGCAATGCTGGCGCTCGGCCTCGTCGTCCTGTTCGACTGCGTTGGCGTCGGCGTTCGCGGCGATCAGAGGGTCGCTTTCGAGTCGCGTGCGATGCGGATGGCGCAAAACCAGCTCGAGGCGTTGGCGCTGGCTACGCCGCTCGTCGAGGGGGCGACTTCGGGCGGTTCCCGCGGCGACGCCGAGTGGACGCTGGAGGTGGCGCCCTACGCCGCCGCCGATCCGGTTTCGGCACGGCGCGGCTACTGGGCGCGGGTCACGGTGCGCGCGACCGCGCCCGGCCTTCGCAACCCATTTTCCCTGGCTGTAACGAGTCTGAAGATTGCGCCGAGACAGCCGAAGGCGCCCGGACAATGACCCCGGGGCCGATGGACGTTGGGCCCGTTCGACGACAAGCGGGCTTCACCATACTTGAGCTCGTTCTGAGCCTGGGTTTGCTGGCCCTCATCACCGCTTCGATCGCAGGCGGCTTGCATGTGGCCGTGAGAACCTTCGAGAGCGGCCGGCTTCAACAGGACGGGGAAGAGCTGGACGCCGTCGCCCGCGTGTTTCCCGGCTTGATCGGCGCCGCCATCCCCGCCGTCGCGATCGACGACCAGAACGTCGTGCGGTTGGTCTTCCAAGGTCGCCCCGACAGTCTGACATTCGTGACCCTGGGCGCTGGCGATACCCTGGAGGGCGGCCTCGTTCAATCGATGATCGGGCGATGGTCGGATGACCGGGGGCGGCAGGCCGTCGCGCTCTGGTCCTCGGTCTTTCGTTCGCGGGACGCTTGGTCCGTCGAGGCGGCGAACATGCGCAGAGTCGTCATCGCGCCCAATGTGAAACAGTTGCGATTCGCTTATTTCGGGATCGTCGATGCGGCGCGCGGTCCGGAGTGGCGAAGCGACTGGATCGCCCGCGACCGCATGCCGACGCTCGTCTCGCTGTTCATTCAATTCGAGCGCTCGAACGGGCGATTCGAATTGCCGATCGTCGTTGCGCTCCGGCCGTCTTGACGCTCAGGAATAGGACAGCGGTCCGACGAGCCAGACGAGCCATACGCCGAGCGCCAGATGCGGCCCGAACGGCATCGCCGAGCGCGCACGGAGACTGCGCCCGTCGTGCGCCACGACGAGCAGCGTGACGCAAGCAGAAAGCGACGCGAGGAGAACGCACGTTGGCAACCCCGCCACGCCTATCCACGCTCCGCCGGCCCCGAGCAGCTTCGCGTCGCCCAGGCCCATTCCAGGCGCGCCGCGCAGCCATGCGTAGGCGGCGGACAATCCTCGAAGTCCGAGATAGCCCAGCGCGCAGGCGGCGGCCTGATCCGTGAGCGCGGGACCCCAGCCCTTCAAGCCGAGAATCAAGCCGGCGCAGGCGAGCGCGGCGACCAACGCGTCCGGAATGATGGAGGCGAGGGCATCGAACATTGTGATTGTGGCGAGCGCGAAAAACAAGAACACCGTCGAGGGCGCCGGCGAGCCGTCCGACATGGCGGCGAAGGCCAGCCCGCCGACCAGCAGCCAAGCGACATGGAAATACTTCCGCGCGCGACCGCGCGCCAGCAGAGCGCGGCCGGAATAGCACAAGAATCGTTCGGCCCGTCGAATAACCCGAGGCTCGATCCTGCTTACAATCCTGCCTACCACGATCATCCGGCGGACGGCGTCGAAGCGCAGCATGAATAACTCACGATCGATGTGAATCTGTCGCGGGACAAACTTGCCGCGGCCGTGCGGCGATCTTGACAGTAGCACGACAATAAGTTGCATTCACCTTGGGCGGCATCCGCGATGCCGAGGGCTTTGGGGCGATTCAATGATATGTGGCCTGCTGGTCCGGGCGCGCGTAGTCGCGTGGGTCGGCTTGCTCATTACTGGGCAATTGATCGGCGGCCACGCGCCCCGCGCGGCGGGGCTGGCGCCGATCGTCGCTGCACGCACCGACGACAGCGTTGCATGCCCCTCGGTGTTCGCAAACGCGGGAGCGAACCGACATGCGAGCGTTGGTCAGATCGTTCAGCTGGATGCAAGCCGGTCGCTCAGCCTCGATGGTCTCGCTCTGCGCTACGCCTGGCGTCTCGCTCAGCGCCCGGCCGGAAGCAGAGCGACCCTGTCGAGCGCCTCGGCCCTGCGCCCGACCTTTGCCGTCGACGTCGCCGGAACCTACCTCTTCAATCTGACGGTCGCCGAGGCAGGGGGCAATCAGTTCGCCCAGGCGCAGGTGACGATTTCCACCGTCGAGACGGCGCCGTTCGCGCGGCCGGGGCTCAACCGGGTGGCGGCGGTCGGCGGCACCGTGGCGTTCGACGGCTCCGGCTCCTATGACGGCGACGGCGATCCGATCAGCTATTCCTGGACTTTGGCGCAGAGGCCGTATGGCAGCGGAGCGGCGCTCTCGTCCGCATCGAGCCCGCGGCCTTCGCTGACGCTCGATCAGCCCGGTAGCTATGTCGCGACCCTGGTCGTCAAGGATTCCAAAGGCGTCGTGAGCGCGCCCGTGAACGCGGCGGTCG
Source organism: Roseiarcus sp. (assembly GCA_050013915.1). GTDB lineage: Bacteria > Pseudomonadota > Alphaproteobacteria > Rhizobiales > Beijerinckiaceae > Roseiarcus. The sequence goes on from JBEKEI010000054.1 coordinate 15,893, forward strand.
GCACCCTCGATGTATTCGCGCCCCTGCCGAGCGCCGGGCCGGCGCAATTCGTTCCGCTGGGAGCCAAGGTCAGGATCGACGCCGACGGAACCTACCAGCCCGGCGGCGACACGACGAACGCATCTTGGTCGCTGATCGCGACGCCGCCGGGCAGCAGGGCGGCGCTCGGCGTGGCCGATGACGCGCGACAGACATTCACCGTGGATGTGGCGGGCGACTACGTCGTGCAGGTCTCGATCGCGGGCAAGCCGCCTAGCGGCGACAACGTCGGCTGCGACGACCCGGCCGGCGGCCCCTCCCCCGCCGAGCGCTTAGCGACCGTACTCGTCTCGACGAATCCCGTGCCCCCGGTCGCCAACGCGGGACCGGACCAGCGGATCGCGCAGGGCGCCGCGGCGACGCTCGACGGTGCGGGCTCGACGGACGTGAGCGCCGAGCCGCTGACCTATCAATGGGCGTTGATATCCAGGCCGTCCGGCAGCGTGGCCGCGCTCGACGACGCCGCAGCGGTGCGGCCCAAATTCATCGCCGACGTCGCAGGGACCTATGTCGCGCAATTGATCGTCGCCGATTCCCTCAACCCGTCGCCGCCCGCTACGGTCGTCGTCTCGACGACCGTAGCGGCGCCGATCGTCGATGCGGGCGATGACGTTCGCGGCGTCTCCGGTGCGGGCGCCCCGCTCGACGGGTCGCAGTCGAACGACCCCGATGGCGGGGTCCTGACGACGAGATGGTCGATCCTGGGGCTCGGCGATCAATTGACGGGCAGCCTCTCCGCGCCGACCGCGCCCACGACCGAATTCCTCGTGCCGAAGGCGGGCGTGCCGCTGATCCTCGCCCTGTTCACGCAAGGGCCGACGGCGATTCCTTTGAATCAGGAGACCGACGGCCAGGACAATTGCGACCCAGTCAATCTGCAGTTGCGGTCGATGGGACGCGCGACCAACGCCGGTATTGTCTACACCATCTGGCGAATCCGCGACGCGACCAGCCACGACAAGGTCGCGACGCTGACGAGCGGGGCGTACAGCGTAGCGCTCGCGATTCCGGCGCAGAGCGACATTTACGTCGCCAGCCCGATCGTCGCCGGACTTGCCTCGCACAGCCTCGTCGTCTCGGGGCGGATCGTTGCGACCGTCGATGCTACTTCGTCGACATTCGACGACACGCAATTGGTCGGCGGGGGCCCTCCGCTGGAGCTGACGATCGTCCAGCTCGTCGTCGACAACGCCTTGCTGCAGCGCGCCGACGACGTCGTCGTGTCGACCGTCGAGGCGCGGCCGACAGCAATCGCCGCCAAATCGCTCTCGGGCTATCGCGGCGCAGCCGTGCAGCTCGACGGATCGCAATCGCTCAATCCCAACCGGCCGGCGGCTCCTGCAGCTGGGCTGTCCTACGCATGGACGCTTCTTTGGCGACCCGGCGGCAGCAGCGCAGCGCTCGTCGATCCGACCAGCGCGGTCGCCAGCCTGACCGGCGATGTCTACGGGCTCTATGTGGCGCAGCTCATCGTTTCCGACGGCGTTCTGACGAGCCGGCCGAGGACGGTGGCGGTGACAATCGCGCCGCGGCCTCCGGTCGCCCTGGCGACGGCGGTCTCGCCGTTGACGACCGGCGCCCTCGAGCCGCTCGACGGTTCGGCCTCCTACGACCCGGACGGCAATCCACTGGTCTACGCCTGGACCTTGACGACCAAGCCGGCCGGCAGCGTGGCGAAGCTCGGCAACCCCTCGGCGGCTGTCGCGAGCTTCACGCCCGATGTCGCGGGAGACTACGCTGCCCAGCTCCTCGTGTCCGACGCCTATGGCGTGTCGGCCCCGGCCAGCGTCTCGATCGTGGCCGACGCCGGCTTCGCGTTCGCTCCACTGCCGGCCCAGACCGTGGCGCTGGGCTCGTCGATCGGCTTCACAGTCCATGTCGTTAGCACGGGGCCCGCGCCGGCCGTCTATTCGGTGCAGGCCTCGAGCCTGCCGCCGGGCGCGACCTTCGATCCGGCGACCGGCGCGTTCGCCTACGAGCCGCTCACGGGAAGCGCAACCCCTTATGAGATCATATTTTTCGCGACGGATGGGGTGCACAGCGCGACGCAGACCGTCGCGCTCGCCGTGGTCGGGCAGGCCAGCGGGACGACTGCGGCGCTGACCGTGCAGGTCTACAATGCAGTCGATTATTCCAGGGGTTTGCTGACGCCGGTCGCGGGCGCAGCGGTGACGGTCGCTGGAGTCTCGGCGACGACCGGGGCCAATGGGTCAGCGACCTTGAGCCAACTGCCGGCGGGCGCCGAGACGATCGTGGTCTCGGGCGCGGGCGCCGGGTCGACGCCCGACGGGGCGGCCTATGGCGGCGCCGTGAGTTCCGTCGTCCTCATCGCCGGGGTGACCAACATCCCGCTGTCGCCGATCTTGCTCGGCGAGATCGGCGCGGGCGCGCCGATCAATCCCGGCGGCGCGACGGTCGTCAGGGACGCCGCAGTCAATGCGACGTTGACGATCGCGCCGGGCTCTGCATTCAACGCCGACGGCACGCCCTATGTCGGCGCGGTGACGCTCGGCACGCTGCCGGCGAACACGCCCGCCTCGCTGCCGCAGGGCTTTTCGCCATGCCAGCTGCTGACGGTGTCACCGGTCGGAGTCGCTTTCAACCCGCCCGCGCAACTGACGGTCGCCAACCTCGACGGCCTGCCCGCCGGCGCCAGCGCCGATCTCTGGGCCTTCGATCTCGCCCTCGGCGCGAGCCGCGTCGTCGGCGTCGGCCAGATCTCGGCGGACGGCGCGACGATTTCGATGAAGACCGGCGGCGTTCCTGGCGGCACGGTGCTTGCGGTCGCGCCGCGCCGGCCCGTGCTGCAGCAGGTCGCGACGCAACCCGCCGGCCAGTTCGTGCCGAGCCTGCTCGGCGCAGGCGATCTTTCGGCGCGCTTCTCGCCGCCCGGTTCGCGCCAGCTCGACAAGAGGCGCGGCCTCAGCTTCATCTATCACTCGTCGACGGCCAATCCGCGTCCGTTCATCGACGCCAATGCGCTCCAGGGCGCCAACACCGGCCTGCCGAACACGCTGTCGACTTCCCTGGTGGTCGCCGGCGTCTCCCAGTCGACCGTACTGACGACCAACATGAGCAATCCGCTGAGGGGCGGCGCGCTCAGCGGCGCGGTCAACAATTCGGTCCGGCAGGCGACCCAGCTCGACGCCGGCGCTCTGCCGACCGGGCAATACGCCTTTTCGTTCCTCACGCTCAGCAAGTTCTCCTGTTCGACCGTCGCCGGCCAGGTCAAGGGCAAGGTGATCGTCAACAACCAGGCGCACAGTTCGATCGGCGCGGGCTGGCAACTGGCGGAGGTCCAGAAGCTCGCGATTCAGCCCGACGGATCCGCGCTGATCTCGGAGGGGACGGGGCGAGTCGTCGCCATGCCCGCGCATCAGACGCCGAACTTCCTGCCGAGCCCCGTTTACATCCCCGTGAACGGGCCGATCCGCGGCGCGATGGCCGATCTCACGGGAACCGGGCTGCCGAGTCTCGCGCGGCTCGGCTGGAAGGACGGCTCGATCAACGTCATCCTCAACGGCGGCAACCGGATTTTCGCCAAGACCACCTCATTCGCCGTCTCGTTGCCAGGCGTCCAGAACCCCGACGGATCCGTGACCCCGGACGGCTCGGACGTCGTGTTCGGCGACATCAACGGTGACGGGATCGCCGACATGGCGCTCGTCGCCTCGCAGGAGAGCCAGGTCAAGGTTTTCTATGGCGCGAGCGGCGGCACTTTCACCCAGAACGCGGTGACGATCGAGAGCAACGTGCTCGGCGGCAACGTGCTGATCGGCGACTGGGACGGCAGCGGAACGACCGATCTCGTCATGACCGAGATCACCGCCGCCGGCACAGAGCCGGACTTCCACACCATCTGGAACAACCCGGCGACCGGCCAGCTGAGCTTCGTGCCGATCGGCGACGTCGTCGGGGCAAAGATACTGTCGATCGCCAGTACCCGCTTTCCCGGCCTCGCCAATGACAGCATCGCCGCAGTCATCGACAACGACACGCTCGCGTTCCTCTACACGGCGCCCTACGGCACCAACAACTACACGGCCGACTTCCTCAGCCTGCCGGCAGCGCCGAGCCAGCGCTCGGGGCGAATTCTCGCCAGCGCCGACATCGACGGATCCGGCCGCCCGAGCTTCGCCGTCGCGGGCGCGCAGGGCGTGTATATCGCGCAATGGATGGACCGCGGCGCCGGCAACCAGAGCGTCACCCAGACTTTGACGCTCCCCGGCGGCCTGAGCCCGGACGCAGTCGCCTTGGCGCCGACCACGGTCGGCGGTCGGCCGGACCTCATCGTCACCGCCAACACCGCCGGCTTCTACGTCTTCCTCAACGACGGCAGGGGCCATTTCGGCGCGCCGCAACTCGTCCAGACGCCGTTCCGTGTCGGCCTGCAGATCGACGTCGCCGATCTCGACGGCGACGGCTTCGTCGATGTCGCGCTCGACGACCTCGACAACGACCGGGTCGCGATCTTCTTCGGCCAGAGCCATCCCGACGGGACCTTCGTCGCGCCGATCGGCGACTATACCTCGCTGAAGCAAAATGCCGACGGGACCTATACGCGCACCTACAACGACGGCACGACCGTCACCTTCAACGGTTCTGGCTTCCAGACCGTGATCGCCGATCCCAACCGCAATGTGACGAGCTACAGCTACAATGGTTCGGGCCAGCTCACCGGGATCGTCGATCCGACCGGGGCGACGACGAGCTTCGCTTACAGCGGCGGGGTTCTCGCGAGCTCCACCGACGGTTCGGGCCGCACGACGACCTATGAGCACGACGCGTCGGGCAACCTCACCACGGTGACCGACCCGGCGGGAGACACGACGCAATATCTCTACGACGCCAACCACCAGCTGATCACCACGGTCGATCCCAACGGCAATGCGGTGACTCGGACCTTCACCGCCACGGGACAATTGAGCAGGACGACCTTCCCGGACGGCGCCTCGGTTCTCGTCGATGTCTCGCAGGCGCTCGGGCTGGACGCGCTCGGCGTCTCGCTGGGCGGGCCGTCCAACGCCGCCTTCGTTCCGGCCGGACAGCGCGTCTCGTTCCTGCAGGACGGGAACGGCAATCTGAGCGAGCAGGAGGTCAACGCCTACGGCGCCGTCGTTCGCCTGACCGATTCGCTCGGGCGCAACAACCTCTTCGTCCGCGACGCGGCCAATCGGCTCATCGTCTCGACGCTCGCTGCGGGAACCTCGACCGGGCCAGGCGCGCCGACCGCGAGCGGCCTGCCGACGGTGGTTCCGTCCACGACTCAGGCGACGCAATATACCTATGACGGCAGTGGCAACCTGCTAACGCTGCACGAGGGGGTCGGCGCGCCAGTCTTCGAGCAGACCCTCAGCGTCATCGACCGAACGACCAACTGGCAGTACGAGCCGGTCCACAACAAGGTGGTCCAGAAGACGGACGGAGAGGGATTCGTCACGACCTATGCCTACGACGCCAACGGCAACGTGCTCGCGCAGACCTACGCCAATTCCGGAACCGTGCTCGCCGGCTATCCCGCGACGATTGGCGCGGCTGCGGCGGGGACGACGGCCTACGCCTACAACACACAAGGCCTGCCTGTCACGCGGGCCGATCCAGACGGCAACGTCACCAACTACGCCTATGACGTCAACGGCAATCTGACGCGCACGACCGATGCGGCCGGGACGTTCTTCGACCGCTATTATGATGCCGCCGGCAACCTGATCCTGACGGTCGATGCGACGGGCGCTGCGCTGCAACGCAGCCGCGCCTACCGCTTCGACGCCGACAACCGGCCGGTCGGCGAGACCTCGGCGACGGGACAGACGACCTCGCAGTCGTATGATTCCAACGGCAATGTCGTGCAATGGGTCGATGCGGCGGGCAATGTCACGTCGCGGGTCTATGACGGGCTCAACCGCCTGGTCAGCGAAACGACGCCGGACGCGGGAACGACGCTCTGGAGCTACGACGGCAACAACAGCATGCTCACCGTCACCGACGCCTCCGGCGCGGTGACGACCCTGAGCTATGATACGGTCAACCGCGCCATCTCGCGCGTCGATCCGCTCGGCGCGACCCAGACCCAGGCCTACGATCTCGCCAACAACCCGATCGGCTTCACTGACGCGCGCGGCAACACCAATAACTTTTCCTATGACGTGCTCGACCGCGTGCAGTCGCGCACCAACCCGCTCGGCGCGACGACCTATTACGGCTATGACCGGCGAGACAATCCCGGCCTCATCCAGACACCGGGCGTCGTCAATCATTATCTGGTATTCGACGAACATTCGCGGGTCGTGGCCGACGATGTCGGCGGAACCTTCAGCTACGATCCCGCCGGCAATCTGCTGGCGGCGCACGGTCTCTACAACACGGCGGCGACCTTCGCCTACGACGCGCTGAACCGCCGGGTAACGGCCGTCGTCTCGGGCTGGAGCGACCTGTTCGAGCAGGCGTTTTCCTATGACGTCCTGTCGCGCCGGGCGAGCGTGGCCGACAATTTCGGCGCCAAGACGCTCTATGCGTTCGATCTCGAGGACCGGCTGCTGTCGATCACGACGCCCTGGGGCGCCGCGATCGGGCAGAGTTACGACCAGGCGGGCCGGCCGCTGCAGATGACCTATCCGAACGGTCTCGACGCCGATCTCTCGTTCGAGTCGCAGACGGGGCGGCTGAAGACGCTGAGCCATCAGGCCGGTTCGCTCGCCGCGCCGGTCGCCTCGTTCTCGCACGCCTATGACGTCCGCGGCAATCTGGCGGCGCTGACCGAACTGACCGGCGTGAAAGGGTTCGGCTACGATCCGACCCAGCGGCTGACCGGCGTCACCCAGACGGCGCCCGCGCCAGCGGTCAGCGTCGAGAGCTATGCTTACGATCCCGAAGGCAACCGCATCCCCTCGCAGATATCGCCGGCCTACGTGACCGACGCCGACAACCGCCTGCTCGACGACGGGATCAACACCTACGGATACGACGTCAACGGCGGCCTGATCTGGAAGATCCCCAAGAGCGGGGCGACGTCGACGACGACCTATGCGCAGAATTTCGTCGGCGCGATCGGCGGGCCGGAGCTCGACTTGATCGGCGGTCCGTTCGACTCGCGCTACATCTACGACGCGTTCCACCGGCTCGCCCAGATCTACTGGGATTTCGATCCCTCGAGGGTCCGCACTGACCGCTTTTACGACGGCGACGACATGGTGCTGGAGCGGCGCAACCCCAATGGCGTCGCGCAATGGGCGCGCTACGTCCACGGGCAGGGGGTCGATCAGCCGCTCGCGATGGAGCTCTACCCTGTCGGCGCGGCGCCCACGCCGGGCACAGGGACGGTCTACTACTACCATCCCGACGGCGAAGGCTCGATCCGGCTGCTGACCGACGCGACCGCCAATGTCGCCGACCGCTACGACTACGACAGTTTCGGCCAGCGGGTCGCGGTCACGCAGAGCGTCGCCCAGCCTTACGGCTGGAAGGGCCGCGAATGGGTCGACGGACCGAACCTGCTCTACAATAGGGCGCGCTGGTATGACCCGGCGATGGGTCGGTTCCTGTCGGAGGACCCGCTCGGCTACGGCGGGGGGCAGAGCAATCTCTACGCCTTCGCTGCGAACAACCCGAGGAACTGGAACGACCCGAGCGGGCTGCAATCGGCGGCCGGAGATCTGATCGCGACCGAACTCGCGGTCACCGAAGAAGCTGCGGCGGCGGCCGGGGCGCGCGCGGCCGCGCTCGCCGCGACGCCCAACGAGCAGGCTTCGGACGCCGGCGCCGCCCTGCTGCCGGCAGCGGAGGAAGCGGTCGTCGGCCTGAAGGTGGCTTGCGTCTTCAACGTCGTGGCCGACGCGCTCGGCGTGGCCAACGAGGGCGACATCCCGATCCCGACGCCGTCGGACTGCTCGGCCGAGCCCGTGCAATGTTTCCTGCCGCCGCCGGTCCGCGGAATCTTCGATCTCCTCCTCGACATCGGCTTCTCCTCGTTCGAGGCGGGCACCGAGATCGAGACCCAATTCGGCAAGCGGAGAATCGAGGACATCCGCGTCGGCGATCTCGTCGTCTCCCGCGACGCGTTCACGGGGAAGACCACCCTGCGGCCGGTCACCAGGCTGTACCGCCGCACCACGCCGGGTCTGGTCCATCTCACGCTGGATTCGCCTTCCGGCCATCGCGAGACGCTCGGGGTGACCTCGGAGCATCCGCTGTTCGTCGAGGGCCGCGGCTGGACGGAAGTCCGCCGGCTGCGCCTCGGCGACCGCATCCTTGCCGGGACTGGCGCCCCACTCGCCGTCGCGGCCGCCGACGGGGTGGATGCGCCGACGCTGGTGTATAATCTGGAGGTCGCGGGCGATCATTCCTATTTCGCGGGGGAGGGCGGGGCGTGGGCGCATAATATCATTGATTGGCACCACGAGCTGCCTCAAGCGTTTCGTGACTTCTTCCAAAAGAGAGGTCTGGATATAGACAGTGGGGAATACGGGCGACTGATTGATAGCTGTGAACATAAGGCGATCCACAGGCGAGGTTACAATTCGGAATGGGCGAATTGGACCGAAAATCAACCGCGTGCGACCCCGAAGCAAGTCCTCAAAAAATTGGAGGAAATGAGAAATAAATATGGCCTGAATCGCTTTAATCAACCACTAAGAAGGTATAGGAAATCTTAGCGTGAAAGATTCCAAGAATTTCTGGCGTATAAATCGGCTTGACGCTTCTGGGCGTTATTTCTCTGAATCGAGCGACTTTTACGGACCGCTCGTTGAATGCCCAATCGATAATATGCATCGGCATGCAGATGTAAAATTCGAGCCATCGCGATTCAGCCAATATAGCGACCGGTGGTGGAGAGCCGATCGGAAGAATAAACGAAGGTCAATTTACGTTTATATTTTTGGTATGTTATTACACGACGAGATATTTCGTGTATTGGAAAGCGAAGAGCTGACGGGTTGGACCCGAATTCCTGCTCAGTTACAGTTTCGTGACGGAAGCATATCGGACGAATACGCCGAGCTTCATATAGCGGGGTTCGGTGGAATCGTGCCCGAAACAAGCGGAAACAAACTCTTGTGGCGCTGCCGCGGATGCGGAGTTCGCGAATACGCCGGGACCTTGCGAGGCGCCGAAATCGAGAAGATTATCGATTGGGACGGAAGCGACTTTTTTAAAGTGTGGCCCGCCATGGCGATGTCATTTTGCACCGATCGAGCCCGCGGCGTGCTGGAACGATGCGCGCCGGAATTGGAGTTCTCGCCGATGAGCGCTCAGGCCGATGTCACCAGCTACGGTGACGGGAACATACCGCCATATCATCCGGATAACGTGCGACGAAAGATAGAAGCCTATTGGGCGGCGGCGCCGGTTTGGCCCGACGATTTTCCGAATACCCCGTCAAAGCCGGATGTCGCTTCGCCGCCGGCAGGCTGAACAGGACGCGGCTGGTATAATCGGCGACGACCCGCGTTGGCGTTGGCGGTAATTGCTCACCCCCTTGGTTTTTGACGGGCGCCGGGTGAGCTCCGGCGGGCGATTTTTTTGTTGAGTCGGGGCCGCGAATCTGAATCAACGTTCGGATGACTCCCTCGCCCGATCTGGTCGACAAGGACGCGATCATCGCCGCGATCATCGCCGCGCTGATCGCCCAGATCGAGGCGCTGACGGCGACCAACGCTCGGCTGGCGGCTCGGATCGCGGAACTCGAGGCCAAGCTCGATCAGCCGCCCAAGACCCCGAACAATTCGAGCCTGCCGCCCTCGAAGGGACAGAAGGCCTCGGAAGCGTCGAAACCCAAGCCGAAGTCGAAACCGCACCCCGGGGCGCATCGCGCGCTTCATCCTCATCCGACGCGGCGTCATCCGGTCTTCGCGTGTCGCTGCGGAGGGTGCGGCGCGGATGTGTCCCAGGTCCCGCAAAGCCCGTGCGAAACCTACGACCGCGTCGAAATCCCCAGGATCGAACCCGACGTGACCCAGGTCTCGCTGTATGGCGGGGTCTGCCCGGGTTGCGCCAGGCGCTTCAAGGCCGAACCGCCCGAGGGATTGGAGCCGGGCTCGCCGTTCGGGCCGAACCTTCGCGCCTTGGCGATCTATCTGCGCTCGGTCCAGAACATCCCGCTGGCGCGACTGACCGACGTGCTGCGCGATCTGCTCGGCCTCGAGATCAGCGAGGGCGCGCTGGTCAACATTCTGCACGCCAGCCGAAAGGCCTTCGCCGAGCAGACGAGCCTGCTGAAGAGGCGGCTGCTCTCGGGAAGCGCGCTGGCCTCGGACGAGACCGGAATCCGCGTCGGGAAGTCTAGGCGAATGCGAAGCATTCGTCCGTGCCAACTGGTGGCTGTGGGTGTTCCACGATCGCGACACCGCCGTCTTCGTCGTCGACCCGCACCGCTCCAAAGCGGTCGTGGAAGGCTTTCTGGGCGAATGGCGGCCCGACTATTGGATTTCCGATCGCCTGGGCAGCCAGACCGGCTGGGCCAGGAAGGAACAGCAATTCTGCCTCTCCCACCTCATCCGCGACGCGCAATGGGCCATCGACCAGGGCGATGCGGCGCTCGGACCGGGGCTGAAGGGGCTGCTGAAGCGCGCCTGCGCGATCGGACGTCGGCGCGACGGGCTCGCCGACAGCACGCTCAAAGCCTACGACGCCGATCTCAATCGACGGCTCGACCGTCTGTTGAGCCTGACGCCCACCCACAAAGCCGGCCGCAAGCTGCAAAAGACCTTCAAGGAAATCCGCCCGCATCTGTTCGTCTTCGTCACCAATCGGGGGCTGACAGCCACCAACAACGGCTCGGAACGGGCCCTGCGCCCGGGCGCCATCTATCGCAAAATCACCAACGGCTTTCGCAGCGAATGGGCCGCCAGACTCTACGCCGATGTGCGAAGCGTCATCGAAACCGGACGACGCCGTTGCATCCGCGCCATCGACGCCATCCGCCTGACCCTCCAAGGCGCCCCGCTGCTGCGAACCACGTGAGTCTCAGACCTCAGGGGGTGAGCAATTACCTGCGCGCGGTGCTCGGCCAGCACGAGCTCGACGAAATGCTGTCCGAGCGCAAGAAGCTCAGCGCCGACGTGCAGAGCATCCTCGACGCCCAGACCGAGACCTGGGGCATCAAGGTCAGCAA
>JBEKEI010000055.1:0-25532 GCA_050013915.1 Roseiarcus sp.
TCCCCAGCGTGTTGAAATCAGACCCGGCGTGTTCTAACCCGAACCGGCGCGGGCGCAAACCGGTCGGGCCGCGGCTAAGGACCGGCGCCGGCGGTCAGCGCGATCGTGGTTTCGACCGGCCCCTGCCCGCCGGTGACGGTCAGTCGGGCGGTCACCGGCAGCGCCGAGTCCGGCGGCTTCTGCATGAGGCTGAGCCGGAAGCATTCGGCGCCGGCCGCCGCGCCGGGCTCGGGCCTGACGTCGATCCACCACGCCTCCGGCGGCTCGACGAACAGATCGCGCCTGGGGCCCGCTTGCGGCGCGAGGCACAGCCGCCATGCGGCCGGACCGGCGGCGGTCAGATCGGCGCCGAGCGCCGGCCATTCGACCGGCCGCGGGGTCAGCGCCTTCGCCGCGGCGATCGCCGGGGCGAACGGCGACGGGGGCGCTTCCGGGCTCGGCAGCGCCAGCCGAAGGCTCGCCTCGGCCGGGACGCAGATCGTCTCGCAGACCGCGTAATTGAGCTTCAGCGCGAGCGCGACCGGCTTGGCGGCGTCGATCGGTTCGACGTCGATCGGCAGGATGAGGGCGCCGTCGTAGCCGAACGCCTCGGCGCCGCCCTCCCTGAGGCGGCGCGGCGCGGGAAACGAGATCCGGGCCTGGGCGAGATTGTCGGAACCTTCGAACGACAGGGTCGGCGGCAGGCCTGCGTCGCCGGGGTTGCGCCAGTAGGTGATGGCGCCCGGCGCCAGCCTGATCTCGACCCCCGCCTCGCGGACGCCGGCCGTCGGGGCGCCGGCGATCAGGCGCGCGGAGGATTTCAGGCCGGCCGCCCAGTCCGAAGCGAAGGCGTCGGCGGCCGCCACGGGCCGCGCGCCGAGGCAAAACCCGAGCAGCAGAGGAAAAATGGCGCGGCGGAGCTCCATCGTCTTCCCTTAGTTGCATCGCCGGCTTCGATCCACCAACATTCGCGTGAAGGGGGCTCCCGAGGCCGCCTTCGCCCGGCCTTCGAGAATTGCCGCGGCGCCCGCTTTGACAAGGGCGAAAGGACGGTTAGCTTGAGCGGCATGAGAACGGACCCGAAGCCACCCGACCCGTCGGCGGACGCCAATCCGGCCAGCCTCGAGGGGCAGATGCTGATCGCGATGCCGGCGCTGCGCGACGGGCCATTCGCGCGCGCGGTCGTCTATCTGTGCGCCCATCGCGAGGACGGCGCGATGGGCATCATCGTCAACCGCGAGGCGGGCACGATCAATTTCCCCGAGCTGCTGGTCCAGCTCGACGTGGTCAAGCGCGACGAGACGATCGAGCTGCCGCCGAGCGCGGCGGAAGTGCGCGTGCTGCGCGGCGGCCCGGTCGAGAAGGGCCGCGGCTTCGTCCTGCATTCGAACGACTACCTCAGCAACGACTCGACGGTGGCGATCGGCGACGGCATCTGCCTCACCGCCACGCTCGACATCCTGCGCGCGATCGCCAGCGGCAGCGGCCCGCGCAAAGCGGTGCTCGCGCTCGGTTACGCCGGCTGGTCCTCGGGCCAGCTCGAGAACGAGATTCGCGCCAACGGCTGGCTCAACTGCCCCGCCGACGCGAGCCTGGTGTTCGACGGCGACCTCGAGTCCAAATACGACCGCGCGCTCGCCAAGATCGGCGTCGACATCGCGATGCTCTCGACCGAGGCGGGCCACGCCTGACGCCCGAACGGCGAAGCGGGGCGCGCCGGCCTTGCGCGTGGAGCGGAGCAGGCCGGAGGCGATGCGCGGCGGGGGAGGATTGGGCCGGGTTCGCGCGAGTCGAGGCTCGATCGAGATGCGCCCTTGGCGTGCGGACAGGTCGATGGCTATTCGGTCAGGACGGACGCTTGTCGTCGGCGACGCGACCGACATCGAGAAGCCCACGCCGAGCCTGTCCGAGGCGCACGAACAACGGGAGCTGTGCGACGCCGCGCCCGACACCCTACCGGCCCCGCATCTCTCGTTGTTTCGATTCACAATAGAGAGGAATCAACCATGCCGCGCCCATCACCGCTCTCGACGATCGGATCCCTCATTGTCATTGCCGTCGTGGTCGGTTGTGCCGGAGCCGCCTTTGCCTACGCCGCGGGCTGGCTGTCACCGGGCCGTCTGACCCCCTCGCGGCTGGTAGCGGCGTTGGCGCCGCCCGGCGGGCCGGTGGCTGGTCATCGGCGCAACCACGCCAAGGGAATTTGTTTCACGGGGACGTTCGAGGCGAACGGCGCCGGATCGACGCTTTCCAAGGCGCGGGTGTTCCAGAATGGCAGCTACCCCGTCATCGGTCGGTTCAACCTGGGCGTGCCCGATCCTGCGGCGGCGGATGGGACGGCGCGCGTGCGGGGCATCGGCGTGCAGATTACGACGCCGGATGGGCAGGAGTGGCGCATGGCGATGATCGACGCGCCGTTCTTTGCGGTGTCGACCCCGCAGGCATTCTATGAGCTGCTCGTCGCCTCCGCGAAGAAGGACGACCCTGACGCGATGAAGAACTTCGCAGCCGCCCATCCCGAGATTGGTGCGTTCGGCGCCTGGGCCAAGAGCGCGCCCTTTACCGAGAGCTACGCCGAGGAGCGCTACAACAGCCTCGATAGCTTCGTGTTTGCCGACGGATCAGGCGCGGATCACACAGTGCGCTGGTCGCTCGTGCCCGCCGCTCCCGCGGTGATCGTCCCGGGAGACGATCTCGCCAAGCGGCCAAAGGACTTTCTGGAGCAGGAAATCACACAGCGGCTGGCCAGCGGTCCGCAGCGTTGGACGATGACTGTCACGGTCGCCGACCCGGGCGATCCCACGGCCGACCCGAGCAAGGCCTGGCCGGACGGGCGCCGCACCGTCGATGTCGGGACGCTGGTGGCCAGCAAGATCGCCGCCGAGCCCGACGGGCCATGCCGCGAGATCAACTACGATCCGACCGTGCTGCCCGGTGGCATCCGGACTTCGGACGATCCCTTCCCGTCCGCTCGCTCCGCGGCCTACGCAGTGTCCTATGACCTGCGCACGGCGGAGGCCGACGCCTATCCCAGCACCGGCGCGGGGGCGCCGCAATGACCGGCGTCGACCGCCATTTCACGCTCGCCCAGCGTGTGCTGCACTGGGCGATGGCGGTATGCATCCTGGCCATGCTGTTCATCGGCGTGGGCATGGTGTCGACGGTGACGACCAGCTATCTGGCGCTGGTTTCCATCCACAAGCCGCTGGGCATCGCCATCCTGATCCTGGCGGTGCTGCGCATCGCCGTGCGGCTGCGCTCCGGCTCGCCGCCCCTGCCGGCCGATCTGCCGGCGCCTATGAAGCTCGCGGCTGAACTCTCCCATTACGTGCTGTATGCGTTGATGATCGCCATGCCGCTGCTCGGCTGGGGGATGCTGTCGGCGGCCGCCTATCCGGTGGAACTGTTCCCGGGCGTGTTCCTGCCGGCGATCCTGCCGCAGAGCGACAGCCTGCATACGCTGCTGTGGAACCTGCATCGGGCGCTGGCTTTCGTGTTTTTCGCGATCATTCTGCTGCACATCGCCGCGGCTCTGTTCCATGCGCTGGTGCGGCGGGACGGAGTTTTCCAGGCGATGACGGCCGGGCCGACCACGGATGAGCCGAGCGTGGGACCTGCGGCGGAATGATCCAACCCTGACGCGCTGGTCGATGGCGGCTTTGTGGCCTCGCTCGCTGCAGACTCGCCATTCCGCCTCCGGCCATCAGGAGACTTCGGCGCACCGCACGGGCTGCGGCAGGGGTCCACCCTGTGCGGAAAAAGGCGCGGACCATACCAATTCGCGCCGCCCCTCGCTCCCTACCCGCGTGCGCCGACCCGGCCGGGCGTCACGTCGAGGAACTGCGCGCGCCCATCCAGCCCGGCGAAGGCGGCGGGATCGGCGCCGGTGAGGAACACCTGGCCGCCGATGCGCTCCAGCGCGTCGAACAGCGCCGCGCGCCGGCGCGGGTCGAAATGGGCGGCGACCTCGTCGAGCAGGGCGAGCGGCGCCATCCCGCTCATGTCGGCGACCAGCCGCGCATGGGCGAGCACGAGGCCGACCAGCAGCGCCTTCTGCTCGCCGGTCGAGGCCTGCGCGGCGGGCGCGTCCTTGGGACCGTGGCGGACGAGCAGATCGCCGACATGCGGGCCGATCAGCGTGCGCCCGGCGGCGGCGTCACGCGCGCGGTTGTCGCGCAGCAAAGCGCGATAGCGCTCCTCGGCGGCGAGCGCCGGCATCGCCGCCACCAGCCGCTCGACGTCGCCGTCGAGCGCGAGGTCCGCCCAGGGAAACGGCGAGGCGTCGTCGCGCTCCAGCGCGATCTTCGCCTTCAGCCGAAAAACGCATTCGCCGCGCGCGGCGGCGACCGCGATCGCGAGTTCGGCGGTCTCGCGCTCGATCGCGTCGAGCCAGGAGGCGTTGCGGGCGCCCTCCTCGAGCAGACGGTTGCGGCCGCGCAGCGCCCGCTCGAGCTGGCCGACCCGCGCGCCATGCGACGGATCGATGGCGAGCACGAGCCGGTCGAGGAACCGGCGCCGCTCGCCCGCCGGATCGATGAACAGGCTGTCCATCGCCGGCGTCAGCCAGACGATGCGCAGATGATCGGCGAAGGCGCGCGCCGAGGCGACCGGCGCGCCGTCGATCCGATGGACGCGCGCCGGCCCTTCGGCGCCTGGCTCGAGCCCGGCGCCGAGCCGGCGCGGTTCGCCCTCGTCGGCGAGCAGGATCGAGATTGCAAAGCCGCCGGCGCCGCCCACGCGCGCGCAATCGCTCATCTGGGCGCGGCGCAGCCCGCGGCCGGGCGTGAACAGCGACAGCGCCTCGATGAGATTGGTCTTGCCGGCGCCGTTCTCGCCGGTCAGCGCGACGAGCGCGCCGTCGAGGCCGATGTCGAGCGTGGCATAGGACCGGAAATCCCTGAGGATGAGGCGCCGCACGCGCGGGCGGCGCGGCGCGGCGGGTTCGGCGCTGGGCATGGCCGGATGTCGCACGTCTCGCGCGGCGGCGAAAGGTGGGCGTCCGCGCACGCGGCGCCTTGGCGGCGCCCGCGTTCGCGGGCATGGTGGGGCCCCGGACTGGCGTGGAGGAACTCCAGGTGGCGCAATTCGACGTACTCGTTCCGTCCGCAGGCATCGCCCAGCTCGCCGACGCAATCGACCCGCGGGTGAGGCTGCACCGGCTCTGGCTCGAGCCGGACCGGGAGGCGGCGCTCGAGCGCCTCGCGCCGACGATCCGCGCGATCGCGACGACCCACGCCGCCGTCGACGCCGCCCTGATGCGGCGCCTGCCCAATCTCGAGATCGTCGTCAGTTTCGGGGTCGGCTACGACCATGTCGACGCGGCCTGGGCCGGCGAGCACGGGATCATCGTCACCCACACGCCGGGCGTGCTCGACGACGAGGTCGCCGACATCGCAATGGCGCTGACGCTGGCGGCGGTGCGCCGCCTGCCGCAGGCCGAACGCTATCTGCGCGAGGGGCGCTGGCGCGAGGCGTCGTTTCCGCTGACCGCGACGCTGCGCGGCCGCGTCATGGGCATCCTCGGCTTCGGGCGCATCGGCAAGGCGATTGCGCGCCGCGCGGCGGCGTTCGGGCTCGAGATCGTCTATCACGGCCGCACCGAGCAGGCCGGCGCGCCCTATCTCTACTATCCGACCCTGCTCGGCATGGCGCGCGCCTGCGACATCCTGATGGTCGCCGCGCCCGGCGGCCCGCAGACCCGCCACATCGTCGACCGCGCCGTGCTCGATGCGCTCGGTCCCGACGGGATTCTCGTCAATGTCGCGCGCGGCTCGCTGGTCGACGAGGCCGCGCTCGCGCAGGCGCTGGGCGAGGGCCGGCTGCTCGGCGCCGGCCTCGACGTGTTCGAGGACGAGCCGAATCCGCACGCCGAACTGCTCGCGCTCGACAATGCCGTGCTGCTGCCCCATGTCGGCTCCGCCTCGCGCCACACCCGCCAGGCGATGGCCGAACTCATGATCGACAATCTGCGGTCCTGGCTCGACGGCAAGGGGCCGCTGACGCCGGTGCCGGAGACGCCCTGGAAGGGTTGAGCCGCGGCGAGGGCGCCCGACCCCGGCGCAGGACGCGCTCCCGAACTTGCTCCAGGTCAAGGCCGGGCGCTGCGATCGGCGCTAGCGATGGCGCGCGGCCCGCACCGGGTCGATCCGTCGAGTCCCGCCATGTTCAAGGACATTCTGGTCGTATTGGAAGGCAATCCCGAGGCGGTCGCCTTCGCGCTCTCCTTCGCCCGCCGGTTCGGCGCCGACGTCACCGCGGTCTGCGCCAAGGGCGACTTCGTCATCGACGCCGTGGCGTCCGCGCAGACGCGTTATGACTTCATCCTCGCCGGCCGCCCGCAGGCGAGCGAAACGGCGCTGCGCAGCCTCGGCGAGTTCGGCGCTGCGGCGCGGCAGGCGGGCGTCGTCGCGCATACGCCGGCGCTCGACGAACTGGAGGCCGCCGAGATATGGGACGCGGCGCGCTTTGCACGCTGTTTCGACCTCATCCTGCTGGAGCAGCGCGATCCGCGACGCTCGCGCCCGGGCGGCGCCTCGATCGCGTCGCTGCTCGCCGAATCGGGCCGCCCGGTGCTGGCGACGCCCTTCATCCACAAGGGTCCGGCGTCGTTCGATCGGGTTCTCGTCGCCTGGGACGCGAGCGCCTCGGCGGCGCGCGCGCTCGCCAATGCGATGCCGATCCTGAAACAGGCCGGCGCGGTCGAGATCGCCACCGTCACGCCGCCGCAGGCCGGCGAGGCGCCGCCGCACGGCGCCAGCGTCCTGCGGCACCTCTCGCGCCACGGAATCGCCGCGACCTTCAGGACGATTCCGTCCGAGATCGACGCCGGCAACATGCTGCTGTCGCATGTCGCCGACAGCGGCGCGGATCTGCTGGTCGCCGGCGGCTACGGCCATTCGCGGTTCAGCGAGACGATCCTCGGCGGCGTCACCCGCACGCTGCTGGAATCGATGACGATCCCCGTGTTCATGGCGCATTGAGCGCGGGACGTCCGCGCTCACCTGACCTCGTTGCCCGTGACCGTCAGCTGGGGATAGGCCGCCGCGTCGCGCGCCAGATCCGCCGAGGCGACCGCCTCCCAGGCCATGCCGACGATCGCGCCATGTCTCGCCCGCGCGATCCGGTTGTCGCGGATCGTCGCGCCGCCGGCGCCGGGCGCGACCGAGACCGCGACGCCATAGCCGCAATCGGTCAGTATGTTTTCGGCGGCGATGACGTCGCGCAGGCCGACGCCATAGCCGAGCCTCAGGCCGGCGAAGCCGGCGGCGTCGACGACGTTGCCGGTCACCGCCGTATCCGCCTCGACATGGACGCCGATCCCGTAGAGCGCGCCGCCCTGGGGCGGCGGCCGCGCGCAATTGCGCAGGACATTGCCGGTCACCGCAGCGAGCCGGCCGCCGCGGTCGAAATTGGTCACCGAGACGCCGGTCGAGGCGCCGTCGACGAGATTCGACCCGACGACCGCGCCCTGAAAGCCAAATTCGACGTAGAGCGCGGTCTCGCCGATCTCGGCGCAGCTGTTGCCGAGGATCAGCGCATCGGGACTCGCGTCGAAGCGGATCGCCGAGAACGCGGCGTCGCGCACGACATTGCCGGAACAGACGACCCCGCCGGCGCGAAACACGCTGATGGCGTTGCCGTAGGGCCCGTCGCCGCCGGGATCGGCGCGGATCCGCGCGATGCGATTGCCGCGCAGGAGCGTCCCGTCCGAACCCTGCGCCGAGCGCCAGACCTGCAGGCCGTTGGCGCCGCAGTCCTCGACGCGGTTGTCGAGGATCGACAGGCCCGTCGCATCGAGACTGTGCAGCGCCGATCGGGCGAGCGCGCGGAACGATGACCGCTCGACGCGCCCGCCGCAGCGCTCGAGCCGCAGGCCCTGGCCCGCGCGCACGAGCGTGCAATCGACGAAGCCGAATTCGGCGATGTCGCGCGCCTCGACGAGGCCCGCTTCGCCGGCGCCGCGGGAGTCGCCGTCGAAGGCGACGTTCTCGATCGTCACCCGGTCCGCGCCGGCGATTTCGAGCAGCGGGCCGGGACCGAGCGCGACGAGCCGGCTCGCGCCGCCGGCGCCGACGAGCCGGAGGTCGCCCGAAATGCGCAGGCGCGAAACGCGGCGCACGCCGGGGGGCAGCGCGAGGACGCCGCCGCCGCGCTGCGCCGCGTCGATCGCGCGCTGCAGCGCCGGCGCGGAATCGAGGCCCGGCTGGGCCGGCGCGGCGCGGCCGGGCGCCAGCCCGGAAAGCGCGAGCGCGGCGGCGAGCAGGCGGCGACGGTCGATCATGCGGGAGGCCGTGCGGGTCGAGACGCCGGGAGGTTAGAGCGAATGGGCGATTTGGGGAACGTTCCCCTTGACGCCCGAACGGCCGGCGTCTCACTTGGCGCCCATGGGAGAGGGGCGGCGGTGAGGCAGACGCGCAGATCGATGCTCGGGCTCGGCGCCGCGGCCGTCGCCGCCGCGCTGGGCGCGCGTCGCGCCCGGGCGAAAGCCGACGAGACCGTCCGCGAGTCCGTCTACAATTACGTGATCGTCGCGCGCGAGGGCCCGGTCGTCACGTTCCGCCGCCTCGAGAACGGCGCGGCGATTTCCGCGATCGACATGAGCCGGCCAAGCTATCAGGTCGTTCCCTATACGAAATATCTGTTCGCGCCCGCCCTCGTCGCGCCCGATCCAAAGCAGGTCCTCAGCATCGGCCTCGGCGCCGGGGCGTTCAACCGGCTGTTCAACCTCGCCTGGCCCGAGGCGACGCTCACGAGCGTCGAGATCGATCCGATGATCCGCGATCTCGCGGTGGAGTTCACCCAGTTCGAGGAAGGCGCGCGCAACCGGGTCGTCATCGAGGACGGCCGGCGCTTCCTGCGCCGCAGCGGCGAGCGCTGGGACTGGATCGTGATCGACGCCTTCGTCAGGAACAGCCAATATCCCCCGCATCTCGCGACGGCCGAGTTCTTCGCCCTCGTCGCCGACCATCTCGCCGAGGGCGGGCTGCTCGTCATCAACGTCATCAGCGGCAACCGGCTGTTCGACTGCCTCGTCGCGACGATCGCGGCGGCGTTCGCGGGCTGCGTCGTCTTCGCCGCGCCGGGAACCGCCAATGTCGTCGTCCTCGCCTCGGCGCGGACGCGCGGCCTGCTGGAGGCGGTCCGCGCCGGCGCGCCGCCCGCTTCGCCGCTGTTGGAGGCCGGCAATGTCGACCTGTCGCGCCTGCGCCAGGCGGGCGCCGCCCCGGGCCCGCTCGCCTGCGCGCGCACGCTCACCGACGATTTCTCGCCGACCGAATTCCTGGGCGCCCAATGGGTGAAATAGCCGGCGCGCGCCCGGGGTTCAGCGCCCTGGTCGGCGTCTGCGCGTTCCTCCAGGGCTTCCTCAGCATGGGCTTCCAGCTGGTCGCGACGCGGCTGCTCGCCCCCTTCTTCGGTTCGACGCTGTTCGTCTGGTCGTTCGTCATTTCGACCTTTCTCGCCGCGTTCAGCCTCGGCGCGCTGGTCGGCGGGCTGCTGTCGCAGATGCCGCGGCGACGCCTGATGGCGCGGCTCGTCGCGCTGGTGCTGGTCGGCCTTGCCGGCTATCTCGTCACCGCGACGCTCGGCCACGCCATCCTGCGGGCGATCGACGCCGGCCTCGACAACGTCTTCGTCGCGCTCGGCGTCTCGAGCTTCGCGCTGTTCTTCTTTCCCGTCCTGTGCCTGTCGGCGCTGCTGCCGATCTTCACCGAGGCGCTCGTCGGCTCGGGACTGCGCGGCGGGCTGTCGACCGGCGTCGTCTATGCGATCAGCACGCTCGGCAACATCACCGGCGTGATGGCGACCGCCTTCGTGCTGATCCCATCCTTTGCGACCTCGACGATCCTGCAGGGCTGGACCGCGGCGGCCGCGGTCTGCTTTGCCCTGTTCGTCTGGCTGATCGGCGGCGCGGCGCGGCGCTGAACCCAGCGGCGAGCCGCGCGTCTGCGCCGCCGAGCAATGATCGCCGGACCCGGACCCCGACCGGGTCACGCAATCGGCGCGCCCAGGCGGAGCGCCTCCAGCCGGCGATAGACGCCGCCGAGCCATCGCTCGGCGAGCGTGCGCGCCTCGGCGCTCGCCTCGCGCTGCTTGGCCACGCTGTCGGCCGCGAACGGCAGGCCCGGGCTCTTGGCGTCGCGCCGGGCGGCCGCCGCCATCGCCGCGCGGTCGCGCGCATCGGGGCTCACGCCGAAATGCGGCAGGATCGCCGTCGCGACGGCGTGCGGCAACTGGGAATAATTGACGAGCAGGCCGCCGCCGAGGGCGAGGCCGTCGGCGGCCGCCAGGCAGATCGCCGCCAGCACGCGCGCGCAATAGCGCGCCGGGTCGAGCCAGGATTCGGGCGCCTCGAGGCCGAACCGTTCGGCCGCCACGAGCGGCGGCGTCATGTGCATGCCGCGCCGGCGCAGGTGCGAGACCAGCGTCTCGACGGGATCGCGGTAGAGGAAGATCCAGGGCGTCGAGGGAAACGCGCGCCGGAACAGCGGCAGATCGAGCGCGTGCCACGCGTCGAGCTTGACGAAACAGCGGCGCTCGTCGCCGCGCCGCGCCCGGCCGAGCGCGCCGATCATCCAGGCGAGCCAGCGCGCACGCTCCTCCTCCCGCAGGTCGGGCCGGACGCGCCGCGCGGCGACGATCGTCTCGATCGGGCCGGCCTCGGAGATCGCAATGGCGCCGGGGAGCGCGGCGAGCATCTGCGAGACCAGCGTCGAGCCGCAGCGCGACATGTGGAACACGAAGCCGTCCGGCGGGACCAGGCGGCCGGCGTCCGCCGCGCGCGCGAGCGCCTCGATCGGCGTGCTGTGCGGGAACAGACGGTTGAACGGCTTGCGAAGGACACGGCCGACCGACTGCTCGAAGAACGGCTCGCTCAGCGGCGCTGCGCCGAAGTCGGTCCAGTGAACCCACAGCGCCCGGTCGCGCCACGACGCGGCCGCCGGCAGCCAGTCGCCCGGCGGCAGGGAAGGCTCGCTCACGCGACGATCGACCGGGCGAACAACGCGCGCGCGGTTTCGCGCATCGCCGCTCTCACCTCCTCGGCGCCGACGATCAGCCCGCGGCCGGCCGCCGTCTCGACGACCAGGGCGACGAATTGTTCGGGGTCGTCGGGCGCGCGCAGCCGCTCGCCGAGCGCGGGGTCGGCGAGGACCAGCGCCCGGAACCGGTCGAGCGCCTCGCTGCCGGCGGCATGGCGCGGCGCGCCCGCTGCGTCGCCCGGAACGCCCATGGCCCGCGCCAGCAGGTCGGCGACCCAGGCGTCGGCGACCGCGTCGATGACGAGATGCACACGGCTCGTCGCGCCGCGATTGGCGACGCTGTGCGGATCGGCGAGGCGCAGGTACCAGGCGCTGCCCGGGGCCATGTCGACGCGACGGCCATTGAGCCGGAAGTCGACGTCCCGATTGGTGACGACGGGAATGTGGATGCGCACCGCGCCGTCCTCGAAGGCGAGGTCGTGATCGCGATGCTCGAGGATCGTCGAGCCCGGGCCGAGGCGCATGAGGCGGACCGTCAGCAGCGGACAGGCGAAGGCGGCGAGGACTTGGCGAAAATAGGGGCAGCCGGCGAGCAGCGGCGTGTCCTCGAAGGCGCGCGCGGAAGGATCGGAGGCGATCATCATGACGGGATGCGTGGCGCCCGCCTTCGCCCGCAGCGGGATGACGCTCCAGTCGCCCCGGTAGTTCTGGCTGACGAAATGATCGACCCATTCGACCTGCGACAGCCCGTCGAGGTCGCGCCGCAGCAGCGCGGGATCGAAAGCCAACGGCAGCAGCAGCCGGTCGGGCAGTCTGGCGGGCTGCGGCTCCACGACGACCCTCCCGCTCAGGCCGTCGCGGCGGGCGGGCGCCAGCGCAGCGAAAAATAGGCGTCGCCGACTTCGTGCGCCGCGGCGAAGCCGAGCTTGCGGAACATCTTGAGCGAATTCTCGTTGGACGCCAGCGCGATCGCGCGCACGCCGCCGCGCGCCGCGTTCGCCGTCATCAGCGCGCGCACCAGCGCGCCGCCTATGCCCTGCGCCTGGCGGGCGGGAAGCAGGGTCATGTCGACGATATAGACCGCGTCGGGCTCGTCGTGCTCGATCAGTTCGCCGATCGGCCCGTCCTCGGCCTCGACGACCGACCAGCGCGCGCGCGGGAATTTGGCGCGGTAGTCGAGCCCGCGCAGCTGGTACTGCGAGGCGATGATGCTCTCGAGCGCCTCCGGCGCCAGGCCGGCGGGCGCGAGCATCGCGCCCATGCGGCCGTGGAAGAGGGCGAACAGGAACGGCGCATCCGCCGCCGTCTGCGGGCGCAGCCAGACGCGCCCGCCCGGCGCCGCGACGACGCCCCCGGCTGGGTCGCCGCGGTCGACGCTGCTCATGGCGCCCGCCTCTGGCAATCCCCGGACGATTGGGCCAGATTGGGCGCGGCGATCGAGATGGGGAGGCGGCATTGCACGAGTCCAGCGAGGCGGCGGCCGACGCGGCCGGCGCGGCGGCGGAGAGCGCGCCGGAATTTCTGCTGATCAATCATTTCAAGCCGCATGTGGGAAAGATAGTCCGGTTCAGGGGCACGCGTCACGCGTTTCCGCTCGATCGCATCATCAGCGATCGCAAGCGTCTGCCGGACTGGGTCAAGCGCCGGCCGTTCACGCTGATCTTCCGCGGACCCAGGGAGCGCGAGGTGCTGCCGGAGGGCCTCTACCATTGCGAGATCGAGAACGGGCCGACCTATGCCATCCATGTCTCGCCGATCCACACGCCGTGGCCGGACCGCCAGGAGTACCAGGCCGTCTTCAACTGAGCGGGCGCTGCGCGCCCGCCACGAGCCCCGGCGGATCGTCGGCGCCCCGCCCCCGTCATGCCGTTCCCCGGACCCACGCGCCGGCGCGAGCACATGTCACGATAGAGCCGGCAATCCTGATGATTCATCCGATCGGTCGCAAAGCCGCGGCGCGTGCGCCAATTGATTTGGCGCGGGTTCCGGGGCGCCGTTCAGCCGATCGCCGCAGCACGGACCTCTGAGGTGGACCCCATTCGTGGGACCATCTGAGTGCGGACCTAAGGTGTAACCGCTCCTGCTCTTGTCCTTCAAAAAGAGATTAGGCCGCTTTCTTCTGCTTCTGCTTCTGCTGTGGGTATGTGGGCAACGCGTTTGCGTTGTCCAAGCGAAGCGGCATATCCACAGCCCTCACCGCAGCTTCGAGCGCGCGCCATGCCAATCGGCGCACGGGCCGCCACTTTCCCGCCCATCAGAGGAATCATTGTGACTGCTGGCTCTATCGTGACGCGCGCTCACGCTGGCCGCCGCCAGGGAGGGAATTCACAGGTCGCGCCAATTTGCTCGATGCGCCCCGCTAGTTGCGGGAAGGAAAATAGCCGGTGAGCGCGATGCAGAAGTTGAGCACGAGATAGGGCATGCGGTTCTCGTGGCCGAGGGAGCCGCCCACCGTGCCGATGATTTGCGGGGCCAGCGTGCTGTTTGCGGCCGAGCTGTTGTAGATCTGCACCGCAAAGCTCCCGTCGGGCGCTTTCTGGACGCCCGCCGCCTTGCCCAGAACGGCGCCCGGGCCGGGCGTATTGCTGTTGCTCGTCGCCGCGGTGACGGCGTCCGCATTCAACGCGTGTTGGTGCGGCGGAATTTCGTTGAGGAGCAGCGTGTGGCTCTCCTCGCCGGCGAACGACCCGATCTGATTGTTCGGACCAAAGCCGATCGAGGTCCGGCTGCGCAGATCGGGAAGGGCGAAGGTCTGGACCCCATTGCCGCCATAGGTCGTCCCGAGCAGCGAGAACAGAGCCGCGTACTGGTTGATCGGCAGGATCTGGCCGTTGCACGGTTGCCAGCCGGTCGGCGCGAAGTTGAATCCGAATATGTTGATCTGTCCGACGTATTGCTCGGTCATCGGTCCTGGACTCCGTGCCCGCCTCAGTTGCGCGAGGGGAAGACGCCGCTCATCGCGATGCAGTAGTTCAAGGCGAGATAGGGCTGCATGTTGTTGTGGGGCAGGTTGCCGCCCGCGACGCTGATCGACAAGGGCGCCAGTCCGGTCGTGCTGGCGTTCGAGCTGTAGAAGTCGGCGTCGTAACTCGTCCCCGACTTGCCCGACGCGGCGTAATGGCCGACCCCGAGCTGGGCGCCCGCCGCCGTCGTCGTCGTCCCGGGGGCGGTGGACGCGGCGAAGGGATGGTTGTGGATCGGCATCTGGGAATAGAGGACCTGCACGGTGGACGTCCCGCCGATCTCGCCCACGACGTACGGCGACAGGCCGGCGCCCTCGCCGGCGCCGATCGCGACCGCGCCCTGCAGGTTCGGCAACTGAAAAGTGCTCGTGCCGTTGCCGCCGTAATAGGTCCCGATGACCGAGAACAGCGCCACATACTGGTTGATGCTCAATGTCTGGCCCTGGCACAGCGCCCAGCCGGTCGGGGCGAAATTGAACCCGAACAGCTGCACCTGCCCGAGATATGGCTGCGTCACTTGCGCTCTCCCCTTCCCGCCGTGCGGCTCAGGCTAATTGCGGCTCGGAAACACGCCGGCGACCGCGATGCAATAGGTTATCGCCAGATAGGGCTGGATGTTCGGATGCGGCAGATTGCCGCCCGCCTGGCCGATGCTCGCGTTGGCGAGATTGACCTGGGCCTGACCGGCGAACGGCAGATAGCTCACCGCCTTGGTCAAAGGATTTTCGTATTCGTCGCCGAGATAGGTGGCGACGCCCGGCGTGGCGCTGGCGTTGGTGGCGCCCATCCCGGTCACTACGGAGACCAGGTGATTATGCCCGGGCATCTGGCTGGTCGTGAGCGCGACGTTTTCCTGGCCGCCGATCTGGCCGATGACGTAGGTGGACAGGCCGACGCCGGCGCCCATGTGGATCGGCGTTCGTCCCTGCAGGTCGGGAAGTCTGAAACTCGTCGCGCCGTCGCCGCCGAAATTCGTGCCGATCAGGGTGAACAGCGCGGAGTACTGGCTGATGCTCAACGTCTGGCCCGCGCATTGCATGTAGCCCGTCGGCGCGAAACCGCCGGCGAAGGCCAGGATCTGGCCCAGATAAGGTTGACTCATGCCGCCCCCTCCCGCCGAGCCTCGTCCGAACGCGAGCGAACGGCGCCGCGCGCGACGCCCTCCAACCGCTTCCGACCCCCCCACGGCGTCCTGGCTTCGGACGCCGCCAGCCTAGCATCTGGCCACCATAAGGTCATGACGACCAACGCACAATAGGGCTCTGTGCGAAAACATCCGCCGCCCGGTTCGCCGCGTCGCCGCAATCGCCTGCATCCGCGGCTGAAGCGACGTCGCGAGGGTACGTCCCTCGAGCCGCGCCCGATAGCGGCGGCGCTCCGGGAGCGCGGGCGACCAGTCCGCATTTCGCGGCGCGATCGGCCGGACGGGGGCCGGAGCGGACCGCCGTCGACGGTCGCGGTCCACGGCAGTCTTCATTTCTTCCAAAGAGCGATGTCTGTTCCGCCTCGCGGAGGCTATGGGTTGCACGGTCCCGCCATCGACTGAGCGTCGCTCAAGGCCGTCCCGCCGTGCGCTCCCGACCGCCGCCGGCGCACGCCTTCGAATTCGCCCCCGTGTCGGCGCCGCCGTCAGCAGGGCGATCGCCTCAGGCTGGCCCGTCAATCGTCCATGCCTGCGCGCGCCGGCAATCGCGCAGGCGCTGATCCCGACCGGCTTCGATCGACGCTCCGCGGCGGTCCGACCGGCCGGCGATCCGGGGGAAGCGGCCGTCAGCGGCGCCCGGTCGCCGAAACGCCATATCGCGAGCACGGTTTCGACGGTTCGGGACGCTATGAGCGATTCGGGACGGCCTCGCGCCGCGTTCGCGCGCGCCGACCAGCGATGGGAATCATGACGAGAAACAGAGCGACGATCGACGACAGCCTCGCCGGAAAGGCCTTTCGGCTCTGGCACGTCGACGGCCAGAACGAGTTCGTCGCCGTCGTCGCCGAGGCCGACACGTTCGAGGCGATCAGGCGGGTCCGCCGGCGGCCCGACTGGCGCTACCAGATCACCCGCGAGGGCGCGCCGATCGACCGCGGCACCGGGTTCCCGATCCTGCGGCTCCCCGGCCAGGATCTGACCAAGCCGGAATGACCGCCGCTATTCCGCCGCATCGATGCGGCGCGCGGGCGCCGACAGGCGTTCGGCCTTGAGGAGTTCGGCGACCAGGAACGCGACCTCGATCGCCTGCTCGGCGTTGAGCCTGGGATCGCAATAGGTGTGGTAGCGGTCACGCAGATCCGCCTCGGAAATCGCCCGCGCGCCGCCGGTGCATTCGGTGACGTTCTTGCCGGTCATCTCGAGATGTACGCCGCCGGCATGGGTCCCTTCGCCCTTGTGGACGGCGAAGAAGCTCCTGATCTCGCCGACCACGCGCTCGAACGGGCGCGTCTTGTAGCCGCCGGCGGCCTTGATCGTGTTGCCGTGCATGGGATCGCAGGACCACAACACTTTTCGCCCCTCGCGCTCGACCGCGCGGATCAGCGGCGGCAGGCTCGCCTCGATCCGGTCGGCCCCGAACCGGCAGATCAGCGTGAGCCGGCCGGGCTCCTGGGCGGGATCGAGAATGTCGATCAGCCGGACCAGTTCGTCGGGCTTCAGCGAAGGGCCGCATTTGAGGCCGAGCGGATTGCGCACGCCGCGCGCATATTCGACATGGGCGCCGTCGAGCTGGCGCGTGCGGTCGCCGATCCAGATCATGTGGCCCGAGGTGGCGTAATAGTCGCCGGTGGTGGAATCCACGCGCGTCATCGCCTGCTCGAAGCCGAGCAGCAGCGCCTCGTGCGAGGTGTAGAAGTCGGTCGCCCGCAATTCGGGATGCGCCTCGGCGTCGAGGCCGATCGCGCGCATGAAGCCGAGCGTCTCGGTGATGCGGTCGGCGACCTCCTGGTAGCGCTCGGACTGCGGGCTGTCCTTGACGAAGCCGAGCATCCAGCGATGGGCGTTCTCGAGATTGGCGTAGCCGCCGGTCGCGAACGCGCGCAGCAGGTTGAGCGTCGCCGCCGACTGCCGGTAGGCCTCGAGCTGGCGGCGCGGGTCGGGCATGCGCGCGGCGGCGGTGAATTCGATGTCGTTGACGATGTCGCCGCGATAGGCCGGCAGGGTGACCCCGCCGATCGTCTCGTCGTCGGCCGAGCGCGGCTTGGCGAATTGCCCGGCGACCCGGCCGACCTTGATGACCGGCGAGGCCGCCGCGAAGGTCATCACCACCGCCATCTGGAGAAAGACGCGGAAGAAATCGCGTATGTTGTCGGCCGAGTGCTCGGCGAAGGCCTCGGCGCAGTCGCCGCCCTGCAGCAGGAACGCCTCGCCGGCCATCGCCTTGCCGAGCGTGCGCTTGAGCTTGCGCGCCTCGCCGGCGAAGACCAGCGGCGGATAGCCGGCGAGCTGGCGCTCGACGTCGGCGAGCGCCGCCGCGTCGGGATAGGCGGGGGCCTGCGCGACCGCCCTGGCGCGCCAACTGTCCGGACTCCAACGGCTCTCGGCCATTTCGAACGTCTCGCTCTCGTCTGCTCGCAGGCGCCCGCCGGGGCGGCGGCGCGCCAAGGCAGCGGCTTATACACAAGGGCGCGCGCGATGGCGATATGCCGGCCCGCCCGTTCGCGTCATGCGCGGCCGCCCAAGCTCGCCCATCTGCGCCGCGCTCGTGTATGAGACCTTCCGCCCGCCATCCCCGCCCCCAGAGTCGCCGTGAAGCCCTATTCCGCCATCGCCGCCCTGCTCGCCTCGGTGTTCCTGCTGATCGCCGGCAACGCCCTGGCCGGCCTCATCGTGCCGCTGCGCGCCAAGATCGAGGGCTTTCCCGAACTCGCCATCGGCCTGCTCGGCTCGGCCTATTTCGTCGGCATGCTCGCCGGCAGCCTCGCCGCGCCGTCGATCGTGCGCCGCGCCGGCCATATCAGGGCGTTCTCGGCCTTCGTCGCGGGATCGGTCGTGATCGTGATCGTCTATCCCCTCGCCGTGTCCCCGGCGGTCTGGCTCGCCCTGCGCGGCGGGCTCGGCTTTGCGCTCGCCGGGCTCTATGGCGTCATCGAGACCTGGATCAACGCCAAGGCGAGCAATTCCAACCGCGGCGCGCTTTATGGACTCTACCAGATCGTCAATTTCTGCGCCTCGGCCTGCGGCCAGCTGATCCTCACCCTGCGCGCGCCGACTTCGTATGAACTGTTCTCGGTCTCGGCGGCGCTGCTGGCGATGGCGATCGTGCCGCTCGCGATGACCACGGTCGAGCCGCCGCTGGAGCCCAGGACCGTGCGGATCCGGCTCGGCTGGCTGGCGCGGCTGTCGCCGGTCGCCGCGGTGGCGGCGGTCGCGGTCGGCGCGGCCAACGGCGCCGTCTTCGCGATGGGGCCGATCTACGCGCTCGGCCTCGGCCTCAGTCCGGAAGCGGTGCCCTGGTTCACCACCGCGATCGTGCTCGGCTCGGCGCTCGGCGTCTATCCCGCCGGGCGCCTGTCGGACCGTTTCGACCGTCGGCTCGTCATCGTCGTCGTGGCGGGCGCCGGGGCGGCCTTCGAGTTGGCGCTGTGGCGCTATCGCGGCGGCGGCGGCGCGCTCGCCGCGCTCGGCTTCTGCGTCGGCGTGACGACCTTCGCGCTCTACACGCTCGCGATCAGCCACGCCAACGACCGCGCGCGGCCCGACCAGCTGATGCTGATCTCGTCAGGCATGCTGTTCCTCTATTGTCTCGGCGCGATCGCCGCGCCCGCGCTCGCGGCGGCGCTGATGCGGCTGTTCGGCCCGTCCGCGCTGTTCGCGCAGAACGCCGCGCTGCATCTGGGCATCGCATTGTTCACCCTCTGGCGCCTGTTCGCCGTCCGGCCGACGCCGCGCAGGCCGCGGGCGATCGGCAAGTGTCCGGCTTAGCCGGGCGTCATTGCTTGTCGGTGCTCTTGTCGGGCGCATTGGGATTCTTCATGCCGACGACGTGATAGCCGGAATCGACATGGAGGATCTCGCCGGTGACGCCGCGCGACATCGGCGAGAGCAGATAGACCGCGCTGTCGCCGACCTCCTCGATCGTCACGGTGCGGCGCAGCGGCGCATTATATTCGTTCCAGCGCAGGATGTAGCGGAAATCGCCGATGCCGGAGGCGGCGAGCGTCTTGATCGGGCCGGCCGAGATCGCATTGACGCGGATCGCCTTCTCGCCGAGGTCGGCGGCCAGATAGCGCACGCTCGCCTCCAGCGCCGCCTTGGCGACGCCCATCACGTTGTAATGCGGCATCCATTTCTCGGCGCCGTAATAGGTCAGCGTCAGCATCGAGCCGCCCCTGGTCATCAGCTTTTCCGCGCGCTGGGCGATCGCGGTGAAGGAATAGCAGGAGATCAGCAGCGACTTGGTGAAATTGTCCTCGGTCGTCTCGACATAGCGCCCGGTCAGTTGGTCCTTGTCGGAGAAGGCGATGCAATGGACGACGAAGTCGAGGCCGCCCCACAGCGCCGCGGTGCGGGCGAAGACGGCGTCGATCGAGGCGCTGTCGGTGACGTCGCAATGGCCGACCACATGCGCGCCGAGCTCCTGGGCGAGCGGCCGCACGCGTTTTTCCAGCGCCTCGCCCTGGAAGGTCAGCGCGAGCTCGGCGCCGGCCGCCCGCGCCGCCTTGGCGATGCCGAAGGCGATCGAGCGCGAGTTGGCGACGCCCAGGACGAGCCCGCGCGCGCCGCGCAACACGCCGCCGTCGAATGAGCCGCCGCCGATTCCGTCCTGCGCCATCGCCTGCCTCGCCAATCCCGACCCGATGCGACCCGCCGGGCCGCCTCGTAGCCGGACGTCCAAACCGTCACCATTAGCGATGCTCGCCGCCGATGGAAAGGCTCGCCTCCGTCGCCCGGTCTCACAAAATATGTTGAATCTCTCACATTCGCGCCGGCAAACCCTTGCGCGTAGTGTCGCCAGGACTAAACTGACGATCAAGGTTAACGTGACGCCGGGACGCTTGGTTTTGACCCCGAGACATGAATCGGCCGACGATCCGGGAGGGGTGCTGCGCAGGTTCGGCATGGCGCTGACGCGCGACGATCGGCTGGCGCCGGACGAGCGCGCGGCGCGCGCGCTCGTCGACAGTCTCGCCAGCCGCGCCCTGCTTGCCGCCCGCGGCGGCGAGGGCCGCGAGGTCGCCGATCCGCGCCTGCGGCTGTTCTGTCTGTTCATCCGCCTCTATCGCCGCCACGCGCGCCGCACCCCGGCCGACGAGGCGGCGCCGCCGGTGCGCTGGAGCGGCGCCGACGGCAGGGACAGCGCCTCGCACGTCCAGCGCGCGGTGCGGAGCCTGCCGCTGGAATTGCGCGAGGCGCTGCTGCTCGTCGTCCTCGAACGATTCTCGCATGTCGAGGCGGCCCAGGCGCTCGACATTTCTCTCGTCACGTTCGTCGAACGGCTGGCGCGCGCGCGCGTCCTGCTGACCGCCGGCCTGACGCAGCAGGCCGAGGCCGCGCCGGAGCCGGCGCGACCGCGCCGGGCGCGGCGCGGCGCCCCGCACCTGCGACTCGTCGAGTGACGCGCGGCCCCCGCCGCGTCTCGACCGGCGACAAGCACGGCTATGTCGACGACTGCCTGACGCGCGCGGATCGCGCCGTCGTCGAAGACCGCATGCTCGAGGATCCGCAACTCCGCAAGCAGATCGAGGGCTGGCTCGCCCAGAACGAGGCGATCCGGACCGCCTTCGCCGACCATTCGGCCTGGGCGGACGCGACGGGCGGCTGGGGCGGGGCGAGCCGGAGCCGGTTCGCCGAGCCGCCGCGCCTCGACGCGCAGGTGGTTCCGATCGGCGAGGACGGCGGCGGTCAATGGCGCGCCGGCGGCGAAGCGGCGCGCCGGGACGAAATCCCGCTTGCGCCCGCGGCGCGACCGCCCTCGGCGGCGCACCGGTTGCGCGCGCGTCTGCTGGCGGCCGTGGGCGGGCTCGCCGCCGCGCTCGCTGTCTGGGCGGGCGCCGCGAGCCTGTTCGCCGACAGGGGCGCCGAGGCCTTCGCCGGCGCCGCGACCGCTTCCTACCGCACCTTCGCCGAGGGCCGGGCGAGGCCGGTCGAACTGGCCACCGGCGATCGCGCGGCGCTCGGCCGCTGGTTTGCGCCGCAGCTCGGCGGCGCGGCGCCGGTTCCCGATCTGTCGGGCGCCGGCCTGACGCTGCTCGGCGGGCGGATCGTCCCCGGCGCCTTCGCGCCGGCGGCCTTCGCGCTCTACGAGGACGCGCAGCGCAATCGCGTCGCGCTGCAGACCGAGGCGGCCGACGCGCGGTCGGCGACGGCGATCGCGATCGGCCAGGCCGGCGGGCTCGCCGACGCCGCCTGGACCCACGGCGGCCGCAGCTTCGCGCTGGTCGCGCGGGCGCCGCCGGCGCGCCTCGACGAACTCGCCCGCCGCATTCGCGAAGCCGTGGCGGCGGAGTGAGCCGGCCTCGAACGCCCGGCGGCGGCGCGGATCAGCCGCGCGCGATCGCGACCCTGTCGGGATAGAAGGCCAGATGGTCCTTGATCGCGGCGACGCCGGGCTTGGGCGTCTCATAGGTCCAGACCGCGTCCTTGTCGGCCGCGCCGTCGGCGGCGAGCGAGAAATAGTTCGCCACGCCCTTGTAGGGGCAGGTCGTCTGCGTCGCGCTGCGCGCGAACAACGTCATTTCGGCGTCGCCGCGCGGAATATACAGGACCGGCGGGTAGTTAGCCTCGCGCAATTCCAGCGCCTGGTCGCTGCGCGCAACCACCTTGCCGCGCCAGGACACGGTGACCCGTCCCGGCGCCGGTGAGATCGAGATGGGGTGATCGCTCATCGGGGGCCCTCGCAGTCGGGTTTGCACGCAAGGCTCAAATGGCTCGCCGCCGGCGAAACGTCAACCGGCCGCGCCGCCCGCCGGCGCAGCCGCGCGGCCGCTCCGCGCCCTATTTGCGCTTGGCGCGCCCGGCGAACGGGTTCTTGGTGCTGCGCAGCGAAAGCCGGATCGGCACGCCGTACAATTCGAACGTCTCGCGCAGCCCGTTGACGATGAAGCGCTTGTAGCTCTCCGGGACGTCGTCGAGCTGGTTGCCGAACACTACGAAGAACGGCGGGCGCGCCTTGGGCTGGGTCATGTAGCGGATCTTCACCCGCCGCCCCGACACTGCCGGCGGCGGGGTGGAATCGATGACCGGCTCCAGCCAGCGGTTGAGCCGGCCGGTCGAAATGCGCTTGTTCCACACCTCGTGGGTGGCGATCACCGCCTCGAGCAGCCGGTCCACATGGGCGCCGGTGAGCCCGGAGACCGGCATGACCCGGGTGCCGCGCAATTGCGGCAGCAGCCGGTCGGCCTCGGCGCGCAATTCCTGCGCCTTGACGCTCTTGTCGTCGACGAGGTCCCATTTGTTGAGGCCGATCACCAGCGCCCGGCCCTCGCGCTCGACGAGATCGGCGAGGGTCAGATCCTGCTTTTCGAACGGGATCGTGGCGTCGAGCAGCAGCACCACCACTTCGGCGAACCGCACCGCGCGCAGCGCATCGGCGACCGCGAGCTTTTCGAGCTTCTCGACGACCCGCGCGCGCCGGCGCAGCCCGGCGGTGTCGAACAGCTTGAGGCGGCGGCCGCGCCAGACGGTCGGGATGCTGATGCTGTCGCGGGTCAGGCCCGGCTCGGGCCCGGTCAGCAGCCGGTCCTCGCCGAGGATGCGGTTGAGCAGGGTCGACTTGCCGGAATTGGGGCGCCCGAGCACGGCGATGCGCAGCGGCCTGGAGACGTCGACCTCGCTGCCGTCCTCCTCCTCGCCGAGCACGAGCGGGGCCGGCTCCTCCTCGTCCTCGTCGATGCGGGCGAAGACCGGCAGCGCGGCGACCAGCGCCTCGAAGAGATCGCCGAGCCCCTCGCCGTGTTCGGCCGAGAACAGGATGGGATCGCCGAGGCCGAGGCCGAACGCCTCATAGGCGCCGTCGCGCCCGGCATGGCCCTCGGCCTTGTTGGCGAGCAGGATGATCGGCTTGTCGGCGCGGCGCACCAATTGGGCGAAATGGCGGTCGGTCGGCGTCAGCCCGGCGCGCGCGTCGATCATGAACAGGATCGCGTCGCAATCGACCACCGCGGTCTCGGTCTGGGCGCGCATCCGCCCCGCCAGCGAGCCGGCGTCGCCTTCCTCGAGCCCGGCGGTGTCGACGATGGTGAAGGCGAGATCGCCGAGCCGGGCGTCGCCCTCGCGCCGGTCGCGCGTCACCCCCGGCGTGTCGTCGACGAGGGCGAGCTTGCG
This sequence comes from Roseiarcus sp., assembly GCA_050013915.1. Lineage (GTDB taxonomy): Bacteria > Pseudomonadota > Alphaproteobacteria > Rhizobiales > Beijerinckiaceae > Roseiarcus. Next base: position 23,172 of record JBEKEI010000055.1, read on the forward strand.
CCCGACCAGCCGGTTGAACAGCGTCGACTTGCCGACATTGGGCCGGCCGATGATCGCGACCTTGGCGGTCACCGGCGGCCTCCCGGCGGCCGAGCCGTCACTTGGACGCCGGCTTGCCCGAGCCGACGATTCCGAGCAGCAGTTCGGCGGTCTGGCGCAGGGTCGGGGGCGAATCGGGGTCGGTGACGATCATGTCGAGCCACTTGCCGGCGGCCGGGTAATCCTGGGCGGCGAGCGCGGCGGCGGCGAGCATTTCGCGCGCGGTGCCGCGGTAGGCGCCGCCGGGCGCGGCGAGCGCCTCCAGCGCGGCCCTCGCCCTGTCGGTCTGGCCCGCGTCGAGCCGCAGCAGGGCCGCCCGCAGCCGCGCGGTCTGCTGGAACAGGGCGCCGATCGTCGCATCGTCGGCGAGCGCGTCATAGCCGGCGATCGCCCGCGCCGGGTCGGTCTTGGCGACGACGGCGGCCTCGGCGAGGCGCGCCAGGACGCGATAGCCGTTCGGCGCGTCGGCGGCGATCCTGCCGAGCGCGGCGGCCGCCTCGGCGTCCTTGCCGGTCCGCCCGAGTTCGAGCGCCTGCTCGAACTGCGCCCCGACCGCCTGCGCCATCTGCAGCCGCCGATAGTCCCAATAGCGCCAGCCGGCGGTCGCCAGCACGACCAGCAGGGCGGCGACGAGGAAGTAGTTCTGGTATTTGCGCCAGAATTCCTCCGCCTTGTCGCGGCGGACTTCCTCGTCGACTTCCCGGAAAATATCGCTCATCGCTCGCCCGTCAGGCCCGAACCGCGGGCGCGTCCCCCCATCGAGGCGTCGCGTTAGCATGGCGGGTCGCCGAAAGCGAGCGCGCCGGCGGGGCCCGGGCCGGCGCGGCGATCGGCTCTGGACAAGCCCCCGCCCGCTACCTATAACGCCGCCGGCCGGGCGCCCCGAGCGCGCGCGGGGCCCAGGTAGCTCAGTTGGTAGAGCATGCGACTGAAAATCGCAGTGTCGGTGGTTCGATTCCGCCCCTGGGCACCAGGACCTCTCCACATAGCCCCCCGTATCGTCTCAAAAAATCCTTGAGATCGATGGCTCGAGCGCAATTCTGGCGCATATGGCGCCTCGTTGCGCCACGTTGCTCAGGCGCATGGCGTCGGGCGCAGCCGGAAACCGCCGACTTCCACTTGCCCGGCGAACCCAAGCCGCTGTTGCACTGCACGGAGAAACGCCGCACGAGGTGTTCAGGCGACCGATCATGCCGACAGCGCGAAAGAAATCGACGTCGCCGGAGCGAGAATACAAGACGCAGCGATTGGAGCTTCGCATAGCGCCATCGGCGAAGCGCGTGATCCAGGAGGCCATGGCCGCGACCGGACTCGCCGCCGGCGATCTGGCCGTCGAGGGCGCACGCCGATTGCCGGATGAACATCAGCGCATGGTTCTCCAGGGGGCGGATCGCGACATGTTTCTTGCGGCGATCAGCCGCGAGCCGAGCCCGGCCCCCGCCCTCATCGAAGCGTTGAAGCGCCACGTCAGGCAATTCGGATGACGAGGCGTGATCAAGGCCATCGAGCCCCTGGGCAAACACGACCGCGCGGCTTTTTCCTGCGGGCTGGCGGAACTCGGTTACGGTCACACTGAACTCAACTCGCGTCTCTCTCTCGACCGCTCGATTCTGTCCGGTGGCGTTGAGGCGGCGTTACCGGCGGCCACGCCGCCGAGCCGCCGTCAAGCGGCTGCGCCGCTTCTCCACGGCGTTCCGGCCCTGCCGGACGACTTCGTCGCCGAGGGGTGACTGCGTCTCATCGGCGCGGCTCTTTTGCGACCAAGACCTTTTGCTGCGCAGCGCGGCCGATCTCGGCCGCACTGCGCAGGAAAAGGTCTTGGTGGATTACGGCCAGGGCCGGGCGCGCGGGTCAAGCTTCGCGGAGCGCCTCTTGGCGCGGAGCGACCGCCGGAGGCGGCTCGAGCTTGAGGCGCGCGCCCGGCTCTGGCAGCGCGGCGGAGGGGGTCGGCGAGGCCGCTTGGTTCGACGCGGCGGCTCATCAGCGGCGGCCTGGAAATCCTCGCCGATGCACTCTGCCGGGCCCCGAGACGATCGGCCATCCGACAGGTGCGCCGCACTTTCCAAGCCCGCCTCGAAGCCGCCACGCAACGCGGATCGCGCGGCGAGCCTCGGAGGCGAAACCCGCGGCCGGGAGGGGCGCGAGTTAAGTGCACTGTCATGTCTGGACGGCGCCCCTTGTCAAGGGTTCTTTGAAGCTCTGCGAATGTCTCGGGTGCGGTCATGTCTTCGGCCTGTTTGCGCGGGGGTTGAGACCCGCTGGCCCTGATGGTTCGTCCGCTTGGCTCTTTGCCTCAATCACCGTATCGCGTTCAATTCGACG
>JBEKEI010000056.1:0-25519 GCA_050013915.1 Roseiarcus sp.
GATTTCCGAGCGAATGCAGCAGGACGTGCTGGTTGCGGATCTGGCCGACGATGAGGACGGTGATGGCCTGCATGGCTCCTGGCTCCTGCCGTTGGATCGACGCGGTCGGACGCTGCGCGCGGGGGAACGTCTGATCGCGGCGGCCTCACGGCCCCGCCGCCGGCGGGCGCAGGGCGGTCTCCAGCCGCGCCGGATCGCCGAAGAAAGTCGCCCGCGTCACCGGCGCCGAGCGCACCGGCTCGCCCGCCTCGATCAGCGCGCGCACGATGTCGGAGAGGTAGATCGCGCGGTCGCGCGCGACGATCGCGCCGACCCGCGCGGCGTCGGCGAAATAATAGCAGCCGATCACGCCGCGGAACGCCGCGCCCGATTCGGGCCGCCGCTTCTCGGCGATCGCGGTCACCCGATCCTCGGCGTCGATCGCCGCCACGCTCCACGCCGACAGCGGCTCGCCCGCCAGATCCCAGGTCGGCAGCGCGCAGGCGGTCGCGGGATCGGTCGCGGCGAGCCGCATCAGCCCGCCGACCTCGAGGGCGTGGTCGCAGTCGCACACGACGATCGGGCCGGCGATCGCCTCGCCGACGAGGCACTGGAGCAGCGTCTGGGCCGGGCCGTCGGTCGGCCGCTCGAGGATGACGGCGCGATGGTCGATTCCCTCGAACATCGCCGCCAGCCGCCGGCTAACCCCGTGCGCCTCCTCCTGCGCGCGCAGGAAGACGAAATAGACGCGCGCGATCTCGGCCATATGCGGGCGGAACGGCGCGAACGCCGCCTCGATGAAGGTCTGGCCGTTCAGGGCGAGGAACGGCTTGAACCGATAGCCGAACCGCGCGCCCTCGCCGGCCATCGGGAAGATGAGGGAGAGCGTCATTGCGCGCGCCTTCCCGGACGGGGTCTCATGCGGCGCGCGCCATTTCGAGCGCGCGACTGAGCCATTGGATGCCGGTCGCCAGTGCGTAGACCGCCTGGTCCTCGCTGACCTTGAGGCGGAACGGAGTCATGCGGATGAGATGCAGGCCGAGGAAGAAGCCGCCCTTCAGGTCGACGAGATCGCGCGAACAGTTGAGGATCGACGACCATCGCTCGTGGACCGAGCGCAGCATCGCCGGGTCGGGCGCCGCGGGTTCGAAGTTCAGCGTGATCTGCGCTCCCGATACGACGCAGAGCGGCGTCCGGCGCCCCGACCACTCGTCGTACTGGCTGTGCAGGGACTGGTAGAGCTTGCCGAGGTCGATCTCGATCGCGTCGAGGCTGTCGGCCGATTCCATGTCGATCGCCCTCACCGAGCCGCCTTCGCCGACCATGATGTTCTGGAACGTCATGTCCCCGTGGACCAGCGACAGGAACTGCGGCCGGAAGCGGCCGATCACCGGCGCGCCGACGATTTCGGCGAGCACGCCGTCGAGGCTCGGATAGGCCACGCCGTCGATAGTGACGCCCTCGCCGAAGATCAGCGGACGCAGCCGCGCATTGTCGGCGAGATGGTCCATCTTGGCGTAGATCTTGGCCTGGAGATGGCCGAGGAACCAGGCGTCGGCGAGCGGCTGCCAGGCGTTGCGGTGGCAATAGACGTGGCGGTCGAACTGCTCCATCAGCGCGTCGAGCGCGCCGACGCCGGTCGCGTCGCGGCGCTCCGAGAGCTGCCGATAGCCGGTCAGGAATTCCATGTCGTAGAAATATTCGTGCGAATTGTCCTGTTCGCCGAGCAATTGCGGCACGACGCCGGGGCACAGCTGCGCGAAGCGCCCGAGCGTGCGGAACTGGCTCTTCAGCCTGGCGTAGCCGACGCTGAGATTGGCGTGCTTGGAGGCGCGCTTGCGGACGAACCGGCGGTCCTGATCGTCGAGCAGCAGGGTCTCGGCGAAGGATCCGCCCTCGAACCGCCGCAGCACCGTGGGTTGTCCGCGCGCCGGCAGCTCCAGCGCACCGATGCCCTGGTTGCGGCCGATCTCCAGCGAGGCGGCCTGGGCCATGAACATCGCGGAGGGCTTGCGGTCGTTGATGACGATGCGCGGCCCGCTCGGCAGGCCGACGATCAGCCGATGGAACGGAATCTCGAGCGCGCGCAGCGCCTCCAGCAGCAGCCCTTCGTCGCGGCTCGGCCGCGCCGTGCACAGGATCACGCAATAGCCGTCGTCGATCCAGCGCCGCAGCTTCTCCCGGCTGCCGGGCAGGACGCGCGGCGGCCGGGAATAGTCGGGGACGTCCTCGTGTTCGAGGATCGTGCCGTCGATGTCGCAGAAGATCGTGCTGCGGAACTTCTGCTCGGTCCGCTCGAGTTCGCGGATGCGCTCGGCGTCGCCGAAAAACTCGGCCGCCTCGAGATGGACGGCGGCGACGGTCGCGCCCTGCGCAATCGCGTGGTTGAAATATTCCGAGAAGCGCGCGAACCCATGCGCGAGGCAGGCGGCGGCGACGGCGCCGATCTCGCCGAACCAATAGCAGCCCAGAATGCCGTAGAAGCTGCCGGAGGCGGCGGGCAGCCGGCGTTCGGCGACCTCCCGGATCCGGTCGTCGGCGGTCAGGCAGCCGACGCTCCAGCGCTTGAGATTCTCGCCGTTCAGCGGCCAGACGCAGACCCGCGTCCCGACCTCGTCCCCGGCCGCGATCGCCTCGAACAACGGGCGCAGCTGGAGCCGGTGGTCGATGTCGCAGACGATCGCGCGGCCGGAAAGGCCGCATTGCGCGATCCCGCGCGCGACGGTCTCGGCGGGGCCGGCGGTCGGCCGGTCGAGGATCACGACCTCGTGCGGCGCCTCGAAGGCCATGTCGCGCAGCCGCGCCGAGACGTAGAATCGGCGCTCGTCCTCGGCCAGACAGATGAAATAGATCTTGTCGATGAAGCCGCGGAACGGCGCGAAGGACTGCCAGGCGCGCCGGATCAGCGTCTCGCCCGCGACCTCGGTGAAAGCGCGGAATTCATTGGCGATCGCCCGCTCGCCGATCGGAAAGATCAGCGAGACTTTCGCACCGGGCCGCTCTGCCTTCGCCATGGGCCTCCGCCGGTGCGCTCTTGCGATGGGGATATGTGGGCGAACGACCCCACGAGCGACCCGCCCGACCGGCGAATCGGCGCGTCGCCGCGTCGCCGTCGCGCCGGCGCCAAGGTGGCCCGCCAACCTTGCGCCCAGCATGCGGCCGGTGATTCGCGCCATGCTAGCCTATTTTACGCGCGAACCGTGGGATTTCGGGCGCCGCCTCGCCGCGCGGCGCGAGTCCCCACGCGAATTTGGCGGGCGCCGCCGGTTTGGCTAAGGTGCCGCGCGCCAAATCCGAATCGGGGAATCGCAGCGATGCCGAGGCCGAACAAGACGGGAAAGCCATCGCCCGCGAAGGCGCCGGCGCGCAGGCGCGGGAAGCGCGCCAATCCTCTGCTCGACCTCTTGAAGAACCTCGACGACGAGGTGCTCGCCATGCTGCAGCAGAGCATGGCCGAGGAAATGGGCCTCGGCGCCGAGGGATCGCCCGAACCCGACCCGGTCGAACTGTTCGGCCACTATCTGGAGAGCTGCAGGCTCGCCGAAATCGACGAAGCCGAAAAGAACGACCGCCTGTCCGATCTCGTCGAGGCGCTGAGCGACCTCAGGATCGAAGCCGGCGGCGGGCGCCGCGACGCCCGCGAAAGGATCCGGGCGATCTACGATCTGCTCGAGGGCGCCATCGAGAAGCGGGCGCTGCCGATCGTCGACCTCATGATCATCGCCAAGGTGTTCGCCGATTCCGGGCTGGAGGTTCCCGGCAGCCTCAAGCGCAGCGTCGCCGAGGCGCTCGAGCTCGGGCCGCCGGATTCGCTCGACGGCGGCGACGGCTCGGATCTCGTGACCTCGCTGCTGGAGGATCCCGAGCTCGCCGACAAGAATCCCAGCGACGTCTACGAGACCCTGAACTCGCTGACTGTCGGCCTGCCGGCGCAGCCGGTCATCGCGCTGCTGCGCGAACTCGTCGCCGGCGGCAAGGCGGTCGTCGACGAGGCGGCGGCCGGGTTCGCGCTGCATCCCGACCCGGAGATCGCCCGCGCGGTGGTCGAGGCTCTGGCCGCCTCCGCCGTGCGGGCGCCGGTCGCCAGCGCGCTGATCGAACGGCTCGTGCGGATGCGCCCCTGGCTGCCGCCGGCCCGCCAGATGCCGCTCGACGAGGCGATCCGCGCGATGCGGATGAACGCGGCGCCGCCGGTCAAGTCCGAACTGCCGAACATCGGCAAATGCATGGTCTCGGTCTGCGACGGATCGGGCACCCGCAGCCTCGTCGTCACGCTGCGCGCGGGCGAGCGCCACCTGATCGCCACCGTGATGATGAAGCGCGAGGGGATCGACGACGCGATGATGCTGCGCGACCTCTCGCGCCCCGAGATGAACGACATCGTCCGGCGCATGAAGTCGAGCCTGTTGACGGCGGAGACGGATCTGGCCGGCGTCGTCAGGACGCTGGGGCTGGCGGTCGCCGAGAATTTCGCCTCGGGACGGCTGCCGCCGTTCAAACTGGTCGACCTCGCCGAAACCCTCGGCCTCGGCCCGATCTATCCCGACCCCGCCACGCCGCACGAAATCATCGCCGGGCTGCTTGCCGGCCTGCCCGCCGGGCAGACCGACGCCGCCGCGGCGGCCAAGGCCCATCTCGACATCCTGAAGAACGAGTTCGAATATCAATGGTTCGAGACCGGCGAGCCGGTCGAGGACATGCTGTATCCGGTCGAGGGCTTCAAGCAGCGCGTCGCCAAGCTGATGAAGTCCTATCTGCCGGAGCGGCGGGGCTTCTGGACCCGGCAATGCGCGCTTTCCGCGCTCGCCCTGCGCAACGAGCAGAAGTCGCCGCATGCGATGTGGAAGCAGCTCGCGCTGGTCGGGCGCGACATCGGCTCCGATCGCCCGCTGGAGCGCATCCCGCTGATGAAGCAGATCGCCCGGGTCTCGGTCGAAGCCTTTGAAAGCCAGCCGTGAGCGGGGCGCGACGAAGGCGAGTCCGGGGCGGTTCGGGGCGTCGCTCCGGCGCGCCGGTTCGGCGCGCCGCGAGCGGCGAGGTCACGCCGAAGCTGAACGGCGCCCAGCGCGCGGCGGGCAGGCCGGCGCTGGCGAGCGCTTCGGCCGCCCAGCCGTTGCAGGTGCGAAACGGGCTGTAGCGGCCGCGGGCGGCGTAAAAGGCCTCGCCCGCGCGCGGCGCGTCGAGCAGCCTCGGCGCGCCCGCCGGATCGTCGAGGACGGTCGCGCGAATGAAGCGCGCGAGCGCCTGCCGGCCGGCGCGATCGACGCCGACGGCGAGACAGTCGCCGCCGCGCGGCGGCTTCACCGCCATCACATGGAGCGTCGCCGGCCCCAGTCCGGCGAGCGCGGCGAGCGCGACGCCGGGGCGCAGGTCGCGCCAGCGCGGCGTGTCGTGATAGACGCCGTAGTCGCCCCAGCCGAACGCGAGCCAGGCGCCGTCGGGAACGGCGCCGGTCACCGCCGGGAAGGCGCCCGGCCAATCGACGGCGTCGTCGGCGATCGGAACGACGAGATCGGCATGGGTCGCCGAGGCGCAGACGAACAGGACGGGGTCGAACGGGCCGGGCTTCTGCGGCCGACCGCCTGACGGCGCGAGCGCGCAGGCGAGCGCGGCGAGGCCGTAGAGCGCGGCTGATCCGGCGAGGCCCGCCGCGCCGCGCGCGCCCCATTTCGCCGCCGTCCGGATCATGGCCGAACATCGCGTGCGGTCCTGCGGCGGTCAATCGCCGCGCGCGCGCCGCCGCAATATGCTGCCGGCTCCTGCCACGGCTGCGGAAGGGCGCCCATGTTCGGACGGGAAAATCTGCTGCACGCGGTTCGAATCCTCGCCGCCTGCGCCTTGGCCTACGGCGGCTCTCTGCTGATCGGCCTGGCGGAAGGCTACTGGGCGCTGATCACCGCCGTCGTGGTCACCCAGCCCGCGCTCGGCGACACGCTCGCGCTCGCGCGCGACCGCCTGGTCGGCACGCTGATCGGCGCCGTCGTCGGCCTCGGCATCCTCGAGGCCGCCCCCTTCGCGCCGTCGCCGGTCCTGTTCTGGATCGGACTGGCGCCGCTCGCATTGCTGACCGCGATCCGGCCGAACCTGCGCCTGTGCTGCATCACCCTCGCCATCGTCGTGCTGCTGCCGCCGAGCGGCGCGCCGTACGTGCGCCCGCTGCAACGCATCGCCGAGATCCTGCTGGGGACGCTGGCGTCGGTCGCGGTCACCGCGGCGCTGCCGAAGCGGCCGGCGCCGCGGCCCGAATAGGCCGGGCCGGGCCCGGCGAATCGGCCTTGCGCCGAAACGGAGCCGTGGACGCCGAACCCGGGAGCGGATTAGATTGGCCGCGCCGGCGCGGAGGCCTCTTGGTGGCGCGTCCTCGCCGGCGCGGGAGGGGAGCGATTCATGCGTCCATCGACGAAATCGCGGCTGATCGGCCGGACGCGCCGGCTTTGGCCGGCCCGGCTCGCCGCGCTGGTTCTGGTCGCCGCGCCGGGCCTCGTCGCCCCCGCCGCCGCCGACGACGGCAAGGTCTGCGTGAACGGCTTCGGCGCGCCGAAGATCGCAGCCTGCACGCGCGCGATCCAGTCGGGGCGCTGGCGCGGGCGCGATCTCGCCTGGGCCTATGTCGACCGCGGCAACGGCTACCAGAACGTCGGCGACCACGACCGCGCGATCGCCGACTACGACGCTGCGCTCCGGCTCGATCCGAAGGAGGGCAACGCCTTCATCGGCCGCGGCGGGGCCTGGCGCGACAAGCACGAGGGCGATCGCGCGCTCGCCGACTATGACCAGGCGGTCCGGCTCGAACCGAAGAGTTCGATCGCCTTCAGCAATCGCGGCAACGTCTACCAGGATCGCGGCGACGCCGATCACGCGCTCGCCGACTACGACGAGGCGATCCGGCTCGATCCGAACAACGCCGACGCCTATATCGGCCGCGGCAACGTCTATCACGACGACAAGCGCGACAACGACCACGCCCTGGAGGCCTATGAACAGGCGATCCGGCTCGACCCGAACAGCTCCTGGGCGCACAACGGCCGCGGCAACGCCTACAGCGACAAGGGCGACAAGGACCACGCGCTCGCCGACTACGACGCAGCGGTCCGGCTCGACCCGAAGAACGCCTATCCCCACAACGGCCTCGGCAACCTCTATCGCGCGCGCGGCGAAATCGCCCGCGCGCAGGCCGAATATGACGAATCGATCCGTCTCGATCCGCTCTACGAGCTCGCCTACCGGAACCGGGCGACGCTGTTCTTCTACAACGGCGACCCCGATCGCGCCGTCGCCGACTTCGAGGCGGCGCTCCGGCTGCGGCCCAAGAGCGCCAACACCTATTTTCTCGCCGGCATCGCCAATTTCAACCGCGCGAATTTTCCCGCCGCGGTCGGCGATTTCGAGCAGGCCGGCGCGCTCGATCCCAAGAGCGCCTATATCGCGCTGTGGCTCGACATCGCCGCCCAGCGCATCGGCCGGCCGAGCGTGCTGTCGCTGGCGGTTCCGCGCCTCGACATGACGAGCTGGCCGGGGCCCGTCGTGCTGACCTATCTCGGCCAGACGCCGGAGCCGACCCTGCTCGAGACGGCGCGCGATCTCGATCGCGACAAGGATCCGAAGGGCGAGGTCTGCGAGGCGAATTTCTACGGCGGCGAATATGTGCTGCGCCAGGGCGCCAGGGACGAGGCGCTGCGCCTGTTGAGGCTGGCGGCGAGCGAATGCCCGAAGGGCTTCGTCGAATCGCCCGCGGCGGTCGCCGCGGCCGCGGCGCTCGGCGCTCCGGCGCCCGGCGCGGCGGCGACCGGCCCGGCGGCGACCGGCCGGCTCGAACTCGCGCTCGTCGCCGAAGCCCCCGAGAAGAGCGCGGGCGCGCCGCTGCGCGACTACAGCCGTCCCGACCTCGCCTTTCCGATCGAACGCGACCTCACGCTGCCGGGCGACATCGAATCGATCGCCGCGATCGTCGACGCGCAGCAGCGGCCGGCGCTGGAGGCGGCGCTCGCGCCCGCCGTCATCGAACGGCTCAGGAGCGGCGGCGACCTCGCGGGCCGGCGCATCGCGCTGGTGCTCGACGGCCGCACCGTGCTCGCGGTGGCGACCGTCCAGGCCGGGCTCGCGGCGAGAATGCAGTTTTCCGGCGCCTTCACCCAGGCCGACCTCGAGCGGCTGACGGCGGCGATCGCGCCGCCGGCGCATTGAGCGCCGTCGGCGGCGCGCGCCGGGATCGTGACGGGACTTCGCGGACCGGCGCGGGCGCGCCCTCGAGCGGGGAATGGGCATGACACAGGATGTTGTGGTCACCGGGGCCTCGACCGGCATCGGCCGCGGCGCGGTGAAGGTTCTCACCGGCAGGGGCTGGCGCGTGTTCGCCGGCGTGCGCAAGCAGGCCGACGCCGAATCGCTGCGCCAGGAATTCGGCGAGGCGGTCGAGCCGCTGCTGTTCGACGTGACCGACGCGCCCGCCGTGCGCGCCGCCGCCGATCGGGTGCGGGCGCGGCTCGGCGGCCGCACGCTGAAAGGGCTGGTCAACAACGCCGGCATGGGGCACGGCGGGCCGCTCGCGCTTCAGCCGCTCGACGAAATCCGCCACGTGTTCGAGGTCAACGTGCTCGGCGCGGTGACGGTGAGCCAGGCGTTCATTCCGCTGCTCGGCGCCGACCGCGCCCTCACCGGCGGCCCGGGCCGGATCGTCAACATCACCTCGGTCGCCGGCAAGATCGCCCCGCCGTTCCTCGGCGACTACGCGATGTCGAAACATGCGCTGGAGGCGTTCAGCGAGGCCCTGCGCCGCGAACTCATGCTCTACGGCGTCGACGTGATCGCGATCGGCCCGGGCGCGGTGGTCACCCCGATCTGGGACAAGGCGGAAAAGTCCGACGAGACCGCCTACGCCGGCACTGACTATGCGGTCGCGCTGAAGCGGTTCAAGACCATGTTCATCGCCGACGGGCGCAAGGGGCTGGCGCCCGAGCGGATCGGCGAGGCGATCCATCACGCGCTGACGGCGGCGCGGCCGAAGGCGCGCTACGCCGTCGTGCCCGGCAAGTTGTTCAACTGGACGATCCCGCGCCTGCTGCCCAAGCGGGTGGTCGACCGGCTGCTCGCCAAGCGGATCGGATTGTCGCCGCGCGCCTGAGCGCCCGGGGACGGCGCGCCGCCGCCGAACCGGCCGGCCGCAGCCGCCGACCTGCCCGGCGAATCACGCTGCCACGCGTCCGCTTCAGTTGAGCCTTTGCTAAGCAAAATGGCGGCAACGTATCGATCGGCGTCCGCCGGAGCGGGCGGCCGACCGAACAGGCCGCGAAATGGACGTTGCCCCCGACACCGACTTCGAAGCCGCGCCGGGCGAGGCTTTGCAGCCGGGCCCGCAGGGCTGGTCGAACGCGACGCCGGCGATGATGCACATGATCGACGCCGAAGGCCGGATCGTCGCCGTGACCGACGTCTGGCTCGCCCGGACCGGCTATGCGCGCGAGGACGTGCTCGGACGATCTTCGCTCGACTTCCTGTCGCCGGAATCGCGCCGGCGCGCGATCGCGGAGGTTCTGCCGGTATTGTCCCAGCGCGGGCATACCGAGAACAACGAATATCAGATGATCTGCAGGGATGGCCGGCTGCTCGACATTCTCGTGTCCGCCGTCCTGCGCGACCGCGCCGCCGGCGCCGCCTCGCTCGCGGTCATCACCGACGTGACCGCGCGCAAACTCGCGGAGCGGCGGCTCGCCGAAAGCGAGGCGCGCTACCGGGGGCTGGTCGAGGAGCAGTCCGACTTCGTCTCGCTCGCCACTCCGGACGGCGTGCTCACCTTCGTCAACCACGCCTATGCGCAGCTTCACGGCGCGCAACCGGACGAACTGGCGGGCCGGAGCCTGCTCGACTTCGTCCCCGAAGACCAGCGCGCGGCGGTCGCCGAGCATCTGGCCGCCGTCTGTCGCCTCGACCGGGAAGTCGAAGTCGAGAATCAGGTCCGGCTGCCCGACGGCTCGGCGCGCTGGGTCGGCTGGACCAACCGCGCGCTGCGCGACGGCGAGGGAAAGACGATCGCGATCCATTCGGTCGGCCGCGACATCGACCGGCGGGTCGCGGCCGAGCGGCGCCTGAAGGCGAGCGAGGCGGCCTATCGGCTGCTCGCCGACAATTCGACCGACATGATCCTGCTCGTGCGCCGCGACGGGACGCGCGCCTATGTTTCGCCGGCGTGCCGCGCGCTGCTGGGCTACGAACCGGAAGAAATGCTCGGGATCGGGACCCGCGACAGCCTCCATCCCGATGATTTTCCCAAAGCGTTCGAGCGTCTGTCGCAGAGCCGCGACGAGCGGGCGACCCTGACCTATCGCATGCGCCGCAAGGACGGCGGCTTCGTCTGGGTCGAGGCCGTCGCGCGGGCGATCGCCGACGAGGCGGGCGAACCGACGCAGCGGCTGCTCGTCGTGCGCGACATCGAGCAGCGTCTCGCCGCCGAGCGGCTGCTGCGCCAGAGCGAGGCGCGATACCGCCAGCTCGCCGAATACAGTTCCGACCTGGTGATCCAGCTCGACCGCGACCTCGTGCGCAATTATGTGTCGCCCGCCTGCCGCGCGATGCTGGGCTACGAGCCCGAAGAAATGATCGGCGTGAAATCCATCGCGATGGCCCATCCCGACGATGTCGAGCGGCTGACCGCAATATTCCGGTCGCTGCTCGACGGGAGCGCGGAGCGCCAGGTCGCCATCAGCCGGGTCCAGCGGCGCGACGGCGGCTGGGTCTGGGTCGAGGCGCAGCTCACCGCGCTGCGCGATCCCGCGACCGGCGAGATCTCCGGCATCGTCGGCTCGCTGCGCGACATTTCGCAGCGCAGGGAAGTCGAGGAGCAGCTCGCGGAGGCGACGCGCCGGCTCGAGGCGCTCGCCGCCGAGGACGGCCTGACCGGCCTCGCCAACCGGCGCGCGTTCGATGAGGCGCTGTCGCGCGAACTCGGCCGCGCCTCCCGCGACGGCGTCGCGCTCGGGCTGATCATGATCGACGTCGACCGGTTCAAGGCGTTCAACGACCGCTACGGCCATCCCGCCGGCGACGACTGCCTCCGGCGGATCAGCGCCGAGATAAGGGCGATGATCCGCCGGCCCGGCGACATTGCGGCGCGCTACGGCGGCGAGGAATTCGCCGTGCTGCTGCCCGGCGCCGACGAAGCCGGCGCGACGCTCGTCGCCGGCCGCATCCGGCGCGCGGTCCAGATGCTGGCGATCGAACACGAGGGCGGCCCGAGCCCGGTGGTGAGCGTCAGCGCCGGCATCGCTGCGCTCGGGCGGCTGTCGTCGGAGCGGGACGCGGCGCGTCTGCTCGGCGACGCCGACCGCGCGCTCTATCGCGCCAAGGAGCAAGGCCGCGACGCCGCGGTCGGCGCTTCGAGCCTGGCGCGCGCGCGGGAGGCGAGGCCGAAAGCCGCCGCGCGCCGCCGTGCGGCGGTTGCGCCCGCGTCCGGCCGCGACTGAGCGGCGCGCGCCTATTTCGCCGCGATCGCCGGCGCGCCGCTCGCCGCCTGCAGGAAGCGCGCCTCCCACCAGGAGAACAAGACGTCGCGCAACGCCGCCGCTTCGTCGTCGCCGTAGACGTCGGGCGCGACCTCGCGCAGCAGCGCGCGCTCTTCGGCGGTGAGTTCGACCGCGACCTCGGTCTCGACGATCGGCGCGTTGACGAATTCAGCGCGATAGGCCGGATCGCGGCGCAGCGCGCGGTCGGCCTTGATCGTCGGGTTGCGGAAATCTGCAGGCGTGCGCTGGCTGCGCAGGGCGGGGACCGGCGGCGGCGCGGCGAGCTCGTCGGGCGTCGCGGCGAACACTTCGAGCCTGATCGGCTTCAGCGCGAAATTGCTCGTGCGCATCACGTCGGCGCCGCAGACATTGGGGACCGCCAGCACGTCGATCAGCGCGAGCAGGTCGACGTGGTCGCCGGGCCTGGAGGTCTGGCGGGTGATCGTCGCACGGCCGTCGGCGCCGATTTCCGTACACATGAAGAAGTTGAAGCTGTCGTGGACGTCGTCCGGGGTGAGCCCGTATTCGCGCTGCGCCTCGGCCTGGATGTCGTGGCAGTTGGTATGGGCGGCCAAGCCGTAGGCGCTTTCATAGAGATAGGCGCTGCAGCGCGGGAACAGCACGTCGTTGCGGCCATAGGTGTCGGCGAGGATGTAGAGCATCGCCCGCTCGCGCGGCGGCGCCGACCACAGGAACGTCCCCCGCGACGGGTTGAACCCGTGCACCGTCCGGGTGCGGCCGCAATGCATGAATTCGCGGTAGTCGTGGAGGTTGAAACAGTTGAAGTCGACGCACTGGCCGCCCTCGACCTGCGCGATGCGCAGCACCTGGCCGGCGCGCAGCTCGATCGGCTTGCCGGTCCCAGGCGCCATCGTCCATTCGAACAGGATCGGCCGCCCGGTCATGCCGGCGCCTTCGCGCCGGGCCGGCGCCGCCGCGCGGCGGCGGTTTCGCGCAGCGCGAGCCGGATCAGCGCGGCGCGGTCGGGCGCGACGCCGGCCCGAATCGTGCGGTCGACGAGTTCGAGCTGCTGCTGGTTGAGGCGCAGTGCGACGACGATCGTTTCGGCCATGGCGGAATTCCTGCCGGCGCCCGAATCCTGGGCGGCGAACGCCTTCGAAAGAGGCGGCGAGGCATGGAAACAGCCCTGCCGCCCCGCGGTTCGCGCCTCAGGTGATCGAGCCGATCACCCCCTCGACGAGATAGTTGGTGCCCCACAGGCTGCCCTCGTAGAGGTCGAGCGTCTTGGCGCTGATGACATTGCCCTTGTTGTCCTTGACGCCGCCGGCGAAAATCGGCTTGCCCGCCTTCATGTCCTCGATCGAAGCGAGCACCGCCTTGCGCGCCTCGTCGCCGGCGCCGGCGCCGAACGCCGTGCTCTTGACGAGGTCCTTGTCGTAGCCGCCCTCGTTCATGTTGGGCAGCTTGTCGCCCTTGGCGATCAGCTTGGCGTAGGCGTCGTAGACCGTGCTCCACTTCATCTCGGCGCCGGTGATGAAGCCCTTGGGCGCGAGGCCGCTCTGGTCGGCGTTGTGGCCGAGCGTCTTGACGCCGCGCTTCTCCGCGGTCTCGATGACGACCTTGGGGCTGTCGACATGGCAGGCGATGACGTCGCAGCCGGTGTCGATCAGCGCCTGCGTCGCCTCGGCCTCGCGCACGGGCAGCGACCATTCGCCGGTGATGATGAGATGCACCTCGGCCTTCGGATTGACCTTCCTGGCGCCGACGGTGAACGAATTGACGTTGCGCAGCACGAGGCCGATCGGCTTGGCCGCGACATAGCCGATCTTGTTCGACGTGGTCGACAGCCCGGCGGCGACGCCGTTCACGTAATGGCCCTGGTCCATATAGGAATAATAGCCGCCGGCATTGTCCGGGTCGGTCCCCTTCTTCCACAGGCCGGTCGGATGGCGGAACTCGACGTTGGGATATTTCTTGGCGGCCTCGAGCATGAACGGGTTGAAATAGCCGAACGAGGTCGGGAAGATCAGCGACGCGCCGTCGAGATTGATCATCGATTCCATGGTCTTGGTGACGGCGAGGCTCTCCGGCACGTTCTCTTCCTCGACCACCGTGACGCCGGGGATGGTCTTGACCGCGGCGGCGGCGACCGCATGCGACTGGTTCCAGCCGTAATCGTCCTTGGAGCCGACATAGATGAAGCCGACGGTGACGGCGCCGGCGGCGCGCGCGCCGCGGATGCCCGCGGCGAGCGCGAGCGCCCCGGCGGCGGCGGAGCCGAGGAATTGCCGGCGCGAGGTGGTGAAAGTCATGGTCGCGTTCCCTTCGAGAACAGGGCCCCCGCCCAGCGCGGCGCCCTCGTCGTCGCCGCGCCCCGGCCCCGCGCAACGGCCGGGGGAGGGGCCGGTCGGCGCGGGGCGGGGGCGAAGCTGGGGCGGGACTATCAAGTTTCGCGCCAAGCGCGGCGGGGCGGATGTTCGGGAGGGCTGGACGAGCGGCTGA
Organism: Roseiarcus sp.; assembly: GCA_050013915.1. Taxonomy (GTDB): domain Bacteria; phylum Pseudomonadota; class Alphaproteobacteria; order Rhizobiales; family Beijerinckiaceae; genus Roseiarcus. The sequence goes on from JBEKEI010000056.1 coordinate 13,938, forward strand.
GCATTAGCCAAGGTGGTGCGCGAGGGAGTTTGCCGTGGACGTCGTCACAATTCACGCGGTGATAATCGCCGGGCGCGACTTTGCCGGGGATACCGCCGGGCGGGGCTGCCGGGGGATTCGTCAAACTTCGTGCGATTGGAAAACGACCCGATTGTTGGCGACCGCGGGATGCGGTTTGCGATGATCACCCTGCAAGGCGACCTCAGCGCCAGCCGTCCCGATCGGCTGCGCCCTCCAGCCGGTCGAGAATTTCCTGCTCCTGGGGATCGTCGCGCAACGAGAGCGATTGCCGACGGCATTCCTCGGCAAAACCGCGACGCCTCGTGTCCGGGACCCAAATCTGCAACCGGCGCATGCCGGCCCGCCGCAAGGCGGCGTGACGACGCCTGATGCGCTCCGCTGCCGCTGTCATGCAACGCCCCTGTGATTGTTGCCTGTCCCATCGTGCTTCGACAATGTGGCCGTCAAGCCCCCTTCAATTCCCGCCCTCCAGCAGCCGCCTTGCGATCACCTGCGCCTGGATCTCCGCCGCGCCTTCGAAAATGTTGAGAATCCGCGCGTCGCACAGGACGCGCGAGATCGGATATTCCAGCGCGAAGCCGTTGCCGCCGTGGATCTGCAGCGCATTGTCGGCGGCGGCCCAGGCGACCCGGGCGCCGAGCAGCTTGGCCATTCCGGCCTCCATGTCGCAACGGCGGCCCTCGTCCTTGGCGCGGCCGGCGAAATAGGTGAGCTGGCGGGCGATGTGGATTTCCACCGCCATCATCGCCAGCTTGTCGGAAACGCGCGGGAACGCGATCAGCCGCTTGCCGAACTGCACCCGCTCCCGGGCGTAGCGCAGGCCGAGCTCGAGCGCCGACTGGGCGACGCCGACCGCGCGCGCGGCGGTCTGGATGCGCGCGGATTCGAAGGTCGCCATCAGCTGCTTGAAACCCTGGCCCTCCTCGCCGCCGAGCAGGCTGGCGGCCGGCGTCTCGAAGCCGTCGAACGCGATCTCGTATTCCTTCATGCCGCGATAGCCGAGCACCTCGATCTCGCCGCCCGACATGCCCTTGGCCGGGAACGGCGCGGCGTCGGTGCCGCGCGGCTTGCGGGCGAGGAACATCGACAGGCCCTTGTAGCCGGGCTCGTCCGGGTTGGTGCGCGCGAGCAGGGTCATCAGATCGGCGCGCACGGGGTGGGTGATCCAGGTCTTGGCGCCGCTGATCCGGTAGATATCGCCCTCGCGCGCCGCGCGGGTGCGCAGGCTCGCCAGGTCCGAGCCGGTGTTGGGCTCGGTGAACACGGCGGTGGGGAGGATTTCGCCGGAGGCGATCTTCGGCAGCAGCTCGGCCTTCTGCGCCGGCGTGCCGCCGACGAGGATCAGCTCGGCGGCGATTTCCGAGCGGGTGCCGAGCGAGCCGACGCCGATATAGCCGCGCGAAAGCTCTTCCGACACCACGCACATCGCGACCTTGCCGAGCCCCATGCCGCCGAATTCCTCGGGGATGGTGAGGCCGAACACGCCGAGCCCGGCGAGCCCCTCGATCACGGCGAGCGGGATGTAGGAATTGGTCCGGTGCCAGCCCTGCGCGTGGGGCGCGACTTCGGCGTCGGCGAAGCGGCGCATCTGGCTGCGGATCGCCTCGAAGGTCTCCTCGAGGCCGGGATCGCCGACCGTCGCGGCGCCGTCGGCGGCCTCGATGAGGACGGCGAGCCGCGCGCGCGCCGCGGCGGTGTTGCCGGTGGCGATCAGCGCGGCGACCGCGCCGTCGCGATGGCGCGCGGCCGCCGCCTCGTCGAGACCGAAATCGGCGAGCCGCAGCATCTCGCCCTGGCTCATCGGAATGCCGCCGAAAATCTGCGCGCAATATTCGCCGAGGCCGATCCGGGTCAGCAAATCCTCGGTCTCGCCGAACCGGCCGTCGGCGCGCAGCCGCCGCGCATAGGCGGCCATTTCGCGGATCGCCTCGACATAGGTCGCCAGCCAGGCGAGGCCGTGGACGGCGCGCTGCTCGGTCTCGACGCGCGCCGCGCTGAGCCGGCCGGCTTCGCAGACGCGCGGCCGCACGCTGGCGACCGCCTGGGCGAGCAGGGCTTCGACCGAGCCGAGGGCTTCGGCCGCGAGGTCGTCGAGCTTCACGGGGATTCTCCGCTCTGGTCCTATCGCAACGCAGCATGCGACGGCGCGGGCGCGCTGGCAATGCGTCGGTCCGCGGGCCGCCGGCTGGCGATCGCCACGCCGGCCGCGGTCAGCGCCATGCCGGCGATCTGCCAGCGGCCGAGCGTCTCGCCGAACAGCAGCCAGGCCTGGATCGCGGCGGTCGGCGGCACCAGATAGATCAGCGCCGAGGCGCGCGACACTTCGCCGTGGCGGATCAGCAGCAGCAGGAGGCCGATCGCGCCGATCGACAGCGCCAGCACCGACCAGGCGAGCACGAGCAGCGTCGTCTGGTTCCAGACGATCCGCATCGGCTCCAGCAGGAAGGCGGCGGGCAGCATGACCGCGAAGGCGCCGGCATATTGCAGGCCGGCGATCGCGCGCAGATCGCCGCCGGGCAGGAAGCGCTTCTGGTAGAAGAAGCCCGCCGTCGCGCCGAGCATCGCGACGAGATTGACGCCGATCGGCGCCAGCGCGCCCGCGCCGACCGCGGTCGCGCCGAGCTTGGGGCCGAGCACCAGCAGCAGGCCGGCGAGCCCGAGCAGGACGCCGAAGGCGCGCCGCCAGGAGGCGCGCTCGCCGAGCAGCGCCGGCGCCAGCAGCGCGGTCGCGATCGGCTGGACCGCGGCGATCAGCGCCGAGATCGAGGCGGGCAGGCCGTGGCGGATCGCCCACCAGACGCCGCCGAGATAGACGGCATGGAGGAACACTCCCGAGACCAGCGCGTGGCCCCAGTCGCGCCGCCGGCGGGGAAACGGCGCGCCCGCCGCGATCGCGAGCCCCAGCAGCAGCAGGCCCGCCGCGCCGAACCTGAAGCAGAGGAAGGTCAGCGGGTCGGCATAGTCCGCCGAATAGCGCGCCACGATCCATCCCGTCGACCACACCGCGACGAACAGCAGCGGGGCGATCCGGTCGAACAGCGGGGAGGGGGAGGCGGCCATGGGCCTGCCTAGAGGAGCCGCGCGGGGCGGACAAGGGCGGCCCCGAGGGCGCTTGAACGCCAGACCGTAACCGCCTTAGGCTCCACTTCGATTCGCCTCCGGGAGATATTCATGCGCGCCATCCTCCGCCCCATCTTCGCGGCGTTCAGCCTCGCCTGCCTGCCTGCTGCGCTGGCGCTCGCGCCGACCGGCGCGGCATGGGCGCAGGCCGCCCAGCCGGCGCCGGATCAGGCCCCGGTCAAGCAGATCGCGCTGACCGAGAAGCAGATCCAGGCGGTGATCGGCGCCAAGGCCGACATCGACCCGATCCTCGCCAAGCTGCCCGAGGGCGCCGACCAGCCCGATCCGAAGACGCTTGCGGCGCTCGAGGCCGCCGTCAAGAAGCACGGCTTCGCCAGCTACGGCGAATATGAGGCGGTCGACGACAATATCGCCCTGGTGATCGCGGGGATCGATCCGCAGACCAGGAAATACGTCGGCGACGAGGTTGTGCTGAAGCAGGAGATCGCCGACGTCCAGGCCGACAAGCAGATGTCGCCCGCCGACAAGAAGGAGGCGCTCGCCCAGCTCGGCGAGGCGCTGAAGGCGGTCGCGCCGCTGCAGTTCCCCGCCAACGCGCCGCTGGTCGTGAAATATTTCGACCAGCTCGGCGAGGACGCGCCGCAGACGCAGCAGGCCAAGTGACGCCGGAGCGGGCCGGCGGGCGCGCGGGGGGCGGGGGATTACGCGCCATCATCGCCGGGAGCTCGAGCAGGAATTCGCGGCTGCGCCGACGCGGCGCGCGTGGGCCCGGCGCCGAAGCTGGCCTGGTCGGCGCGGCGTTTGGCGGGCCGACGGTCGAAGCTCACGTTCGGCGCGCCGGCCGCGAAGCCGGCAGCCGCCGCGCGCTGCCTGCGAGCGCCGGGGCGACCGGGCGCTCCGTCTGCGCCGCCCTGAGCGTAGTGTAAAAGAGAAAATTTGGAATATTATTGCGATATTCCAAAAGATCGGCTATGCTCCCATCATTCGCCCCCCGGCAAGGAGCCCGCCATGCCCGACCCGCAGCACCCGCGCCGCCGCCATGCGACGAGGAGGATTGCGCCGCCAGACCCGACGCCGGGCTCGACCAACGCGTCCGCCGGGCCGTCGGCGACAGGCGAGGGGGGCCGCCGCGCGCGGGAAGCCGGACGGCGGCGCGCCGCAGACCCCCGCGCGGTTTCATTTTGCCTGCAAACCTCTGAATTTCCTCGATCGGGCCAGAAATGAATTTCCAAATGTCGCCACAACGAAAGGATTTGTCGGGCGATGCCGCTTGGGGCGCCGCCCCGCGCGCGGCGCCCGACGGCGGCGCGCCCCGGACCCCTGCGCGGGCTTCAATTTGCCTGCAACCCTCGGATTTGCCTGGATCGGACGAGAAATGAATTGCCAAATCTTTCCAAAACGAAAGGATTTGTCGGGCGATCCGGCGGGCGCCGAGTCCGACCGGGATCGCCGCTCCCGGCGCGACGTCGACGCGCGCGCCCGGCCCCGCCAGCGTGGACGCCGGCTCGGCCCGCGGCGCAGGAGAGCCGTTGGCCGGTCGATCAGACTGTGCTCGGCCTTCTGCCTCGTCGTCGTTCTCGCCGTTTGCGGAACCGCAGCCATGGCCGTCGAGGAACCGCCGTTCACGCTGGTGGCGCAGGCCGGCGATTTCGAGATCCGGGACTATCCGGCGCTGGTGGTCGCCGAAACAAACCGCCCGGGCGGGCGCGACGCCGCCGCCAATGCGGGGTTCCGCACGCTCGCCGGCTATATATTCGGCGCCAATGCGCGTCGCCAGAGCATCGCCATGACCGCGCCGGTCGTGCAGGCGGGCAGCGGCGCCGGCTGGACGATCCGCTTCACGATGCCCGCCGGCCTCGCGCTCGAATCGCTGCCGCGGCCCGACGATCCGGGGATCCGCCTCGAGGTTCTCGCGCCGTCCCGGCTGGCGGTCGTGCGGTTCTCGGGCCTCGCCGACCCGACCGACGTCGAGGCGCAGACGGCGCGCCTGCTCGCCTTCGTCCGGGCGCGCGGCCTGCGCGTCGCCGGCGCGCCGTCGCTGGCGCGCTACGATCCGCCCTGGACGCTCTGGTTCATGCGCCGCAACGAGGTGATGATTCCGGTCGCGCGATAGCCGCGCGCTCAGAAGGTGATCGTCGCCACGACCGTGTCGCTGTAGGCCCCGGGCGCCGGCGTCGCCTGCGACGGCACCTTGCCGTAGATCGTGAACAGCTGAACCGCGCCCGTGCCGGTCGCGGACTGCGTGTTCGTGCCGACCGTATATCCCCAGACACTCGTATAGCCGCTGTTCTGGTAGAGCGAATAGCCGACCGTGTCGGCCCCGTTGGTCATGTAGCGGGTGGCGACGGTCGCGCCCGGTCCGCTTCCCGCGCTGAGGCTCATCGTATAGGGCCAGCCGTTCGAGCAATTGGTCCCGAAATAGCCGATCGCGGTCACCGCGCTGGAGAGGATTCCGACCGTCCCGAACGCGACCGGGGAGGTGCCGATATAGCAATTGGCGACGACGGTCACGGTCCAGTTCGAAGCGCCGGCGGTCGCGGTCGAACTGCCGGCCGGCTTGGTCGTGCACGGGGTTCCGGTCCCGGCCTGCGCATAGGTGAGGACCGGCGTGCTGTTGGTCCAGGTGTAGGTTCCCGGCACCGCGCTCGTCTGGCTCGCCTTGAACTGGCCGTAGACGGTGAAGGTCACGCTCGCCGTGCCGTTCGAGGCGATCGTCGGGTCCCAGGCCCAGCCGCCCGATCCATAGGCCGCGGTTCCATAGCCCCAGGAGCCCCAGACGGTCGTCAGCGCCGACGAGGTGTAGAGCTCATGGATCGTGGTCGCCGCGCCGTCGCCCATGTAGCGGATGGAGGAATTGGCGTTGGGCGAGCCCTGGCCGAATTCGGTGCACAGGATCGCGATCTGGCCCGGAGTTCCGCCGGTGCAGCTGACCGTGAACGTGGCGCTCGCGGTCGCCGGGGCGCCGGTCAGCACATCGACGCTGCCGTAGTTGCCGCCCGCGGAGCCGATCGAGCAGGTCAGCGCGGCGTCGGCCTGCGAGGGCTGCGCGACCCAGAAGAACATCGAAACCGGCAGCGCCAGCGCGCTCCAGCGGGTCAGCGCGCGCGCCAGCCGCGCGAGCCGGGCGAGCGGTCGCGCGACGGTCGTCGGTCTCACGCGCGCATTCATCGAACCCTCTCCTTCGTGACGAAGACGACCGCCTGGCGATGGATGTGGGCGCCCGCCGCCGGGATTTCGCCGTCGGAGCGGGCCCCGGCGCAACACAATCGCCGATGGTCGTTAATGCGGCGTGAACCGGCGTCCGACCGGGGCCGGCCTGCGGCGCGGTCAGCGCGGCCGCGCGACGCCGGCCGGGGCGACCGGGGCGACCATGGGACCGCCGCGCGGCATGACCCGGAGCGCTCCGACCGGAGCGCCGGCGCCTTCCGTCCCGATCGGCGCCGGCGGATAGAGCGGCGTCTGCGGCGGCGGCGCGATCGGCGGCGCGATCACCTCGGGCGGGGTCGTGCTGTCGCCGCCCTGCTGGGCTGCGGCGCTCGTCAGCGGCGCCACCGCGATCAGCAGCGCGGCAGCCGCGCGCAACATCGGCATCGTCATGGTTCGGAGCTCCCCAGAGCGTCGCCGGCGGCGCGCTGGCGTGGAAACCGCCGATTGCGGTCGCGCGTTCCCGTCTCGCGCCGCGTCCCGCTAATGTGATCGCGCGCCGGCGGCGGCGATTGCAATGCGCGCGCGCGCCGGCTAATCGGAGCCTTCGCGGCTTCCCGGCGCCGGGCCGGGGGAATCGCCGGCGATCGCGAGCGGTTCGATGATGGCTCTCCCCCGGCGTCGGTCGTCCGATGCGCGCCGGCTGCGACGGGCGTTGCGCGGCGCCGCGCTGGCGGCCTGGCTCGGCGCGGCCGGCGCCGGCCTCGCGCCGCCGGCGCGCGCGGGCGAGAGCCATGCGGACGCCTCGGCGACCACCAAGGCCGCCGCATGCACGCTCGCGCAGCGGCTGGCGCGGATCGACGTCCCGAATTCGCGGGTGACGAATTCGCACTGCGAGTGCCTGGAGGACAGGGAGGTCGCCGACGCGCCCTGGTCCTGCACCGCCTTCGTCAGCTACCGCTGAGCGCCAGGCCCGGCCAGCGTCCCGAAAAAGCCCGATTTCTCGGCGATTGGCGCGCGGTCGGGCGGCCTGCCGCGCCCGCCATCCGGGGGCGCCGGAAGGCGGGATCGGCCTTCCCGCGCCCGCCGCCCGCCTCGCCCGCGCCGGAGTCGCCTCGCGTATGTCGTTCCTCTCTTCAGCCGAAGGCGCGCCGCCCGGCGGTCCGGTCGTCGGCGAATCGTCCGCCGGACCTGATCCGGCCGACGGATTTGCGTCGATCGGGACGGGTTTCGACCGCGCGCTGGAGCAAGACTCGGATCTGCGGCTGTTCGCTGGCGCGAACGCCGCCGCTTTCGCGCGGCTTTCGGCGGCGCCCCGCGCCGGCTGGAGCGCCGTCTGCTGGCCTGGCCTCGCGGTTCCCGCGATCTGGTTCCTGTATCGCAAGATGTACGGCTGGGCCGCGCTGGTTGTGCTGGGGCCGGTGGTCGCCAGCCTCGCCCACCTGCCGGGCTCGCTGGTCCAGGGCGCCGCGCTCGCCGCTTCGCTGCTCGGCGCCTTCGGCAACCGGCTTTATCTCGCCCGGGCGCGCCGGATGATCGCCGAGATCCGCGCCGCCGCCGCCGACGAAGCGGCCGCGCGCGCGACGATCGCGCGCGCCGGCGGCGTCTCGGTCGCCGGCGGAATCGTCGGCGCCCTGCTGGTCGGCGCTTTCCTGGCGCTCGCGTTTTTGAAACCCTGATCCGACCATAGTTGGGGGATCGCCGGAGTCCGGGATGATCGCGTTCGCGTCCTCGCAGATACTCGCCTTGCCGGCCGCGCTCGTCGCCGGCGCGCTGGTCGCCCTCGTCGTCTTCCGGCTCGGACGCGGCGGATTCTCGCCGCGGCTGTTCGGCGTCGCGGTCGCGAGCGGCGCCATGTTCGCCTTCCTTCCCGCGACGCTCGGGCCGTTCGTCGCCCGGCTCCACCTCGCGCTGCCGCCGCCCTGGGACGCCGTCTTCGGGGCCTTCGTCCTCGCCGGCCTCGCCGAGGAGGGGACCAAGCTCGCGGCGGCCTGGCTGTTCGTGCGGCCCTATTACGAGCGCCGCACGAAGAGCGATCTGGTGCTCGGCGTCGCGTCGGTCGCGCTCGGCTTCGCGCTGATCGAGAATGTCGTCTATCTCTTCGCCGCCGCCGATCGCTGGCCGGCGACCGCGCTCGCGCGGATGGCGACGGCGGTGCCGTTTCACGCGCTGGTCGGCCTCGTGCTCGGCGGCGGCCTCGCGCGCGCCGAAGCGGCGAGGCCTGGCGCGGCGCGCGCGCTGCTGGTCGCGCGCGCCTGGCTGATCGCGGCGGCGCTGCACGGGCTCTACGACTTTCCGCTGTTCATAGCCGCGCGCGCGCCGCTGTTTCCGCTGCCGATCAACGAGCTCGCGCTCGCTTTCGGCACGACCACGCCGACCCTGCTCGCCGCGCTCTATCTCGCCGCGCTGCTGCTCGCCGGCGTCGCGGCGACGCGCGTCGTGGTCTCGCTGCGCGCGGAGGTTCGTGCGGAATTCGTCGCCGACCGGCCGCGGCGGCCGCTGCGGCCGCGGCTGCTGGACCGCTTCGTGTTCGCCCGCGCGACTGGAATTGCGGTCGGCGGGCTGACGACGATCCCCTCGGCGATCTGGCTCATCCTTGCGGTGAACGCCAGCCTCGCCGGCGTGATCCCGGTGATGACCTACAATGCGCTGAGCGTCTGCGCCGCCTCGATCCTGCTCGGTGCGATCGCGACGCTGCGCGCTACCTCGCCGGGCGCTGCGGCCGCGCCCGGACGGCGGCCGCTGCTGCGCGACCGGCGCGCGCTCGGCGCCGCCGCAATCGTCGTGGTCGGCGTCGCGGCCCTCGTCTTCAGCGGCGCGATCGACGCCGCGCGCCGCGCTCTGCTCGCCGACGCGCTCGTCATCAGCGGCAACACCTACGCCGGCCAGGGCGAACTCGACCGCGCGATGGCGAATTACGACGCGGCGCTTGGCTACAAGCCCGATTTCGTCGCCGCGCTGATCCAGCGCGCGTCGGCGAACCGGACCTATCAGCGCTACGAGCGCGCGCTCGCGGATCTGAACGCCGCGGCCCGCCTCGCGCCGGACGAGCCCGGCATTCTGGGCGAACGCGCCAACGCCTATGAGAATCTCCACCGGTTCGACGAGGCGCTGGCCGATCTCGACCGCGCGCTCGCGATGAAGGCCGACGATCCCGCGCTGCTGACCCTGCGCGCGGAAATCCTGACCAATCGCGGCGACGTCGCCAAGGCGGGCGTCGATCTCGACCGCGCGCTGCGGCTGAAGCCCGACCTGCCGCTCGCCCATGCGGTGCGCGGCGACATGTTTCTCCAGCAGGTCGACTATCCCGCCGCGATGCGCGAGCTCGACGAGGCGATCCGGCTCGATCCGGACTTCGCCCCGGCCTATTTCACGCGCGGACGGGTGCATTTCTTTCGCGGCGAGTTCCCTGCGGCGGTCGCGGACTTCCTGCAGTCCGACAGCCGGCAGACCTTCGCCTATGACACGCTCTGGCTCTACCTGGCGCGGGCGCGGGCTGGCCAGGACGGCCGCAACGAGCTGATCTTCTGGGCGGGCCGACTGTCGCGCAACGCCTGGCCGTTCCCGCTCGTCGAACTCTACGGCGGCGCGCGCTCGGCGCCCTCCGCGCTCGCCGCCGCCGCAGACCCCGACCAGCGCTGCGAGGCCGACTTCTACGTCGCCGAATGGCTGCTGCTGCAGAGGCTCGAGCAGCCCGCGATCGCCGGATTTCGCGGCGCCGCCGCGACCTGCCCGAAGAGCTTCATCGAGCAGAACGCGGCCGTCGCGGAATTGAGCCGGCTCGCGCCCGCCGCGCCTGCGCCGGTCGCCGGCGCGGCGGGCGCCAGCCTGGCAGCCCCCGGCGGCCCCGTCTATGCGGGCTCGGCGTCCTGGCGCAGGATCGCGCCGGACGATTCCCTGCAGCGTCCCGACGCGCTCGCGCTCCAGGCGGTCATTCCCGAACTGGCGATGCGGCTGTTCGTCACGATCGAGAAGACGCCCGGCGACAATCCTGCGGCCCCTTACGCGCTGACGATGCGGCTGGTCGAGGCGGCGACGCCGGGCCAGGCGGCGCCGTTCCAGCTACGCGGCGACATCGGCGTTCCCAGCGTCGCAGGGGCGCAAGGCGCTGGTCCGCTGCGTCTGGCCGGCCGGGTGGTCCGGGTCGTCGGCGACAGTTTCCAGGCCGATATCGGCGACGCCGAAATCGCCTATGACCTCGCCGCCCTTCGCCAGGGGGCGCGGCTCGACATTCCGCTGAGCGGCGTGGTCGCCGGGCGGGGCGGGCAGATCGATTTCGATCTCATCGTCGATGTCGACGAGCCGGCCGCGACGGCCGCGCACGAACTGGCGGCGCTCTGGCTGCAGCCGGCGCCGTCCGACCCGCAGTCGGCTCCGCCGCAGCAACCGACCGCGCCCGATCGGGGCGCCGTGGCCCCGTACTACGAGCGGGGCCTCGCCGACCTGGCCCAGGGCAGGACCGACGAGGCCGTCACCGAATACCGCGCGGCGATCCGCCTCGATCCGGGCCATGCCGCGGCGCATCGCGGCCTCGGGGCTGCGCTCAAGCAGCAGGGCCTGCTCGACCAGGCGGTCGAGGAATTGCGGCTCGCCGCGCGGCTCGAACCGGACGATGCGGAATCGCACCGGCTACTGGGCGACGTCGGGCTCGAGCGGCGCGAATTCGACGACGCGATCGCCGAATACAGCCGGGCGAGCAGCCTGCGGCCGACCGAGGCGACGCTGCACAGGCTGCTGGGCTGGGCGATGCTGGAGTTCGCGCGCAGTCAGGCCGGCGAGCGGAAGGCGGCGCAGCTGCGCGCGGCCTGCGAACAATTCGTCGAGGGCGGGCGGCTCGAAGCGTCCGACCCGAACTTCGCCATTCTGGAGGGGATGGTCGAGGCGTTGCTCGCGCCTGCAGCCCATTGCCCGCCCTGAGCGGACCCGCCTCGGCCCGCCGGCCGGCCTCGCCCAGGGCCGGGAACCCCGGCCCGCCGGCGACGTTGCCTCGCTAGCCGCAGCAGAGGTTGCCGCGAGGGAGAAAGCCATGTCGACAGAGATACTGAGCAAAGCGCGCGGGAGCCGGCCCGCGACTCCGCCGAACGTCGCGGCTCCCGGCCCCGCGGCGCCGCTCGACTCGCCAGCCCCAGGAGAGGTTGCGACGAGGGAGAAGGCCATGTCGATTCAGCCATTGGTCGATGGGCGGGACAGTCGGCCCGCGACGCCGCCGACGGTCGCGGCTCCCGGCCCTGGGGCGGCGCTCGACTCGCCAGCCCCAGCAGAGGTTGCGGCGAGGGAGAAGGCCATGTCGATTCAGCCATTGGTCGATGGGCGGGACAGTCGGCCCGCGACGCCGC
>JBEKEI010000057.1:0-24450 GCA_050013915.1 Roseiarcus sp.
CGGGCCCCTCGACCGGCTCCTTCATCGGCCCGGTCCCGGTGAGGTCGACCGTCGAATGGCCGATCTCCTTGGAGCCCTCGACCGCCGAGGTGATTTCGTCGCGCATCACCGAGGCCGCGTCGAAGGAGGTGTCGATCGCGGCCTGGGCCTGGATCGCACTGATCTCCTTCTTGACCTCCTCGAGGTCGGCCTCCTTGATCGCCTCCATGAACTGGTTCTGGAATTCGGAGGCCATGCGGCGCATCCGCCCGACCGTCTGGCCGACGGTCCGGAGCACGCGCGGGAGGTCTTTCGGCCCGATGACGAGCAAGGCGACGACGCCAACGACGAGTATCTTGCCTGCGTCAAGATCGAACATGGCTATGGGCCGGCCGAGCGCCGCCGAGCGAGCCGCGCGCCCGCGCGTTCCTCACCCCCCGGAGCCCGGCCTCGGCTCGCTCCGTCTGGTTAGCTGATCTTCTGCTTTTCCTTGGCCTCGACCGTCACGCCGCGGCTCTCCAGCGGCAGCGCTGCGGGCGCCGGCGGTTTCGCCTCGGCGTCGTCCTCGGCCATGCCTTTCTTGAAGGATTTGATGCCCTTGGCGACATCGCCCATCAGATCGGAGATCTTGCCCTTGCCGCCGAACAGCAATAGCGCGACCGCGCCGAACAACATCCAGTGCCAGATGCTAAAGCTACCCATCGAAGTCATCCTCAGCGTGAAAACGAGAGCTGCGCGATCGCACGCCTTCGCCGAGCCAAATCTTGCGCCGAACCTAAGCGCGCCCGCATACAAAAACAAGCCGCGAACGCGGGCACGGCTAATTGAGGCCGTGAACGGCCGGCGCGCGCCCGGTTGCGGCGGGAACGCGGCCGACGAACGCCCGCGCGCGTTCCCGGCGGCGACAGGAATGACTGGAGCGCGCGCGCGCGCGCCGCTAGACTTGCGCTCTCGCCCTCGAACCCTGCGCACCGCATGCGACGGATCGCCGGGCGCGACGAAAGCGGGGCCGGCGCCGCCCCGATCGCGTTCCCTTTGTGACGCCATGCGGGGTTGCGGCCGATGTCCGAAGCGCTGAGCGAGGAAGTTTCGCCGCTCCCGAGCGATCTTGCACGAACCCTCGACCGCGCCACCGATTGGCTGCTCGCCGCCCAGAAGCCCGAGGGCTACTGGGTCGGCATGGTCGAATCCAATTCCTGCATCGAGGCGCAATGGCTGCTGTGCGCGCATATCCTGAAGATCGAGCTTCCGATCAGGGCGGGGGTGATGCGCGCGCTGTTCAACCGCCAGCGCCCGGACGGCTCGTGGGACATCTACCCCCACGCCCCCGGGGGCGACATCAATTCGACCGTCGAGGTCTATGCCGCGCTGCGCGCGATGGGCGAGGCCGCCGACCGGCCGGAACTGGCGCGCGCGCGCGGATGGATCCATGCGCATGGCGGCCTGCGCGACGTCCGCGTGTTCACGCGCTACTGGCTCGCCCTGATCGGGATCTGGCCGTGGCGCGACATCCCGAACCTGCCGCCCGAGATCATCCGCTTTCCCCTCTGGTTCCCCTTCAACATCTATAATTTCGCGCAATGGGCGCGCGCGACCATGGTGCCGCTCGCGGTGCTCTGCGCGCGCCGGCCGGTCTATCCGCTGCCCGAAGCGGGCCGGCTCGAGGAGCTGTTTCCCGAGGGGATCGCCGCCTTCGACTTCTCGATCCCGGTCAAGCCGGCGAGGCCCTGGTCGCTCGAGGCGGTTTTCCAGACGATCGACCGCGCGCTGCATGCGGCCCAGTCGCTGCGGCTGATCCCGTTCCGCGAGAATTCGGTGAGGCTGTGTCTGGAATGGATGATCCGCCACCAGGACGCCGACGGCGCCTGGGGCGGCATCCAGCCGCCGTGGATCTACGGGCTGATGGCGCTGCGCGGCGAGGGCTATGCAATCGACCATCCGGTCATGGCGCGCGGGCTTTCCGCGCTGTCCGAGCACTGGAGCTACGAGCGCGACGGCGGCACCCATATCCAGGCGAGCGAATCGCCGGTCTGGGACACGCTGTTCTGCCTGCTGGCGATGGCCGAGTCGGGCTGCCGGCTCGCCGAGACGCCGGCGATGCGGCGCGCGCTGCGCTACATACTCGACCATCAGATCCTCGAGCCCGGCGACTGGGCGAAGACGGTCAAGGGCGTGGCCCCGGGCGGCTGGGCGTTCGAGCGCGCCAACATCGCCTATCCCGACGTCGACGACACTGCGCTCGCGCTGCTCGTGCTCGCCAGGCTGCGCGGCGAGGCCGGCGAGCTGCGTGGCCGCGTCGAGTTCGCGATCGCACGCGCGCTCGGCTGGGTCTGGGGCATGCAATGCGCCAACGGCGGCTGGGCGGCGTTCGACCGCGACAACGACAAGGCGATCATCTCCAAGATTCCGTTCTGCAATTTCGGCGAGGCGCTGGATCCGCCGAGCGTCGACGTGACCGCCCATGTGATCGAGGCGCTCGCCGAACTCGGCCTGCACGCCGACCATCCGAAAGTGGCGCGCGCGCTCGCCTTCGTCTACGCCGAGCAGGAGCCGGAGGGGTCGTGGTTCGGACGCTGGGGGGTCAACCACATCTATGGCGTCGGCGCGGTTCTGCCCGCGCTGGCGGCGATCGGCGAGGACATGGGCGCGCCGGCCGTCCGCAAGGCCGCGGCGTGGCTGATCGCCAGGCAGAACGCCGACGGCGGCTGGGGCGAGAGCTGCGCCTCCTACATGGACGCCGACCGGATCGGGCGCGGCGCGAGCACGCCGTCGCAGACCGCCTGGGCGCTGATGGCGCTGCTGGCGGCGGGCGAGCGATCGGAGCCGGCGGTGGCGCGCGGCTTCGCCCATCTCTGCGCCACGCAGCGCGCCGACGGGACCTGGGACGAGGCCCATTACACCGCGACCGGCTTTCCCGGCTATGGCGTCGGCGCCCGCATCGACCTGCGCGATCCCCTGCTGCGGGAAAAACTCGGCCAGGGGCCGGAGCTTTCGCGCGGCTTCATGATTTCGTTCAACCTCTACCGGCACTATTTCCCGATGATCGCGCTCGCGCGCGCCGGAGATTCCGCGGCGCGCCGGGATCCGGTCGTCGCCACATGACGCCCGCCATGGCGCCGACGCCGTTTGCCGGCGCCGACCGGCCTCAGCCCTCTTCCTCTTCCCCCTGGTCGCCCCAGACCTCCTTGAGGTCGCCGGCCGCCTCCAGCGGCTCCTCGTCCTCGGCGAGGCCGGCGTCATCGCTCGGCAGCGGCACGCCGAAGCCCGGCGGCAGCGCGCCGTCGAACAGCCCGGCGCCTTTCAGCTCGTCGAGCCCGGGCAGATCGCCGATCGCGTCCAGCCCGAAATGGATGAGAAAGTCCTGGGTGGTGCCGTAGGTGATGGGCCGGCCGGGCGAGCGTCGGCGTCCGCGCATGCGCACCCAGCCGGCCTCCATCAGCACGTCGAGCGCGCCCCTCGACACTGCGACGCCTCGGATATCCTCGATGTCGGCGCGGGTCACCGGCTGGTGATAGGCGATGATCGCGAGCGTCTCGATCGCGGCGCGCGAAAGCCTGCGCTGTTCGCGCTCCTCGCGGGCGAGCAGCCAGGCGAGATCGCCGGCGGTGCGAAACGTCCATTTGCGCGCGACGCGGACGAGATTGACGCCGCGGCCGGCATAGACGCGCTGCAGCTCGGCCATGACGAGGCCGACATCGACGCCGTCGGGCAGCCGGGTCGCGATCGTCGCCTCGTCGAGCGGCTCGGCGGCGGCGAACACCAGCGCCTCGGCGATGCGCAGCGCTTCCGGCTCGCAGGCCGGCGTCTCCGGCGCGGCGGCGGGCCAGTCGAACAGTTTCGCCACTTCGCCCATCACGCCCTCTTTCATTGCGTCGCTTGCGCCCGATCGCCCGTCCGCGCGCGCGCCCAGATCGGCGCGAAGGCGCGGTCCTGGCGCAGCTCCAGCTTGCCTTCGCGCACGAGTTCGAGCGAGGCGGAGAGCGCCGAAGCGCGCGCCGTCCGCCGCAACGCCGGATCCGGGCAATAGGCGATGAGCCAGTGGTCCATGTCGATCCAGTCGAGCGCGACGCCGAGAAGTCGCGAAAGCGCTTCGCGCGCGTCGGCGAGCGACCAGACGACCCGGCGCGCCAGCCGCACCCGCGCGCGCGCGTGCTTCTGGCGCTGGCGCGCATAGGCCGAGAGCAGGTCATAGAGATTGGCCTGGAATTCCGAGCGCCTGATGACCGCGACCGCCTCCGGCTCGCCGCGGGCGAAGAAATCGCGGCCGAGCCGCGGGCGGTTGACCAGCCGCTCGGCCGCGAGCCGGATCAGCTCCAGCCGCTGCAGCCGGCGCGCCAGCGCGTCGGCGAGTTCGGCCGCGCCCGGCTCCTCGGGCCGGGGCGGCTCGGGCAGCAGCAGGCGCGACTTCAGATAGGCGAGCCAGGCGGCCATCACGAGATAATCGGCGGCCAGTTCCAGCCGCACCCGGCGGGCCTGTTCGATGAAGGCGAGATATTGCTCGGCGAGCGCCAGCACGGAGATGCGCGCCAGATCGACCTTCTGGCGCCGTGCGAGCTCGAGGAGCAGATCGAGCGGACCTTCAAAGCCGTCGACATCGACCACGAAGGCCGGTTCGCCCTCGCCGCGTTCGATCGCCGGTTCCATTTCGAAAGCCAACTGGGCCGCCACGAATCACCCTTCCGCCGCTTCGCGCGATGTTGACCCGAGCGCGCCGGCCCCGCAATCCCCCGGGGCCGCCGCGACCGAAGGTCGGATAGCACGGGCGCGCGCGCGCAGACACAAAAATCAAGCGTCATAAATTCCGCGGCGGCGCCGGCTCCCGGTTCGCCGCCCGCTTGCGCAGCGACGCGGCGCGACGCAGGATGGGCGGCGAAATCGGGCGCCTGGCGGCGGGGCTTCGCCATGGCGGGAGGCGCGGCGAGACGGTCGCCGCAATCGGTCGAACGGGGGGAGAGGGGGATGAAGAACGGGCAGTCTTCGTGGGGATGGCTGACGGCTCTGCTGCTGCTCGCCCTGGTCGCCTGCGGCTATCTGACCGCCCATCGGACGGTCGTGGGCGAATCGATCAGGCCGGAATGGGTCGCCGTCACCGCGACCCTGGTCGCGCTGTGCGCACTGGCCGGCTATCTCGTCAACAGCCGCATCGACGGCATCCTCATCGACGACCGCAACCGCCTGAGCCTGTCGCGCCTGCAATGGGTTGCCTGGTTC
Organism: Roseiarcus sp.; assembly: GCA_050013915.1. Taxonomy (GTDB): domain Bacteria; phylum Pseudomonadota; class Alphaproteobacteria; order Rhizobiales; family Beijerinckiaceae; genus Roseiarcus. The sequence goes on from JBEKEI010000057.1 coordinate 5,191, forward strand.
GTGGTGCTGATCAGCGGCTATTTCACCGAGTCGATCGTCAATGTCGTCGTCCATTGGGGCGCGACGGCGACGCCCACCGACCCGTTTCCCACGATTCCGCCCGAACTGCTGGGCCTGATCGGCATCGCCAGCGCCTCGCCCGTGGCGAGCAACATGATCGTCGTCAACAAGAAGCAGGCGTCCCCGGGGCTCGACGCGCAGGACGCGCAGAACGCCCAGGCGGCGCAGCCCGCGCAGCCGGCGCAGAACGCACAGGCCGCACCGAACGCCGCGGCCGCGCAGGACCCCCAGGCCGCGGAGAACGCGCAGGCCACGCAGGCGCCCCAGCCGGGGGCCGCACCGCCGGCCACTCAACCCATGGCGAGCGACGACACCCCGACCCGGCAGGGCGCGATGGACGCCAACAAGACGACCGACGAGGCGAGCTGGGCCGATCTCTATCTGGGCGAGGAGGTCGCCAACCGCTATGTCGTCGACATCAGCCGCCTTCAGAACCTCGTCTTCACGGTGCTGCTGATCGGCATCTACACGGGCGGACTCTGGGTGAAGCTGGCCGAAGTTCCCAAGGACGGGTTCGCCTCGCTGCCCGAAGTCGGCCAGAGCTTCGTGTGGCTGCTGGGCGTCAGCCACGCCGCCTATCTCACCGCCAAGGCGACCCCGAAGTCGCCGCCGAGATAGCGCGCCTTCGCGCGCGGGGGTGGCGGCCGCTCAATCGGCCGCGAGGGCCGCGGCGAGTTCGGCGCGGCCGGCCTCGATGTCGAAGGGCCGCGCGCCCGCGGCGATCGAGGCCAGCGCGGCGCGTGCGCGGCGCAGCGAAGCGCCCGCCAGTTCCGGCGCGGCCTCGGCCACGGCGCGCGCCTCCGCCGGATCGCCATTGCAATGCAGCGCGATGTCGACGCCCGCGGCGAAAGCGTCCGCCGCCCGCGCGCCGAACGGCCCGCCGAGCGCCTTCATCGACAGGTCGTCGGAGATCAGCAGACCGTCGAATCCGATCGCGCCGCGCACGATCGTCTCGACGACGATCCGCGAGGTCGTCGCCGGGCGGTCCGGATCGATCGCGGCGTAGACGACGTGGGCGGTCATCGCCATCGGCAGGTCGCGCAAGGCGGCGAAGGGCGCGAAATCGCAGGCCTCGAGCTCGGCGCGGCTCGCTGCGACCACGGGAAGTTCGAGATGGCTGTCGACGCGCGCGCGGCCATGGCCGGGAACATGCTTGACGACGGGCGCGACGCCGCCCGCCAGCAGGCCCTCCGCGAAGGCGCGCCCGAACGCGGCGACCGGGCCGGGCGCGTCCGACCAGGCGCGCGCGCCGATCACGGCGTGCATGCCGGGCTGCGCGACGTCGAGCACCGGCGCGCAATCCACCGTGATCCCGACCTCGACCAGATCGGCGGCGATCAGGCGTCCGGCGAGCCGGGCGGCGCCGAGCGCGCGGCCGCGGTCGGCGCGCGCGCCGAAGGCCGCCGCCGCGGGATAGGCCGGCCACAGCGGCGGGCCCATGCGCTGCACGCGGCCGCCTTCCTGGTCGATCAGCACGGGCGCGTCGGCGCGCCCGACGCAATCGCGGAACGCCGCCGTCAGCGCGCGCAACTGCGCGCGGTCGGCGACATTGCGCTTGAACAGGATGAGGCCCCAGGGGTCGCTGTCCCGCAGGAAGGCGCGCTCCTCGGGGGTGAGCGCGGTCCCGCCGCACCCGCAGGCGAAGGCGCGGGTCATCGGCGCCGGGCTCTCACGCGCGCGCCCGCCGGGCTATTCGCGCGCGATGAAGCAGACGCCGCCGCTCGCCTTGAGCTTCTCGCACAGACCCGCGGCGTCCGCCTTGGAAAGCCCGCTGAGGCGCACGCGGTAGATCTGCTTGCCGTTTGAATCGGCCTGGCGGATCGTCGGCTGGAGCCCACCGATTTCGGTCGCGTATTTGGCCTGGAGCTTCGCCGAGACGCTCTGCGCCTCCTTCTCGCTCGGAGGCGCGGCCAGTTGCACCGCCCAGCCGCCGGCGCCCGCCGGCGCCGCGGTCGGCGCGGGGTCGTTCGAGGCGATCTGCTGGGCGGGCGCGGGACGCGCGGCCCTCGCCGGCTTGTCGGCGGCGGGCGCGGCGATCTGCTGCGGCGCGTCGGGCGCGGCGTTGGCCGGGCTGGAAACCGTCGTGTCGATCTTGGGGATCGGCACCCGCGCGGTCGACTTCGGCGAAAGCTTGGTCGGCAGGTCGAGCTTGGGCGAGGCGGGCTGCGGCGCGGCGCCGATCTGCGAGGGCCGGGCGACCGGCGCGGGCGGATTGGCCGGCAGGTTGGCCGCACCGGGCGGGGTCTGCGGCGCCGCAGGTTCGGGGGCCGGCAATTGCACTGCGGGACCCGGGACCGGTCCGGCCTCGACCGGTTGGTCCGGGCCGGGCGCGATGATCGAGCCGTCCGGCCGGACGGAGACGACCTTGACCGGCTTGGGCGTCGGAAACGGCGACGGCGCGGCGGGCGCGGTGGTGGTCGGGCCGACGGTGCCGGCGGCCAGACTGCGCGTCGTCGCGCCGGCCGGAGGCGCGGCGTCGGTCGCAGCGGCAAATTGCTGGGCCTGCGGCGCGCTGCGCTGCTGGAGATCGTTGGGCTGCTCCTGGTGGGAGACGATCGTGATCGGGTCCGACTTGCCGCTCTGATCCCTGAGCAGCGCCGACGCATCGTCCGTAGACGCCACGCCGTCCTCCGACGGGGGCTTGACCTTGGTCGGACCGTCGGCGGCGAGGATCAACGCCGGACTTCTCGGCAGGCCCGGTTCGCCCTTGACGACCCAGACCCCGACCAGACCGGCGGCGCCGACGGCGACCAGAACGCCCATGGTCAGGGCGCTGCGCCGGCGGCGGCGCGGCGCCGATGTCGCGGGCTCCGCCCCCGCGGCGCTCCGGCGGGCGTCGAGCGCGGGCGCCGGCTGCGGACGATTGTCCTGCGGGGCGAAATCATGGGCGGGACGGACATCCTCGAGCGCGCGGCGCAACGGCGGATCCACGAGGACCCCGAGCGGCGCGGCGGCCGCCGTCCCCGCCTCGCTCCCTTCGCCGTCGACCGCATCGACCTGCAGCAGATGGACCTGGGGCAGCCGCAGGGCCTCGCCCCTCGGCGCCGGCTCGGGCGCCCGGGCGATCGAGCCGGCTTCGTCGGCGTCGAGACCGACCAGCCGCGCCAATTCCTCGAGCGGGTCCTCCTGCGGCCCGACCGGAGAGCCAACCATACGCAGCCGCTGCTCGAACTCGTCGAGATTGACCTGGGGCGGCGCCATCAACGCTGAACCGTTCATCGAAAACCTCATTCCACTGGAATGCCGCATGGGCCCGCCAGCAACCGCCCTCTTGAAGGCGCAGTGCGGCGAATGCTTGGCGGTCCCGCGTTGAAAAAAATGACCGCTCGACGATTTCTACCGCATTTCCTCGGGCGCGTTGACTCCCAAAATCGACAATGCAACGGCGAGAACCCCGGTCACGGCGCTCGCCAGAGCCATGCGGGCGACAGTCAACTCTCTATGATCTTCCTTAACGAATCGTAAATGGGGCATGTCCTTGCCCCGGTTCCAATGAGCATGGAATCCCGTAGCCAGATCATGGGCGTAGAAGGCGACGCGGTGCGGTTCGCGCGCCGAAGCGGCTTGCTCGACGATGCGCGGGAACTGGGCGAGCAGGCGCAGGATCGCGCGCTCGCCCTCATCGGCGAGCAGCGCGAGATCGGCGCCTGCGAGCGCGGGCCGCCCGAGGTCGAGCCCGGGAAAGGTCGCCTGCCCCTGGCGCAGCACGCTGCGCCCGCGCGCATGGGCGTATTGGACGTAGAAGACCGGATTGTCCTGACTCTGCTCGATCACCTTGGCGAGATCGAAGTCGAGCGGCGCGTCGTTCTTGCGCATCAGCATCATGAACCGGACGGCGTCGACGCCGACCTCATCGACCACTTCGCGCAACGTCACGAAGTCGCCGGAGCGCTTCGACATTTTCACCGGCTCGCCGGCGCGCATCAGCCGCACGAGCTGGCACAGCCGGACGTCGAGGCTCGCCTTCCCTCCGGAAACGGCGGCGACCGCCGCCTGCATGCGCTTGACATAGCCGCCGTGGTCGGCGCCCCAGACGTCGACGAGGCTGAGGAAGCCGCGGTCGACCTTGGACTTGTGATAGGCGATGTCGGCGGCGAAATAGGTGTAGCCGCCGTCCGACTTGATCAGCGGACGGTCGACATCGTCGCCGAACTCGGTCGAGCGGAACAGGGTCTGCTCGCGATCCTCCCAGTCCTCCGCCGCGCCCCCCTTGGGCGCTTCGAGCCGGCCGAGATAGACGATGCCGCGCGCGCTGAGGTCGTCGATCGCCGCCCGCACGAGATCGGGGCCCCCGTCGGCGCCGGTCAGCGCCCGCTCCGACGAGAACACGTCGTGAACCACCTTGAGCGCGCGCAGATCCTCGCGGATCATCGCCATCATCGCGGCGATGGCGCGCGCGCGGACCGCCGGCAGCCAGGCCTCCGGCGGCCGGTCGCGCAGGGAATCGCCGAACTCCGCGGCGAGCGCGCGGCCGACCGGGACCAGATAGTCGCCGGGATAGAGCCCGTCGGGAATCGCCACGGCCTCGCCGAGCGCCTCGCGGTAGCGCAGGAAGGCGGAACGAGCGAGCACGTCGACCTGGGCGCCGGCGTCGTTGACATAATATTCGCGGGTCACCGCGCGCCCCGAGAACGCGAGCAGGTTGGCGAGCGCGTCGCCGAAGACCGCGCCGCGCGCGTGGCCGACATGCATCGGGCCGGTCGGATTGGCGCTGACATATTCGACGTTGACCGGGCCGGTCGGATCGGGCGCCCCGGCGCCGTAGCGCCCGCCCTCGACCAGCGCGGCGCGCAGGACGCGCGCGTAGACCTCCGGCTTCAGGCGGATGTTGATGAAGCCCGGCCCGGCGACCTCGGCCCGCGCGACTTCCGGAAATCCGGCGAGGCCGGCGACGATTCTTTCGGCGAGCGCGCGCGGGTTCGAACCCGCCGCCTTGGCCTCCCTGGCATAGACCATCGCGGCATTGGTCGCGAGGTCGCCATGGGCGGGGTCGCGCGGCGGCTCGACGACGAAGCGGGCGAGGTCGAGGTCGTCCGGCAACGCGCCGGCGGTGGCGAGCGCCGCCAGCAGACCGGCGACACGCCGCTGAAAATCAACGAAAATATTCATCAAGCTCGCATCCCGACGAGGCGCCGCTCTATCGCAAGTCCGGCGCCTCGTCAAAAACGCGGCGATGCTCGGCGAGGGCGTAGCGGTCGGTCATGCCCGCAATATAGTCCGCCGCCAGCCGTGCGCGCGCCGGCGCATCGGCGCCGATCGCCCATTCCTCCGGCATTGAGGCGGGCGTCTCGACGAACGCGCCGAACAGCCTGTGCACCACCCTCGCCGCCTTCTCGCGCACCCGCCTGACCTCGGGGTGGCGATACATGTTGGCGAACAGAAACGACTTGAGCTCGGTGTCCGCCCGTTCGAACGCCGGCGAGAAGCCGAGCAGCGGCGCGCCCGCCGCGCGCACGTCGGCGATCGATCGCGCGCCGGCCGCCGCGATGCGCCGCGCGCTTTCCGCGATGGCGTCCTCGATGAAGCGGGTGACGACGCGGCGGCCGAGTTCGTGGATGACGCGGGCGCGCTCGAGGCCGGGGTGGCGCGCGTCGATTTCGTCAAGCAGCCCGGCGATGAACGGGACCGTCCGGATGGCGTCGAGATCGAACAGGCCGGCGCGCAGGCCGTCGTCGACGTCATGCGCGTCATAGGCGATGTCGTCGGCGATCGCCGCCGCCTGCGCCTCGAGGCTCGCAAACAGCGCCAGCGCGAGCGGCTGGCGCCGATCATAGGCGAGGATCGCCTCGGGAACGCCGCGGGCCGCCCAGCGCGCGCGCGGCCGGCCGTCGTCGTCGAGCAGCGGGCCATTGTGCTTGACGAGGCCCTCGAGCGTCTCGAGGCTGAGGTTGAGGCCGTCGAAATCGGCGTAGCGCCGCTCGAGCTCGGTGACCAGCCGCAGCCCGTGGCTGTTGTGGTCGAAGCCGCCGAACGGCGCCATGCAGGCGTCGAGCGCGTCCTCGCCGGTATGGCCGAACGGCGTGTGGCCGAGATCATGGCCGAGCGCGACCGCCTCGGCGAGATCGTCGTCGAGCCGGAGCGCCCGCGCCAGCGCGCGCGCGATCTGCGCGACCTCGATCGTGTGGGTCAGCCGGGTGCGGAAATGATCGCCCTCGTGGTGGACGAACACCTGGGTCTTGTGGGCGAGCCGGCGGAACGCGGCGGAATGGACGATGCGGTCGCGGTCGCGCTGGAACGGCGTTCGGGTCGCCGAAGGCGGCTCGGGGACGAGCCGGCCGCGCGAGGCCGCGGGGTGGGCCGCATAGGGGGCGCGAGGGGTCTGCATGGGGCCGCCGCTCCAAATTGGGTGTCCCGGGGGTGTCTGGGATGGCGAACGGGGACCGTCATCGACGGCTCGCTGGCGATCCCGCGCGCCGCCGCGCAATAGACGGATCGCCCCGCCTCGATCGGCCGCCCCGCCGGTCCACGCGTTGAAGGTTGCTCACGAACGGCCTATGTTAGCATGGACTTCCAGATTTCCGACGGGAACAGAGCGACATGGATGAGGCGATTTCGGTGACGAGCGATTTTCCGTCGGTCTCGATGAGCGCGAGCGCGGCGCGCCGGCTCGCCAGGATCCTCTCGGCCGAGACGGGCGCCGCCCTGCGCGTCTCGGTGAAGGGCGGCGGCTGTTCGGGCTTCCAATACGCTTTCGACATCGAGAAGGCGCGCGCCGACGACGATCTCGTCGTCGAGCGCGACGGCGCGACGATCCTCGTCGATCCCGTTTCGCTCGAATATATGAAGGGCTCGGAGATCGACTTCGTCGACGACCTCATGGGCCAGTCGTTCAAGGTGAAGAACCCCAACGCGGTGGCGTCGTGCGGCTGCGGGGTGAGCTTCACGGTGTGAGGCGGCGCCGCCCGAACGGCGTGATCGGCGCCCGCACATGGATTTTCTGCCGTCGATCTCCTACGCCCGGGATCGCCGCGGGCGCGGCGCCCGCTACTTCAGGATTTTCGCCACCCGGCTCATCCGCAGCCGCGCCACCTCCGGCAGCCCCGCCCCCAGCAGCGGCCGCAGATAGTCCGCGAACGCCGGCGTGACGTCATTGCCGGCCGGCGCGATCAGCGCGTCCTCCATCGTCCGCGTCTTGCCCGCGACGGCTTCCAGCGGGATCAGCGGATAGTCGACCGCATAGTTCCCGGTGCGCCGGATCGCGACCGAGCCGTCGGTTTCGCCCCACAGCGCATACTGGACCGCCTTCTCGCCGACCTCGCGCGCCTCGCGCTGGTCGACGTCGGAGACGCAGCCGGCGAAGGAGCGCTGGAGATAGCCGAAGGTGTCGCCGCGCACCCGCTTGATGCCGAGCCTGCCCTTGATCTCCTCGCACAGCAGGTCGGCGAGGGCGCCGGTGCCCGAAAGCTGGACGTTGCCATGCGCGTCCTTCTCGACCGTCTGGGAAAGCCTGGTGATGATCGCCGCGCCCTGCGCGTCGTGGATTCCCTCGGACACCGCAACGATGCAGCGGCCGTGGCGCTCGAAGGTCGCCTTGACGTCGGCGAGGAAGCGGTCGGTCTCGAACACGCGTTCGGGCAGATAGACGAGGTGCGGCCCGTCGTCGGGGAATTTGCGCGCGAGCGCCGAGGCGGCGGTGAGGAAGCCGGCGTGGCGGCCCATGACGACCGCGACATAGACGCCGCGCAGCGCCGAATTGTCGAGGTTGGCGCCGGCGAAGGCCTGGGCGACGAAGCGCGCCGCCGAGGGAAAGCCCGGCGTATGGTCGCTGCCGACCAGATCGTTGTCGATCGTCTTGGGGATGTGCACGCAGCGCAGCGCATGGCCCTCCTTCCTCGCCTCCTCGGCGACGATGCGGACCGTGTCGGAGGAATCATTGCCGCCGATGTAGAACAAGCTGCCGATGCCGTGCGCCTTGAGGACTTTGAGGATTTCCTGGCAATAGGCGCGGTCGGGCTTGTCGCGCGTCGAGCCGAGCGCGGAGGACGGGGTATTGGCGACCGCCTCGAGATTGCGGGTCGTCTCGCGCGAGAGATCGACGAAATCCTCGTCGACGATGCCGCGCACGCCGAACGCCGCCCCATAGACGCGCGCGACCGAGGCGAACTTGCGCGCCTCGAGCGCGACGCCGACCAGCGACTGGTTGATGACGGCGGTCGGCCCGCCGCCCTGGGCGACGAGAATCTTGTGCGACATCGGCCTCCTCCTCGTTGGGCGCCGGCGGCGCGCGATCGGGCGACGCCGCGCCGGCGGGCGGACATTGCCTGCTCGGCCCGCCCGCCGCAAGCCGCCCGGCCCGCCCCTTGCGCCGCGCGCCGGGCTTCGCTATCTAGCGCGCTCTGCGCCTGCGGCGCTTTGGGGGATAGTTCAACGGTAGAACTGCGGACTCTGACTCCGTCAATCTAGGTTCGAATCCTAGTCCCCCAGCCAGAATCCGCCCTAACCCATTGATTTCAATCGGGTCCACCCCGTTGGCTGCGGTCATCCGGGGGCGCTGTACGCCCGGCAGTATCACCGGCCTGTACGCCGGGGTGGGTCGATAAGCCCCTGCGAGAACGTCCGTCGGCGCGGCGCCGTCTACTGGTGGCGAAAGAAAGTCGCCTGCGGCGAGCCCCCGTCGCCATGACGATCGCGCTCAGCTTTAGGGTTCGTGAACCCGCCCGCGCCAGAACAATGGCTGCGCTGCTCAACGCGCGCTTCCTCGGCCTTGGTGACATGATGCTGACAGGACGAGCCACGCTCGACCAGACCTGGGCGATTCTCGCCGCCATGATCCGGGACGAAATCAAGCTGCGGGACGACAGCGCATATCGCGCGCTGGCCGGGTCTCGACGTCTGGATTTCAATCCCGGCGAAGGCAACACGGAAAGCCTCATCCGCGACGAACGCGCGATCGCCGGCGCTTACAGCCTCGTCGCCAAATATGGCAAGGGCCTGAAAGTCGACGCGGCCCTCGAAGTCGAACTTGGCGCCGCGGGGTTCGACGAGGACAGGATCTATATCATCGTCGATTGGCTGAAGATGGAGCTTCCGAAATTGGTGTCGGCCGGCGCCGCGAGTTTGGGCTCACCATAGACGAACTCAAAGGAGAGAAATCGACGCGCTGCTCGCGTTATCGACGGCCGTCGAGGCAAAAAAGGGGCGCCGCGCTCGACGCCGACGGCGCAGGCGTCGTCAAGGCCGGGCGAAGAGGGCCGTCTGCGCCATCGACGCCATCCGCCTCACTGTGAGGGGGCCGCTCCGCCCCCCGCCGCCGGTGAAGCGGGCGCCCGCGGAGGCAGCGATCACGCGTAGTTTCTGGTTCTCGTTAACCAATTGTTAACGAATTGCCGCCATAAGTTTTCTGCAATTTATTGCAGTAAATACTGAATAATTCTTGCCCGTTTCCGCATAAAATCCAATAAAACTCAAGAAACAAATCCCTCGCCGCGCCAGCAGCGACACGATTCCGATCGACTTTTCATCATCTGCCCCGCCGGGGGCTGAATGGAGCCAAAATGGCACTCGTGAAGAAAGCAGCAATCCAGAACGTCTCGAGTCTCGCCAGAGGCGCCGAGGAGGCTGCGACGACGCGGCTGTCGCGGGTCGCCGAAGACAGTCGCAAGACCGTCCGCACCCACGCCCGCCAGCAGAAGGCGGCCGAGCGGATCGCCTCGGCGACCGCGGAACTCGCCAGCGGCATCAGCGAGTCGGCTTCGGCCGCCGAAGAGCTCCGCAAGGCGATGGAGCTGATCGCCGCGGGTTCGGAGGAGGCGTCGAGCGCCTCCGAGGAATCCCGCCGCGCGATCACCAGCATCGCCGGCGCGATGGGCCAGGCCAAGACCGTCGCGGAAACCTCGCGGCACAAGACCGACACCTCCCGCCTGCTCGTCGGCGATCTCGCCAAGCAGATCGGCGCCAGCGTCGCCAGCATCGGCACCGCCGCCGATCGGCAGACCGCATCGGTCACGATGCTGCTCGAACTCGAGCGGCAGGCGGCGAGCATCGGCGACATCGTTCGCGCCGTCGGCCGCATCGCCGACCAGACCAATCTGCTCGCGCTGAACGCGGCCATCGAGGCGGCGCGCGCCGGCCAGCACGGCAAGGGCTTCGCGGTCGTCGCCGACGAAGTGCGCACCCTCGCCGAGACCTCGGAAAAGAGCGCCCGCGACATCCAGGAACTGATCGGCAAGATCCAGAGCGATGTGAAGGTCATCGCCGAGGGGATCAACCGATCGGCCCAGGCGGCGCGCAACGAGGTGGAAAAGGGCAAGGTGATCGCCGTCCAGCTCGACGGCGTTCGCGGAGCCATGGCCGAGATTCTCAAGGGCGCCGACGAGATCACCAAATATTCGATCGAGAGCGAAAAGGCCGCGGTCGAGGCGCAGAAGGGCTCGGAAGTGATCGCCGCGGCCGCCGAAGAGCAATCGGCGGCCTGCGAGGAAGCGCTGAAGACCGTCGATCAGCAGACGACGGCGCTGTCGCAGAGCGACCAGGCGTCCAACGAACTCTCCACCCTCGCCGAAGACCTGAAGAACGCCACCGACGTCAGCAAGAGCGCCGAGGAGGTCGCCTCGTCGGCCGAGGAATTGTCGTCCGCGGTGGAGGAGATCACCCGCGCCGCCGGGCAGATCATGACCGCGCTCGAGCAGATCAATCGCGGCGCCGCCCAGCAGTCGTCGGGCGCCACCCAGTCGATCGCGGCGGTCAACCAGATCGAGCGCGGCGCCGCCGTCACCCAGCAGCGCGCCAAGGAGGCCGTGGACCGCGGCGAGGCGATCATGATCCAGATCAAGGAGAACAGCGTCTCGGTCGACCAGCTGATCGCCGGGGTTTCGGCCTCGCTCGAGGAGACCAACAAGACGCGCGACCAGGTCAACGCCCTGGAACAGGTCAGCCGCAAGATCGACAAGATCGTCGATGCGATCTCCACCGTCGCGATCCAGACCAACATGCTCGCCGTCAACGGATCCATCGAGGCGGCCCGCGCCGGCGAATTCGGCAAGGGCTTCATGGTGGTCTCCACCGACATCCGCAACCTCGCCAGGGATTCCGCGCAGAACGCCGAGCAGATCAAGGACCTCGTCAAGGCGATCCAGGATCAGATCGTCATCGTGCGCCGCGATCTCGAGGAAATCTCCGCCGCCGCGGCGGCGGAAGTCGAGAAGAACAAGGTGATCACCGTCAACCTGCAGGTCGTCCAGGAGGACATGGTCGTGGTCGTGCGCGGCAACGCCGAAATCCTCACGGGGGCCGAGCAGATCACCCAGACGCTCGGGGAAGCCAAGAAGGGCGCCGAGCAGATCAGCGCGGCGGCGCAACAGGCCGCGACCGCCTCGGGGCAGGCGCAGCAGGCCGCCAAGGAGCAGTCGAAGGGCGCGGAGGAACTCGCCGCGGCGATCGAAGAAATCGCATCGCTCGCCGACGAGCTCCAGAACCAGAGCTGAGCCCCGTCCGCCAGGAGACTGCAAATGTCCAATGCGATGGAGACGGCGCCCGGGATCGACGCGCCGGCCGAGCCCTCGGAGTCCGGCGTGGACGCTGGACGCGGGAACGAAGGCGCGGTCACGCGCCAGTTCGTGACCTTTCAGATGGAGGAGGAGACCTTTGCGGTTCCGCTGACCGAAGTGCAGGAGATCATCCGCCTGCCCGAGATGGTCGAAGTGCCGATGGCGTCGTCCAGTCTCGAGGGTCTCGCCAATCTGCGCGGATCGGTGCTGCCGATCCTCAACCTGCGGCAGATCTTCAAGATGAAGGACGCGGTCCACGACGACTCCACCCGCGTCGTGGTCATCAACAACGGCAAGCCCGTCGGATTCGTCGTCGACCGCATGGCGCGGGTGGTGACGGCCGAACCGCGCGAGATCGAGAACATTTCCGGAATCCGGTCGACGGTCGCCACCGATCTGCTCGAGGGGATCATCAAGCGCGATTCTGCCATGATCATGATCCTCGACACCAGCAAGCTGACCAGCGAGCCGCTCGGGACGGCCGCGCGCGGCTCGACCGTGGGGCGCGGCGACGCCGCGCCCGTGAACGACCATCATCGGGAAGGCGCCGTCTCCGCCGAGATTCAGCTGGTCTCGTTCGAACTCGACAATCAGGAATATGCGCTGCCCATCGAGAGCGTCGAGGAGATCGTTCAGGTCCCGGAGACGATCAACGCGATCCCCAACACCCAGGGGCACGTCCTCGGCGTCATGAACCTCCGCGACCGCCTGTTGCCGCTGGTCAGCCTTCGCTCGATGTTCGGCATGGCGCAGAGCGCGATCGGCGAGCAGAGCCGGATCGTCGTCGTCGGCCACCAGGGCCAATCGATCGGCCTCGTCACCGACACCGTCAAGGAAGTGCTGCGCGTCCCGCTTTCCCTCGTCGATCCCCTGCCCGGTCTGCTGTCCTCGGGGTCCGGCCTGCGCGAGATCGATCAGATATGCCGGATGGACGGCGGCAAGCGGCTCGTAGCGATCCTCCTTCCCGATCGTCTGTTCACCAGCAGCGCGGTCCAGGACGCCCTCGGCGAAGTCGCCGCGCCAGAGTCAGGAGACGAAATGACCGGTCAGACCGAAACGGCGAGCCGGCAGGCGGACGACGAAGAGCAATATGTCGTGTTCCGCGTCGCCGACGAGGAATACGGCGTCCCGATCGAAGTGGTCCAGGAGATCGTGCGCATCCCCGACCAGCTCACGCGCGTGCCCAAGGCGCCCGATTTCATAGAAGGCGTCGTCAACCTGCGCGGCGCGGTCCTGCCGGTCATCGACCAGCGGCGCCGGTTCTCGCTGCCGGACATGGCGAGGAACGATCGCCAGCGCATCATGGTGTTCATGATCCGGGGCGTCCGCACCGGCTTCATCGTCGACTCCGTGTCGGAAGTCCTGAAGATCCTCCGATCGCAGATTTCGTCGGCGCCGGACGTGGCGACCAACGAAGACAGCGCGGTCTCGCGCGTCGCCAACATCGTCGCCGCCAAGCGCATGATCCTCATGCTCGACGTCGAACGCCTGCTGAGCCCGACCGAAACGCACGCCATGAAGCTGGCGAGCTAGCGCCGCCGGGCGCTCGACTCCAGGGCGCCCCGCGCGGGCGCCCTGTCCGATCATCCCCTTCGTTCAACGGCCGAGAACATCCATGACGCCGCAATATCGCATACCGAGGGGTCTGGGCGACCGCCGGACCATCGCCGGCGCGCGCCGATGATCAAGCTGCTGATCGTCGACGATTCCGCGCTGATGCGGAAGTATCTGCGCGCCATCTTCGAGTCCGAAGGCGGCTTCGAGGTGCTGGCGGCGCGCAACGGGCGCGAGGCGCTCGCGCAGATCGAGCAATACAATCCGGACGTCGTCACCCTCGACGTGAACATGCCGGAGATGGACGGCATCACCTGCCTGTCCGAGATCATGACCAATTCGCCGCGCCCGGTGGTGATGGTGTCCTCGATCACCGCCAAGGGCGCGCAGGTCACCCTCGAGGCGCTCGAACTGGGCGCGGTCGATTTCGTCGAGAAACCGGGCGGCACCGTCTCGCTCAACATCGAGACCGTCCGCGGCCAGCTGGTCGCCAAGATCAAGGCGGCGGCCAGGGCCAAGCCGCGGCGCGCGCGCGGGCTGCTCCAGCGCGTCCAACGCACCGCGCACGTCAGCGCGCAGCCGCGCCCGATCGCATCGCTCGACGCCGTTTCGGGTCTGGTCGTCATCGGCGTGTCGACCGGCGGGCCGCGGACGCTCGAAGACATCCTTCCCGAACTGCCGGCCAGCTTTCCCTGGCCGGTGGTCATCGCCCAGCACATGCCGGGGGCCTTCACCGGATCCTTCGCGGCGCGGCTCGACACGATCTGCCCTCTGAACGTCGTCGAGGTCGGCGGCGCCATGCAGCTCAAGCGCGGCAGCATCTACATCGGGCGGGGCAATGCCGATGTGGTCGTCGATACCCGGCTCGGCCGTTGGATCGTCAATTCCGTCGCCGAGGACGCCGACTATCTCTGGCATCCGAGCGTCGAGCTCCTCGTCAAGACCGCCATGCGGGTCGCCGGGGCGCCGCAAGTGGTCGCCGTGCAACTGACCGGAATGGGCAATGACGGCGCCCAGGCGATGACGGCGCTCCGGAAGGCCGGCGGCCGGACCATCGCGGAGCACGAATCGTCGGCGATCGTCTACGGCATGCCGGCCGAACTGGTCCGTCTCGGCGGCGCCGACCGGATCCTACCTTCCACCAAGATCGCCGAACAACTGATCTCCTGGATCAAGTGAGAAGTCGCCATGCCGCTCATCCGATCGTCGAACAACCTCATCGACTATCCCGGCGAGCCGGCCGCGGAGATCGACTTCACCGGCCTGCGGGACGACCTGTGCAGCCTCGACGTCGCCGCTAGGCGCGCGGCGGTGCGGCGGGCCGGTCGTTCGGGCGCGATGGAGCTGCTGGCGGGCCGGCTGGAGGCCGAGGACGATCACGGCGTCCGCGAGTTGATTCTCACCACGCTCGTCCGCAAGGGCGGGGTCGCCGCCGCACGATCGATCCTCGGTCTCCTGCGCAGCGACGACGCGGGCCTTCGCAACGCGGTGATCGAGACCTTGCAGGAAATGGGCGAGGCCATCACGCCGCTGATCGAAGAGCTGCTGGCCGATCCCGACTCCGACGTCCGAATTTTCGCGATGAACATTCTCATTTCGCTCAACAGTCCCCGGGTCCCCGACATCGCCCTGAAAGTCATCGCGAACGACCCCCACGTCAACGTCTGCGCGGCGGCGGTCGACGTGCTGGCGGAGGCCGGTCGCCCTGAGATGGCGGACGCGCTGCGCGATGTGGCCAAGCGTTTCCCCGATCAACCCTTCCTCGCCTATTCGGTGCGCGCCGCGCTCAAGCGGATCGGCTGAGCGCTTGCCCATTCCCCTGCAGGCCGCGGCGGCGCCGATCATCTCCGACGAGGAGTTCCTGAAGTTCAGGGAATTCTTCTATCGCAAGACCGGGATCATGTTCGCCGAGAACAAGCGCTATTTCGTCGACAAGCGAATCCTGGAGCGCATGGCCGGCGCCAACCTGCGGAGCTTCGCCGAATATTTCAATCGGGTCCGCTTCCAGGCGAGCGGCGTCGAGTTGCAGGCGCTCGTCAATTCGATGACCGTCAACGAGACCTATTTCTATCGCGAGGATTATCAGCTCCAGTGCCTCGTCCGCTCGCTGATGCCCGAGATCGCCAAATCTTCCTCGAAGGGCGACACGATCAAGATCTGGTCGATCCCGTGCTCGACCGGCGAAGAGCCATACTCGATCGCGCTGTACCTCCTGGAATACTGGGCCCTGGTCGACGACTTCAACATCGAGATCGTCGCCTCCGACATCGACACCGAAGTTCTCGAGAAGGCCAGGCGCGGCGTCTATGGCGAGCGCGCATTGCAGCACGTGTCGGCCGACACGATCAAAAAATACATGACCCCAACAAAGGATGGACAGCACCAGATCATCGATGCGATCAGGAGCTCGATCAAGTTCTCGCAGCTCAACATCCTTGAGACGATCAACGAACGGACGCATGCCGGATTCGACGTCGTGTTCTGTCGCAACATGTTGATCTATTTCGATGATCTATCGAGGCGCGAGGCCGCCGAGGCGATCTTCACGGCGATGAATCCGGGCGGCTTCGTCTGTCTCGGCCACTCGGAGTCCATGAGTCGAATCTCGTCGCTGTTCAACATGCGAAAGTTCCCCGAAGCGATCGTCTATCAGAAGCCCGCTCTTTCCTGAGGTCCCCGGCTCCATGCAACATGCTCTCATCATCGACGACTCGAGCACGGCGAGGATGTACTATCGCGAGGTCCTCGAGGAAGCCGGATTCGCGGTCGAGGAGGCGATCAACGGGTTCGAGGGGCTCGAAAAGGCGATGAGCGAAACGTTCGACGTCATGCTCGTCGACGTCAACATGCCGAAAATGGACGGCTATGCGTTCCTCGGCGAGCTCCGGCGGGCGCCCGAGATCCAGGGCGTGCCGGCGATCATGATCTCGACCGAGGCGCGCGCCGACGACAAGACGAGGGCCTACGCCGCCGGCGCGAACTTCTATCTCGTCAAGCCGGTCGATCCGGCCGAACTCGCCGCCTTCGCCAGGCTGGTGACCGGCCAGGCCCCGTCGCAGCAGGCGCCGGCATGAACGCGCTCCTCGCCCAGTTCATCCCCGAGGCGCGCGAGCTCCTCGAACAGGCTGGAACCGGCATGCTCGCGCTCGAGCGCGACGCCGGCTCGCCGAGCGCCATCAACGACGTGTTCCGCGCCGTCCACACGCTGAAGGGCTCCTCGGGCCTGTTCGACGTCGCGCCGCTGACCCGCCTCGTCCACGCCGCCGAGGATCTGCTGGGCGAAGTGCGCACCGGCGAGCTCGCGCTCAACTCCGAGATCGTCGACCGACTGCTCGACAGCCTCGATCTGGTCGGCCAGTGGATCGACGCGCTGGAGGCGCGTGAACAGCTTCCGGGCGACGCCGAGGCGACGATGGCCGAGCGGGTCGCCGTCCTGCGCGGGTGGCTCGCCCATCGCCCGGCGGCGAGCGTCGACGTGGACGCCCGCCCCGCCTTCGCCGCCTCGGGCGCGCCGCCCGACTGGCTGGCCGACATGCCCGAGTCCGACCGCATGGCCGCCTATGCCGCCGCTTCGGGCCGCGCGCTCGTGGCCTGGTCGTTCGATCCCGAGGAGGATTGCTTCTTCCGCGGCGACGATCCGGTCGCGATGCTCGGCCATGCGCCGGGACTGCTGGCCTTCAGGGTGACCTCGCGCGCGCCGCTGCCGGGCCTCGACGCGCTCGACCCCCTGACCTGCCTGCTGCGCTTCGAGGCGGTCAGCGACGCGCCCAGGGAGGCGATCGAAGAGCACATGCGCTACGTCGCCGACCGCATCGTCATCGGCGAGATCGAGCCGCGCGACCTCGCCATTCCTACCGGCGCGCCCGCCAACCGGCCGCTGTTCGGCGACTTCGCCCGTCTCGCCCGAAAGCATCTGGCGGCCGACGATCGCGACGGGCTCGCGCGCGCGACCGCGACGCTGCTCTCGATGGTCGCGCCGGCCAGCGTTCAGGCCTCGGCGCTGCGGTGGTGCGACGCGCATCTGGCCCGCTACGGCATCGATCGGCGCCACGACCTCGAAGCCCTCGTCGACGCGGTCGAGACCGGCCTGAAGCCGGTCTGGTTCGAGCCGCGCGCTCCCGAATTCGCCCGCGCAAGCGCCGCCGCCGCCGACCGCGCGCGCGCCCACGATTTCGCCGCAGAGCAGATCCGCGTCCTCGAGACGCCGGCCGAGCCGGCCCTGGTTGCAGGCCGGCTCGCCTCCGTCGCCACGGTGTTGCGGAACGTCTTTCAGGTCGTCCGCGGCCCGGGAGCGTCCCCGGACATCGACGCCGCGATCGCGGCGGTCCGTCGGGCGGGCGATCTCGAACCGCTGCGCGCGCTGGTCGCGAGCCTGGCGGGTGAGCCCGCGATCCATCCCGCCGCGGCGGTCGTCGCCGCGCCGACGACGGTCGACGTCGCGCCGACGATGGTCGAGACCGCGCCGTCGAGCCCGGTCTCGTTCGCGCCGGCGCCGGCGCCCGCCGACCCGGCGGTCGAGGGCAAGGCGATCCCGCGCGTGCTGCGCGTCGACCAGTCCAAGATCGACTCGATCATGAATCTCGTCGCCGAGCTCATCGTCGCCAAGAACGGCCTGTCCTATCTGGCGACCCGCGCCGAACAGGTCCATGGATCGCGCGCCCTGGCCCGGGAAATCAAGGATCAGTTCGCGGTCATCGACCGGATCACCCAGGGGCTGCAGGTCGGCGTCATGTCGGTCCGCATGATGCCGGTCAGCCAGGTGTTCCAGCGCTTTCCCAGGCTGGTGCGCGACATCTCGCGCAAGCTCGGCAAGAAGATCGAACTCGTGATCGAGGGCGAGGACACCGAGGCCGACAAGAACGTGCTGGAGAGTCTTGCCGATCCGCTCATCCACATGGTCCGCAACAGTCTCGACCACGGGATCGAGACCCCCGAGGAGCGGAGCGCCGCGGGCAAGCCCGAACTCGGCGTGCTGCGCATCTCGGCGCGTCAGGAGAACGACTTCGTCGTGATCGAGGTCGCCGACGACGGCAAGGGAATCGATCCGCGCCGCGTCCGCGCCAAGTCCGTGCAACTCGGCCTGGTCAGCGCCGAAAAAGCCGAACAGATGAGCGACGAGGACGCCGCCAATCTCGTGTTCGCCGCCGGCTTCTCGACCAAGGAGGAAATTTCCGACCTGTCGGGGCGCGGCGTCGGCATGGATGTCGTGCGTTCCGCCGTGCTCAAGGCGGGCGGCGAGGTTTCGCTGCGCACGACCCTGGGCGCCGGGACGTCGGTGACGGTGCGGCTGCCGCTGACCATGGCCGTCACCCGGATCGTCACGATCGACTGCCGCGGCCGCATCTTCGGGATTCCGATGGACCTCGTGGTCGAGACGGTGAGGATCAGGCGCGCGCACATCCATCGCGTCAAGGACATGGAGACCTTCGTGCTGCGCGACGCGATCATCCCCATTCTCCGACTCGCCCGATCCCTCGGGCTCGCCGACGACGAACCGCCGCGCGACGAAGAGGCGGTGATGGTCGTGCGGGTCGGACGCGAGCGGCTCGGCCTCGTGGTCGACGGATTCCGCGAACGTCTGGAAGTGATCGTCAAGCCGCTCGAAGGCGTCCTCGAAGGCATGCCGGGCTTTTCCGGAACTGCGCTGCTGGGCGACGGCAACGTGCTGCTGATCCTCGATCTCCAGGAGTTGGTGTGATGCCGATGCAAATCGACGATTGCGTGATCACGCTCGACGGCCATTGCGCGATCGAGGAGGCGCAGCCGCTGTTCGACCTGGTGAGGGGGATCGAAGCGCCGATCTTCGACGTCGCCCAGGCAAAGAGCCTGCACACCGCGATCGTTCAGTTGATCCTGGCCTCCTCCGGCAAGGTGCGCGGCGCGTCGGCCAATCCCCTGCTTTCGGCCTGCTTCCGCGATCGCGAGCTTCCCTGACCGGCGGCTCGTCCGGGGCGCGCGACCGCGACCGGACCGTCGCGGCGGGCGAATGCGCCTGGCCCGTGCCAAATCAGGGCGACGCAGGCGCGGGACGGCGCATGAAGTGTTAGCAAAGTACTTGCAGGGTCTGGGCAACTCGAGCGGCGCTGTTGGCGATTGCGTAATCCTGATCCGCGCCGACGACGGTTCCGCAGGCGCGCGCGCCGGGCCGGCGATCGCGCCG
>JBEKEI010000058.1:0-24344 GCA_050013915.1 Roseiarcus sp.
GCGGCCGGCGTAGCGCACGCCCGCTGCGGCGGCGGCGAAACGCACGCCCGCGATCGGCGGCAGGCTCGGGTAGGTCTTGGGGGCGAGCGGCGACAGGGGAGCGGGGGCGGCCATGGCGGATCGTCCGGTCGGTGAGGCGAGCCGGGAGGGCTCGGCCCTTTCCCGGCCCCGGTCAGGGCGCCTTGGCGTCCGCCGGCTTGTCGGCGGGCTTGGCGGCGTCGGCGGCGGGCTTGGGCTCCTCGGTGCGCTCGATCTTGACGCCCTCGTGGAGCTTCACGATCAGGTCGCTCTGGGCCTTCTGGACGACGTAGCGCGCCGCCTGCTCCTTGACCTGCTCGAAGGGCGGGAACGTCTTCATCCGCTTTTCCTCGACCTTGATGATGTGCCAGCCGAACTGGCTCTTGACCGGTTCGGAGACCTGGCCGGGCTCGAGCTTGAACGCGGCTTCGGCGAATTCGGGCACCATCTTGTCCTTGGTGAACCAGCCGAGGTCGCCGCCCTCGCCGCCCGGATCCTTGGACAGTTCGGTGGCGAGCTTGGCGAAATCCTCGCCGTTCTTGACCCGCGCGAGCGCCGCCTTGGCCTCCTCCTCGGTCGGCAGGAGGATGTGGCGCGCATGGATCTCCTGCGCGGGCGGATTGGCCTTGGCCGCTTCGTCATAGGCCTTGTGCTCGGCCTCGTCGGTCGCCGCCTTGGCCGCGACGTCGGTCAGCAGCGCCTCCATTTCGAGCTTGTCGTGATAATAGGCCATGCGCCGCGCGAAGGCGGGGCCGGCGTCGAGCTTGTCGGCCGCCGCCTTCTTGGCGACCAGCTTCATGTCGATGAGATAGTCGAGTGCATATTGCTGGCGCGCGGGCCCGTCGAGGTTCTTGGGCAGCCCCGGGCCGATGTCCTCGAGCGCGTCATTGACGTCGTCCTCGGTGATCGGAGCGCCGTCGATCTTGGCGAGGACCTTGGGCTCGGCCTGGGCGAAGCCGGCGGCGATCAGGAAAGCGCCCAGGCCGAGTGCGACGGCGAGGCCGCGCCGGCCGAGCGGCGCATTGCGGGACGGTAACATGTCTGCTCCTTTGGGAGGACCGCCCGAGGCCGGTCCATTCGGGTAGGGGACGTTGCGGGGGGCTATAGCGGCAAACTTTGCAATTTGCGAGAGGGCCGGCGCGGCCGGCCGCCAATTTCCCGGACGGACGGACGAAGGCCGGCGGGCGGCGCAGCGGATGACTCGCAGCCGCGTCCGCTGCTGACGGGTCGCATATTGCGGCGTTTGGCGATGGAGCTCGCCCGATGCGCGCGTTCGGCTGACGGTCGCGTTCTGCGTCCGCGCGCCGTGGGATCTCCCTTGCTCTCGTGCGGGGATCCTCCTATATCAGCGGCGCGTCCGGCTTCGCGGCCTGGCGCGTCACGTCAGTTCTCGTCGCCGGTCCGAGCGCCGGCCCGCCTCTTGGCGGTGACGAGCCGCTTTGCGGCTCATCCGGCGATCGGGAGCTCCCTGCAACGCCAACCCGCCGGCGCCGCCCCATCGGGGCATCCCAGGAGAGAGAATGTCCGTATCCGCCAATTCCTACGCGCCCTCGCGCGAGGATTTCACCGCCTTGCTGAACGAGACCTACGGCGAGGACGAGGCCTTCGAAGGGTCCGTCGTCAAGGGTCGGGTGGTCGCCATCGAGAAAGACATGGCGATCATCGATTGCGGTCTCAAGACCGAGGGGCGCGTCGCGCTCAAGGAATTCACCAATCACGGCCGCGATCCCGCGCCCGGCGTCGGCGACGAGGTCGAGGTCTATCTCGAGCGCATCGAGAATGCGCTCGGCGAAGCCGTCATCTCGCGCGACAAGGCGCGCCGAGAGGAGAGCTGGGTCAAGCTCGAACAGGCGTTCGAGAAGAACGAGAAGGTCGACGGCGTCATCTTCAACCAGGTCAAGGGCGGCTTCACCGTCGACCTCGACGGCGCCGTGGCGTTCCTGCCGCGCAGCCAGGTCGACATCCGCCCGGTGCGCGACGTCGCGCCGCTGATGAACGTGCCGCAGCCGTTCCAGATCCTCAAGATGGATCGCCGGCGCGGCAACATCGTGGTCTCGCGCCGGACCGTGCTCGAAGAGAGCCGCGCCGAGCAGCGCCACGAGATCGTCGCCAACCTCGCCGAGGGCCAGATCATCGACGGCACGGTCAAGAACATCACCGACTACGGCGCCTTCGTCGATCTCGGCGGCATCGACGGCCTGTTGCACGTCACCGACATCGCCTGGCGGCGCGTCAACCATCCCACCGAGGTGCTCAGCATCGGCCAGACGGTCAAGGTCAAGATCATCAAGATCAACCACGAGACCCACCGCATCTCGCTCGGCATGAAGCAGCTGCTCGAGGATCCCTGGGCGTCGATCGAGACCAAATATGCGCTCGGCATGCGCCTCAAGGGCCGCGTAACCAACATCACCGACTATGGCGCGTTCGTGGAGCTGGAGCCGGGCATCGAGGGGCTCATCCACGTCTCGGAAATGTCCTGGACCAAGAAGAA
This sequence comes from Roseiarcus sp., assembly GCA_050013915.1. Taxonomy (GTDB): domain Bacteria; phylum Pseudomonadota; class Alphaproteobacteria; order Rhizobiales; family Beijerinckiaceae; genus Roseiarcus. The sequence continues at coordinate 2,513 of JBEKEI010000058.1, forward strand.
CGTCCATCCCGGCAAGATCATCGCGACCAGCCAGGAGGTCGACGTCCAGGTGCTCGAGGTCGATTCGGCCAAGCGCCGCATCTCGCTCGGCCTCAAGCAGACCCTGCAGAACCCCTGGGAAGCCTTCGCCGAACGCCATCCGGTCGGCTCCGAGGTCGAGGGCGAGGTCAAGAACAAGACCGAGTTCGGCCTGTTCATCGGCCTCGACGGCGACGTCGACGGCATGGTCCATCTGTCCGACCTCGACTGGAACAAGCCGGGCGAGCAGGCGATCGAGGAGTTCAAGAAGGGCGACCTGGTGCGCGCCAAGGTGCTCGACGTCGACACCGAGAAGGAGCGCATCTCGCTCGGCGTCAAGCAGCTCGGCGGCGATCCCTTCGCGGCCAAACGGCCGGCCGAAGAGGGCGCCGACACCGGCGCGCCGGGCGAATTGCGCAAGGGCCTCGTCGTCACCTGCGAAGTGATCGAGGTCAAGGACGGCGGCCTCGAGGTCAAGATCGCCGGCTCGGATCTGACCGCCTTCATCAAGCGGTCGGAACTGGCGCGCGATCGCGGCGACCAGCGTCCCGAACGCTTCGCCGTCGGCGAGAAGGTCGATGCGCGCATCACCCAGTTCGACCGCCGCGCGCGCAAGGTCGCGGTTTCGATCAAGGCGCTCGAAGTGGCCGAGGAAAAGGAGGCGATCGCGCAATACGGCTCCGCCGATTCCGGGGCCTCGCTCGGCGACATTCTCGGCGCCGCTCTGAAGGCGCGCGACAAGGTGGTCAAGAAGCCGGAGTGATCGGCTCGCCGGATCGCCGACGCTGATATCGGCCCGCGCGGATCGCTCCGCGCGGGCCTTTTCGTTGCAGGCGAGGCGGATCGCCGGGATCGGACGCGCGCGTTCGGCGAGGGCGTCAGCCGCCGCGCAGTCGCGCCAGCGCGGCCGGGAAACGGCGCGACAGCGGCGCCGCGAGGCTCCCGAGCTCGACCGTGTAATCGCCCGATCCCTCCGGTTTCAGCGCCGTCACCTGCCCGGCGTTGACCAGCCAGGAGCGATGCGTGCGGAGGAATCCGCGCGGGCTGAGCTCATTCTCCAGCGCCGACAGCGGCGAGCGCATCAGCAGCTTGCGGCCATCGCGGAGGACGAACTCGACATAGTTTCCGGCCGAGGCGATCGCCAGAACCTGATCGAGCCGCACGCGGGTGAGCCGCGGGCCGTCGCGGATGTCGAAGGTCAGCGTCTGCCCCGGCGCGTCGATCAGCGATTGCTGGCGCAAGAGATGCTCGACCAGCGCGAACGAGGCGACGAACGACCCATAGCCGAAGGCGTCCTTGGCGAACTCGTAGAGGAAATGCGAGGCGGTGAAGCCAAATTCGTAATGCGCGCTCCCGAGCGCGTAAACGAGCTTGCGCAAGCCGACGAAGCCCGCGACATGGGCGAGGGAGAACGCCAGCGCCGCCGGAACATGGATCAGCAGCCTCCAGCGCGGCCACGCCGAGAGCGGCGCGAGACGCCAGGCGATCCAGGCGATCCACAGGAACGCGACAAAGGTGAACCAGCTCGTCGCCTCCCAGACGATGGGCGCGGCGAGACCGAATTGCGGCTCCTCGTGGACGATGGTGATGACGTTGATGGCGTTGACGACGCCAACCGTCACGGCGCCGACCGCGCCGCAGTAGAGCAGCGTTCGCCGCGGGACGCCGCTCGTCCCCGCGAGGTCGCCGGTCATCCCGAGCCAGCGCCAGACGTCACCAAATTGGCGCGCGCGGTCACCGCGCCCTTCCTGCGGCGGCGCGGGTCTGGAAGAATTCCCGCGTTTGACGGATTTGGAGGGGCTCGGTCTCATCGCAAACGCCGCAGCCTAAGGGATAGGGCCCGCACAGCAAAGGTGAGAAATGCGCAGACGAGACATGCTCAAGGGAATGGCGGCGCTGATCGCCGCGCGACCCGATTTCCCGTTGCGGTTCGCAGGCGCCGCCGCCGCGTCGGAGCTCAGCCGCGTCCGGCCCGGCGACGCCGCCTGGCCGAGCGCGGCGAACTGGGCCAGGCTGAACGAGGCGGTCGGCGGCAATCTGATCGCCGCGCCCGCTCCGTTCGGCGCCTGCGCTGGCGATCCCCAGGGCGCGTCCTGCATCGACGCCGTGGCGAACATCAAGAATCCGTTCTACCTCGGCGACCAGCCCGGCGGGACGCAGGTTTCCGGCTGGCTCGACGCGTGGACGCCGGCGCCCAGCGCTTATGTCGTGAAGGCGCTGGGCGCCGGCGACGTCGCGGCGGCCGTGAATTTCGCCCGCGACCATGATCTGCGCCTCGTCGTCAAGGGCGCGGGTCACAGCTATCAGGGCACGTCCAACGCGCCCGACTCGCTGCTGATCTGGACGCGGGCGATGGACAAGGTGACGCTGCACGACGCGTTCACGCCGGAAGGCTGCGAGGGAAGGATCGCGCCCTCCGCCGCGGTCAGCGCCGAAGCGGGCGCGGTATGGATCGACCTCTACCACGCCGTCACGACCGAGGCCGGCCGCTACGTGCAAGGCGGCGGCTGCGCCGACGTCGGCGTCGCGGGATTGATTCAGAGCGGCGGCTTCGGCAGCTTTTCCAAGGCGTTCGGCACGGCGGCGGCGGGGCTGCTCGAAGCCGAGATCGTCACCGCCGACGGCGCGGTTCGCATCGCCAACGCCGGCACGAATCCGGATCTGTTCTGGGCGCTGAAGGGCGGCGGCGGCGGCAGCTGGGGCGTGGTCACGCGGGTGACGCTGCGCACCCATGACCTGCCGGCGTACTTCGGCGGCGTCTGGGGGTCGATCAAGGCGCAATCGGACGAGGCGTTCCGCCGCCTGATCGCGCGCTTCCTCGGCTTCTATGTCGACGATCTCTTCAATCCGCACTGGGGCGAACAGATCGCGCTCGGGCCGGACAATGCGCTGAATCTGTCGATGGTGTGCCAGGGCCTCGACAATGCCCAGACGAAAGCGGTCTGGCAGCCGTTGTTCGACTGGGTCGCCGCCGCGCCGCAGGACTTTGCGCTCAGCGCCAGCCATGGCGGGGGCGCGCTGCCGGCGCGGCGCTTCTGGGACGTCGCGGGCAACCCGTTCATGGTCGCCGATCCGCGCGCCGGCGCGCCGCACCATCACGGCTGGTGGCGGGGCGATCAGGACCAGGCCGGCATGTTCCTGCACGGCTATGAGTCGCTGTGGCTGCCCGCCTCCTTGCTCGCGGACGCGGGGCGCGGGCGCCTCGCGGAGGCGCTGTTCGCCGCCAGCCGTCACAAGAAGGTCGAACTCCATTTCAACAAGGGCCTCGCCGGCGCGCCCGACGAAGCGATCGCCGCCGCCAGGGAGACGGCGACCAATCCCGCGATGACCGAGGCCTTCGCGCTGGCGATCGTCGCGGGCGGCGAGGCGCCGCGCTATCCAGGCCTGCCGCGCCCCGCCCTCGACGTGGCGGCGGCGCGACGGGACGCCGCTGCGGTCGACGCCGCGACCGCCGAGCTGCGCCGGATCGCCCCGGACGCAGGATCCTATGTGTCCGAGAGCAATTATTTCAATGCGTCGTGGCAGGACGCGTTCTGGGGGTCGAACCATCCGCGCTTGCGCATGGTCAAGGCGAAATACGATCCCGGCGGCCTGTTCTTCGTCCGCCACGGCGTCGGCAGCGAGGATTGGTCCGACGACGGCTTCACGAGACGTTGACCGGCGGCGGCGGCTACCCCCGCTCTTGGGGCGCCGCGGGCTGGCCCGTTCGCCGCGGCTGCAACCCGCCGCGCCTTCGCCTAGCCGCCCGCGGCGTCGGCGGGTTCGCGCGGCGCCGGCTCGGGCCGCGCGGCCGCGCGCATCGACCCAATCGCGTCGCTGCGAGCGGCATGGCCCGCTCCGATGGCGAGCTGGTGTTCGAGTTCGCGGCGCCGGCTCTTGCAGGCGACGCTCTGCAAGCGCTCGCGCAAGTCGGCGACGAGCCAGCGGCCGGCGCGGCCGATTTCGCGGCCGCGCTCATGCACGACGTGGATGCGAAACTCGATGGCGCCGTGTTCGCCGGTCTCGAGCCGCTTCAACCGTCCCGCCGCGATGGGATCGGCGACCATATGGGCCGGCATGTTGCACCAGCCGAAGCCGGCGAGCAGAAATTCGAGCCGGGTCGCCAGATCGGCGAAGCGCCAGACATGATGGCTGACGACGCCGCCGCCGAGGCGGTGCTGGGTCAGAGGGGTGCGGTCGGTCAGGACGAGCTGCACATGCGGCTCGAGCGTCTCGCGCGTGATCGGCGCGGGCTCCAGCGCCAGCGGATGATCGGCCGAAACGACGGGAATCAGCGCGATGTCGGTGAGAAACTCGGCCACCAGGTCAGACGCGCCCGTCGCGTCGATCGGATAGATGGCGAAGCCGGCGACGCCTTCGCGCAGCCGCTGCTCGGCGCCCCCCAGGCCTTCGGTGAACACCGAAACGGGCAATTGCGGGAATTCGACGCGCAGCGCCTTCAGGCTCTCCATCAGGAGATCGTTGGGGAAAGTCGCGTCGACCGCCAGGGTCAGTTCGGGCTCGACTTCGTCCATGATGCTCGCCGCGCGCGATTTCATCGTCCGCGCGCCGTCGATCAGCCGCCGGGCGTCCTTGAGGAGGATCGCCCCGGCGCGGGTCGGGCTCGGCGTCTTGCCAGCGCGATCGAACAGCGGCACTCCCAGCACCGCCTCCATCGTGTTGATCGCCTGGCTGACCGCCGATTGCACGCGGCCGAGCCGCCGCGCCGCAGCCGAGAAACTGCCGGTTTCCGCCACTGCGACGAAGATTCTCATCTGGTCGAGCGTCAACGGGTCGATCATTTTGCCTCCGGCGATCCATCGGTCACGCCGATGGATACTAACATAATTTTACCGGTTGCAATGATGCATCAAACGCCGCATTGGAAGGGCGAAGGAGTATTCCATGCCCGAACACAAAAAAATCGACTCGGCCGCCCTCGCGCAGATTTTCACGCAGGCGCGCACGCACAACGTATTTCTCGACACGCCCGTCCCCGAAGCGCTGCTGCGCGAGGCGGTCGATATCGCCAAGATCGGGCCGACCAGCGCCAATCAGTCGCCCCTGCGCATTCTCTTCCTCCGGTCGAAGGAGGCCAAGGAGCGCCTGAAGCCCGCGCTGATGGAGGGCAATCTCGCCAAGACGCTCGCCGCGCCGGTCGTCGCCCTGACCGCCTATGATCCGAAGTTCTTCGAGCACGCGCCGTTCCTGATGCCGCATTTCGACGTGCGGCCGTGGTTCGAGGGCAACGAGGTTTTCGCGACCCGCTCCGCGTTCCAGAACGGCACCCTCCAGGTCGCCTATCTCATCATCGCGCTACGGGCGGTCGGTCTCGACACCGGCCCGATGACCGGCTTCGACACCGCCAAGGTCGACGCCGAATTCTTCCCCGACGGCCGGTTCAAGTCGAACGTGCTGATCAACATCGGCTACGGCGACCATTCCAAGCTGTTCCCGCGCAGCCCGCGCTTCGCTTTCGATCAGATCGCCAAGTTCCTCTGACCCCGGCGCGCGACCGCGGTTGAGTTGATTCCGGGAGGACTCGACGGGGCAGGCGGCTTCGGCCGCCTGCCCTTTGCATGTGCGAAGCCGGCCGCGAGGGCGCCGGCGTCATCATAGGGGCGATTTTTCGCCCGGAGAGGCAGAACCATGGACTTCACCATCATTCCGCGATCCTGGTCGCCGGCGCTGCTGTCGGCTCTGCGGATCATGGCCGGCCTGCTGTTTCTCGAGCACGGGACCGGCAAGCTGCTCGGATTTCCCGCCAATCTGCCGTTTCTCGACAAGATGCCCGGACCGATGATCGTCGGAACGGGCATTGTCGAGCTGATCGGCGGCGCGCTGATCGTCATCGGCCTGTTCACGCGGCCGGTCGCCTTCGTCCTCTCGGGATTCATGGCCGCGGCCTATTTCATCGCTCATCTGCCGATGGCATTCTTCCCGGCGCTCAACTTCGGCGAACCGGCGGTCCTGTTCTGCTTCATCTTCCTGTTTCTCGCATCCGCCGGCCCCGGCGCATACGCGCTCGACAAGGCCTGAGCGTCCCCGGTCGCGCGAGGCGAAGCGGGAATTCGCAGGGGTGGCGGAGCGCGATCGGTTCGCCGTGCGCGGTCGTGCTGAAAGGTCGTTCGACCGGGGCCCGGCCGCGCCCCGCGCCGACATCCGCCGCGCGGATGCCCCCGTGCGGTTCGTCCGGCGAAAACCCACGGGCCCACCGGCGCGACGCCGGGACTCCGCCTGCGACCGGCCGATCAGTTCGTCGGGCCGCGCAGATCGAGCGAATCGATCGTCGCCTCGCCGCGCTGCGGGACGGCGGAGCCGGTGAAAGCGTCCGACCGCAGATCGCCGTAGGGCTGCTTGGCGAAGCCCGCCGACGTCGGGAAGGCGGGCGCCAGCATCGCCAGTTGCACCGCCGACCGCGCGTCGAGCGGCGAAGCCACGAGGCGGGCCGGCCAGCTCGCCGGTTTCTGCGCGCGCGTCGGCGCGGTGGTCATGAGGCTGAAGTTGGATCGGTCGATTCTGGCCGGCACGAGCGCGACCCCCGAATCGGCCCGCCGCGCCGGGGGCAGATCGGCGAACAGCAGGGCGGCGCGGGCGAGCGGGGAGAGCCTCAGCGAACCGGCCGGCGGCAGAACCGCCGCGAGCGCCGCGGCCTTGGTGAGCGGCGCCGGACGCCCCGGCGGCTGAGGCGGATCCTCGACCTCGGCGAGCGCGAGGGCGCCGGCCGGAAGCGCCGCGCCGCCGCCCTGGGTGATGACGCCGGGCAATTTACGCGCGAGCAGGGCGGCGATCAGGTCGCTCTTGCGCAGCGCGCGCGCGGCGCCTTGCGCCGGTCCCGCCGCGGCGTCGGAGACGGTGGTGAGCAATGACGCGAATTCGATCGGGCGCGAAGGCGGGGTCGGCGCGGCGGCAAAGCCGAGTTCCGACCCCGCGAGATCGCTGGGCCGGTGCGGCGGGACGGGAGCCAGCGCCTGCGCGGGCATGGAGCCCGCAGCGTCGGCGTCGCCGACCGCGGGCCGCTCCAGCGCGGCGACGAACTGCGGCTTCTGCGCGCCGGCGGCGAATACGGATCCCGATTCGGGCGCGGCGAGGAAGGGCTCGCCGTGCGCCGCGCTCCGAACAGTCCTGCCCGGCGTCTCGGCGGGCGCGCCGGGCGCCTGATATTGCGCGGTGAAGAAGGTCTGGGCGCCGCCGCCGCCGCGCGCCGACGGGCTGGCCGCGACGATGGCGGCGCGCGCCGCCCCGCCTTCCTCCTCCTCGTCCTCGCCGCCGCCGAACAGCATCGCGAGCAGGTTGCGCGACCGTCCGGTCTCGGCCGAGGCCATGTAGACGGCGCCGCCGCGCGCCTCGATTTCCGCCGCGGCCTGCTGGTAGCCGGGCAGCGGAACCCCGTCGGAGGGAATGAAGACGGTCTTGCCGTCGGGGAACAGCCGCGCGATCTGATCATGGCTCATGCGCGGCCAATAGCGCACCGATCCCGCGTCGAGGTGAACCCAGGGCGTGCCGCCGGTCGGATAGAAGCCGACGCCGCCCGACTGGAGCCGCATCCCGATATCGCGAATCCTGGCCGTCGGCACGTCGATGAAATGGGCGTCGATCGCCTTGCCGAGCATGTGCTGGGAATGTTCGGCGACCTGACGCGAGCGCCGCCGCAGCATCGCGTTGGTCTCCGGAGAGCGATAGCCGGAGAGAACGTCGACCGGCTGGGTGGAGCCGGATTCCCGATAGACTTCCCAGACGATGTCGAACAGCTTCGGGTCCATTTTCGTCTGCTCGTCATGGCGCCAGTCGCGCATGAACCAGTTGAGCTTGTCGAGCACGCTCTGGTCGTAGACGCCGTCGACCATGTAGGTGAACGAGCCGGCCTCGTCGGTGTGCGAATCGGTCAGGTTGATCGTGCGCGTCTCGCCGTTCGCGGTCGCCGTTTCGGTCGCGCTCGGGCAGACCTCCAATCCGATCAGCAGGGGCGCCGCGAGCGCGATCGCCACGGCCCGCATGCTCCGCGTCGAGACCTGGTGAGCTTTCGGCGCCGGCAACTTCATTCCTTCCGCGAGACCCATATCAACCCGCCCGGCGACGCCGAACCGGCCTCGCGCCCAAGCGAAGCGCCGCTACGGCGCCGCGCGAGGTCGCGCCCGCCTGTGACGACGAAGCCACAGCGTAGCAAAAACGCGCTCGGAACGCCAGCGTTGGCGGTCAGGGCTCGACCCCGTCGAATCAGCTCCGACTGTCCAGGCCGAGCGCGGTTTCGACGCGCCGTTCGTGACCGTAGATGTCGTCGCGCATCTGCAATGCGCCGGACTGGTCGACGAACGCGGTGAAATATTCGATGTGTATGGCGAGCGGATGCGGCAGAAAGATGGTCCGCTCCACGCCGCCCTCGAGCGCGCGCAGGCGCGCCTGGGTCCAGCCGGCCGCCGCCCCGCCCATCGCCAGTTCGCCCAGACGCATCGGGTCGTCGACGCGCACGCAGCCGTGACTGAAGGCGCGCCGCTGGGCGGCGAACAGGCCGCGCGACGGCGTGTCGTGCAGGTAGATCGCATGCTCGTTCGGGAACATGAACAGCAGATGGCCCAGCGCGTTATGCTCCCCGGGCGGCTGGCGGACGGTGATGGTGTCGCCCTTGCGCGTCACCTCGAACCCCGCCTTGATGAGGTAGTCCGGGTCGAGGGCGAGCTTGGGCAGCATTTCCTTGGCGATGATCGACTTCGGCACGACCCAGGCCGGATTGACGAGCAGATATTTGATCCGATTCGAGAATATCGCCGTCGGAGTGTCCGGCTTGCCGACGATGACGCGCGCCTTGTGGATGACCTCTTCGCCGCGCATGAGCTTCAGCGTGAAGTCCGGGATGTTGACCTCGACCCGCTCCTCGCCCATGTCGCGCGGCTCCCAGCGCCACATTTCCATATTGGCGAGAATGGCCGCCTCCTCGCGGCCGGCCGACTCGCCCGACAGCGCGCGCAGCGTGCTGGCCTTGAGCCGTCCCCACGGCTCGACCGCCCGGGCGCGCTGAAATTCGCCGACCGCGGCGGCGACCCGCACGTCATGGACGAGGGCGCCCGATCCCGGTCCTGCTGCGGGCGCGTCGAATCGGAAGCGGGTGCGCATGATCGGCGCCTGCGGATCCTCCGCGCCGAGCGTCGGCGTCGGGCCGGCGGCGATCGGCGCGGCGGGCAGCGCCTCGGCGCGCAACCGGGCGAGCTTCTCGCGAAGGTCGCGATAGCCCTTGTGCGGCGGATTGAATGCTTCGAGCGCGGCGTCCGCATCCTGCGCCGCAGCGACGGCGCCGAGCGCCTGCAGCGGATCGGCGACTTCGGGTCTGGCGGTGATCTCGTGCGAAATCGCGCCGGGCTCGACACGCCCGCCGCTCGCCTGCGCCGCATAGGCGACGATGGCTTGCGACAGTGCGATCTCGGCGCGCGCGCGCCGCGCCGCGCTCCAGCCCTCGCCGCGCGGATCCGGGATCGCGATCCCGGAAAGGTCGAGACCGTCCTCGGCGGCGCGGCCGAGGCGCGCGATCGCCGCGCGCGCGCGCGGCGTGAAGCCGTCGGCGGCGGTCCACAACGCGGCGAAGCCGCGTTCGAAGAAGAAGATTCCGATCGCCAGCCGCGCCTTCCGCTCCCTGCGCGGAGCGCCGGCCGTGCTTGCGCCGTCAGCCCGCAACAGCGTCTCGAGCTCCGCCTCCAAGGCCGGGGCGACCTCGGCCGGAGACGTCGCCTCGCTCGCGCCGGCGCCTGGCGCCGAGGCGGCCGGATGATCGGCTGCCGGACCCGCGAGTTCGGGCGGCAGCCCATCGACGTCGGGGGGCAGTTCCGGCTGGAACGGCGGGCCGTCCGGAACGTCGCCGGCGGGCGCGGCGGCCTTGGTCGGGGGCGCCGCCGCAGCCGCTCCGAAATCGTGCGCGCGCGCCGGAATCCCGGTCGCCAGACCGGCGGCGGCGACGCAGCAGATCCAGGCCAGCCGCAATGATCTGCTCTGCCGCGTCATGAAGGAACCCTACTCGAACACCCACTACGATGACTTCTGCCGTTCGCCGCGCCCCGCGCCGTCCCGCGCGCGCTCCTGCGGCGGATCGGGCGGCGACACGGCTGTCAGGCGGCGGCTTCATCGATGTCGTCGCCCATCGCTTCGCCCGCCACGCCAATATCCTTCATCTTCCGGTACAGAGTCGAGCGGCCGATCCCGAGCTTGCGCGCCATCTGCGACATCTGGCCGTGATAATGGGCGAGCGCGAAGCGGATCGTCTCAGCCTCGATGTCGCCGAGCTTGCGCACGTCGCCGGTGTCGTCGATCAGGCGCAGGACATTCGGGTCGCGCGGTTCGAATTGAACGAGCTCCTCCGGATGCGGCGGCGCAACCTCCGGCGCGGTGAGCCCGGCGACGGGCGGGATCCTGACGTCGAAGCCTTCGACCTGGGCGGCGATCTGCGGGAATTCGGCGGTCGTCAACTCGTCGCCGTCGGCCAGCACCACAGCGCGGAACACGGCGTTCTCCAGCTGGCGGACGTTGCCGGGCCAGTCATAGGCGTTCAGCAGCGCGCAGGCCTCGCTGGAAAGGCCGCGGATTCGCTTGCCCTCCTCGGCGCAGAAGCGCGCCGCGAAGCGTCGGGCGAGGTCGGCGATGTCGCTCGGGCGCGCGCGGAGCGGCGGGATCGTGATCGGAAACACGTTGAGGCGATAGAAGAGGTCCTCGCGGAACCGGCCGCGCTTGACGAGATCGATGAGGTTGCGATTGGTCGCCGAAACCAGCCGGAAATCGACCTTGACCGGCCGCTTGGCGCCGACCGGATCGATTTCCCCGTCCTGCAGCGCCCGCAGCAGCTTCACCTGGGCGTCGAGCGGCAATTCGCCGATCTCGTCGAGGAACAGCGTGCCGCCGTTGGCTTCGGCGAACTTGCCGACATGCCTTTCGGTGGCGCCGGTGAACGCGCCCTTCTCGTGACCGAACAGGATGGATTCGACGAGGTGCTCGGGCAGCGCGCCGCAATTGACCGTGACGAAGGCCTTGCCGCGGCGTTCGGAGCCGCCCTGCACCGCGCGCGCCATCAATTCCTTGCCGACGCCCGATTCGCCTTCGATCAGTACGGGAATGTTCGACTTGGCGGCGCGCTCGGCGAGCCGGATGACCCGCGCCATGTTGTCGGCCTTGGTGACGATGTCCTTGAACGTGAGTTCGCCGGCGGTGCGGCGCGTCGCCCGGCGCAATTCGTCTTCGAGCGCGTCGACCCGCAGCGCGTTCTTGATCGAAACCTGCAGCCGTTCGGCGCCGACGGGCTTCACCACGAAGTCGAGCGCGCCGGCCCGCATCGCGGAGATCACCGCCTCGATCGAGCCATGCGCGGTCTGGACGATCGCGGGGACCCTGACTTCGCGCTGGCGCATGCGGCCGAGCACGCCCATGCCGTCGAGATCGGGCATGACGAGGTCGAGGATGATCAGATCGATCGCGGCGCGTTCGGCCGACTCCAGCCGCGCCAGCGCGATCTCCCCGGATTCGGCCGTTTCGACTTCGTAGCCGAAGCGCCGGACCATCGCCTCGAGCAGCCGGCGCTGGATGGGATCGTCGTCAACTATCAGGATCAGGGCGGCCATGGGGTTCCCGTGTCGCGCGGTCGTGGAGACCGCCTGCGCGCGCATCGTCCGCCATCGCAGTAAATGCCGTGTTAATGGCGTCCCGTTTTGGCGCCGTCCGCGCGGCGGCCATTGAATGCGCGCGCGCCTCGGCCGATATAGGCCGCATTCCGATTCGAGGCCGATCCCATGTTTCGACGCGCAATTCTCTTCGACATGACCGCGAATCAAGCCGTCGCCGCCGGCGCCGGCGGGACGCCGGATCTCGGCGCGCTCCCCGAATGGCGCCTCGAGGATCTCTATTCGGGCATGGATTCGCCGGTCTTCGCCGCCGATCTGACGCGGGCGAGCGAAGACGCAAAAGGGTTCGCGCGGAGCTACCGCGGCCGGCTCGACGCGCTCGCCAGGGGCGAGGCGGCCGGCGCCAGGCTCGGCGCGGCGATCCGCGCCTATGAGGCGATCCAGGATCTGGTCGGGCGCATCATGTCCTACGCGGGTCTGGTCTATGCCGGCGACACCAGCGACCCCGCGCGCGCCAAATTCTACGGCGACACCCAGGAGAGGGTGACGGCGCTCGCCGGCGAGCTCCTGTTCTTCGAACTCGAGCTCAACCGGCTCGACGATTCGCTCGTCGATGCGGCCATGGCCGATCCGCTCGCCGGCCATTACCGGCCGTGGCTGGAGGATATCCGCAAGGAGCGCCCGCATCAGCTCCCGGACGAAATCGAGCGGCTGTTCCTGGAAAAGTCGATCAGCGGCGCAGCGGCGTGGAATCGCCTGTTCGACGATACGATCGCCGCGCTGCGGTTCAAGTTCGAGGATCAGGAACTGACGCTCGAGCCGGTGCTGGCCAAGCTGCAGGATCCCGACGAGCGCAGGCGCGAGGCGGCCGCCCATGCCCTCGGCGAAACCCTCGGCGCCAACCTGCGCACGTTCACGCTGATCGCCAACACGCTCGCCAAGGACAAGGAGGTCTCCGACCGCTGGCGCAAGTTCGAGGACATCGCCGATTCGCGCCATCTGGCCAATCGCGTCGAGCGCGCCGTCGTCGAGGCGATGGTGTCGGCGGTCACGGCGGCGTTTCCGCGGCTGTCGCACCGCTATTACCGGCTCAAGGCGCGCTGGTTCGGCAAGGAGCAGCTCGACTACTGGGATCGCAACGCGCCGTTGCCGAGCGCGCCGGAGCGCACATTCAGCTGGGGCGCGGCGCGAGACACCGTGCTCGACGCCTATCGCGGCTTTTCGCCTGAGATGTCGGACATCGCGCGGCGCTTCTTCGACGAAGGCTGGATCGACGCGCCGGTGCGCCCGGGCAAGGCGCCGGGCGCCTTCGCGCATCCGACCACGCCGTCCGCGCACCCCTATGTGCTCGTCAACTACCTCGGCAAGCCGCGCGACGTGATGACGCTCGCCCACGAGCTGGGTCATGGCGTGCATCAGGTGCTCGCCGCGCCCAATGGCGCGCTGATGGCGCCGACCCCTCTGACCCTCGCCGAGACGGCGTCGGTGTTCGGCGAAATGCTGACCTTCCGCGCCCTGCTCGCCGCGACCTCGGACCGGGCGCTGCGCAAGTCGCTGCTGGCGTCCAAGGTCGAGGACATGCTCAACACCGTGGTGCGCCAGATCGCCTTCTACAATTTCGAGCGCAAGCTGCACCTCGAGCGCAAGAGCGGCGAATTGACCGCCCAGCGGATCGGCGAACTCTGGATCGGCGTCCAGAGCGAAAGCCTCGGGCCGGCGATCCGGCTGGGGCCCGGCTACGAGACCTATTGGGCCTATATCGGCCATTTCATCCATTCGCCGTTCTATGTCTACGCCTATGCGTTCGGCGATTGCCTGGTGAACTCGCTCTACGGCGTCTACGAGAATTCCCGCGAGGGCTTCGCCGAGCGCTATCTGGCGCTGCTGGCGGCCGGCGGCACCAAGCACCATGGCGAACTGCTGGCGCCGTTCGGCCTCGACGCCCGCGATCCCGGCTTCTGGCAGATCGGCCTGTCGCTGATCGAGCGCATGATCGTCGAACTGGAGGCGATGGAATAGGCCGCCCGGCGTTCGGTCAGCCGGCCTTGCGCTTGAGCGCCGCCGCCCATCCTGACAGGGCGGGCGGCGATTTGGCGTCGCGCAGCGGCGGCGGGGAAACCTGGTTGCGGCCGTTGCGCTTGGCGTCGTAGAGCGCCGAATCGGCCGCCGCGATCAGTTCGTCCAGGCTCACCGACGCGGTTGGGCCGGACGACACCCCGAAGCTCGCCGTGACCACGCCGGCGCCGCCGGCGCCGCTGTGCGGAACGCCGAGCGCCTCGACCGACCGCCTGACCCGCTCGGCGACCCGGATCGCGTCGGCCATCCCCGTGGATGGCAGCAGCAGCAGCAGTTCCTCGCCGCCGTAGCGCACGGCGAAATCGTCGAGATTGCGCAACTCGGCGGTGATGCAGGCGGCGACGCGCTTGAGGCAGGCGTCGCCGGCCGGATGGCCGTAGAGATCGTTGAATTGCTTGAAATGATCGACGTCGAGCATCACCGCCGCGACCGGCGAGACATCCTCGCCGCCGCCCCAGATCTGCGCCGCGCGGGCGGTCAGCTGGCGCCGGTTGCCCAGATCCGTCAGCGCGTCCTTCTTGGCCTGCGCGTCCGCCTCGGCGAGCTTCAGCCGATCGCGCAACGTGCGCAGATAGGCCCGGCGGATGTCGCGCTCGCGAATCTCGTTCATCATCAGCGTCGCGAATGCGCAACCCGACAGCATGAGGCCCTGAACCGCCGCCAGCTCCGGGGGCGTGGTCCCGGCCGCGAGGATCGCCGCCGCCACCAGCGCGAGCGCGCAGACGCTGGCGCAAACCGCGTAGAGATGACGCATCCGCATCACGGTGTTGCCGCCGATGATCGTCATCAGGACAAAGTAGAGGCCGTGGGCCTTGTATGGCGATCGGGTCAGACAGAACAGAATGACGATCGACAAGGCCGTCACCACCGGGACCGACGCGGCCGCCGCCTCGCGCAGCCGCTTGTCGAGGGGGCGGCCGACGATCCAGGCGACGAACAGGATCCATGGCGTGACGAGCAGGAAATCGAGCGCCACGGCGGCGCCGATCACGTCGGACTCGAGCAGCCAGTTGCAGATCGCGAACAGCAGATTGAAGATGAGGCACGTCCACAGAGCCGTGGCGCGCAGAAACGCGGCGCGCCGCTGCCGCGTGTCGCGTTCGAATTGATCCTCGAGCCAGGCCGGCAGGGTCATCGCCTTGCCCTGCGCCATGAAACTCTCGAGCGAGGCGAGACTGACCGGCTGGTTGCTCATGGACGCATCTGGCCGCACGATGGTTGACAGAGCCTTGCACGGCCTTGCGTCCCTCGGGCGACCTGTGTTCTTCGTAAAGGTTCTGTGTCGTCGCCCGCCCTGAAGTCCTGAACGGAACTTATGCATTTCGCCCATGCCCCCTACGCCTCGGGCACGCCGCCGTTCACGATCGGCCTCGCGCCGATCGACGAATCCCGCTGGATCGAGCCGGACGAGCGGCTGGCCGAACAGCTTGCGCTCAAGGACGCGATCCTGGCGCGCGAGCCCGACGCCTTCGGTGCGATCGCCGGCGGCGAGCCGGGCCAGGGCGAGGTCCTCGACCTGCTCGCCGCCCATCTGGCGGCCTGCTATCCCGGCGTCTACCGGCGCGCGGGCGGCGCGATGCGGATCGCCGCCAACGGCCGGCGCGTCAGCCTTTTCGGCGAGCCGCCGCTGCTGACCGCCGCCCGGCTGGTGCAGGAGGACCTCCTGCTGATGCAGCGGCGCGCGGAGGGGTGGATTCTCGTCGCTGGCGCGCTGTGCTTTCCCTCGACCTGGCGGCTCGCCGACAAGCTCGGGCGCGCGCTCGACGCCATCCATGCGCCGGTGCCGGGCTGGGCGGGCCCGATGGCGGGCCGGGTCGCGCGCATCTTCGATCGACTCGCGCCCGGCCGGCTCGTCGAGCGGTTCAACTGGTCGGTCTACGGCGACGCCCGGCTGCGCCACGCCGAGCCGCGGCAGTCGCCGGCGGAGCGCTTTCCGCCCGGCGATCCGACGGCGCGCGCCCATGTCCGGGTCGAGCGCCAGACGCTGCGCCGCCTGCCGCGCAGCGGCGACATCCTGTTTACGGTGCGCGTCCATGTCGATCCGGTCGCCGCATTCGCGCGGGCGGCGCGCGGGCGAGAATTGGCGCGCGCCCTGCACGACCAGCTCGCCGCGCTCGACCCGCCGCAACTCGCCTACAAGGGGCTGGTCGAAGCGCGCGGGCGCCTGCTCGACGCCCTCGCCGCGCTGTCGGCGCCGCCGGCCGGCCCCGGCGCCGATCGCGTCTCGATAAACCGGCCGTGCGCGCCTATCTAGGGGCGGCGAACCCAGAGCGAGGCGATGCAGGACGACGAAGCCAATCGATTTTCGGCGCGCGCGTCGCGCTATGCGCGCCTCGGCGTCAACGCCGGCGCCTTTGCGGCGCGGATGGCCGGCAACAGGGTCATGGGCGGCGCCTCGGGCAATGACGCGCAGGCGCTCGCGCGCGCGCTCGGCTCGCTGAAGGGGCCGCTGATGAAGGTCGCCCAGATGATGGCGACGATCCCCGAGGCGCTGCCGGCCGACTATGCCGAGGCGCTGATGAAGCTGCAGTCGCAGGCGCCCCCGATGGGGCCCGCCTTCGTCAGGCGGCGCATGCAGGCCGAGCTCGGCGCCGACTGGCGCGCCCGCTTCGCCGATTTCGACCTCGCCCCCGCGGCGGCCGCCTCGCTCGGCCAGGTGCATCGCGCGACCGGCCTCGACGGCCAGCGGCTCGCCTGCAAGCTGCAATATCCCGACATGGCCTCGGCGGTCGAAGCCGACCTCGTCCAGCTCGATCTCCTGTTCTCGATCCACCGGCGGATGGGCCCGGCGGTCGACACCCGCGAGATCGCGCGCGAGATCGGCGCGCGCATCCGCGAGGAGCTCGATTATGTCCGCGAGGCCATGCTCGCCAGGCTCTACGGCGCCATTTTCGCCGAACGGCCGCTCGTGCGGGTGCCGCGGATGATCGCGGCGCTGTCGACGCGCCGGCTCTTGACGATGGAATGGCTCGACGGCGACCCGCTCGCCGATTTCGAGCGCGCGCCGCAGGAGGCGCGCAATACCATCGCGCGCGCCCTGTTCGACGCGTGGTGGCGGCCATTCTCGCATTTCGGGATCATCCACGGCGACCCGCATCTGGGCAATTATTCGGTGGTCGCCTCCGGGCAGGGCGGCGACCGGCGGGTCGAAGCGGTCAATCTGTTCGACTACGGCTGCGTGCGCATCTTCCCGGCCAGTTTCGTCGGCGGGGTCGTCGAACTCTATCGCGGCCTGCAGGGCGCCGACGAGGCGCGGATCGCCCACGCCTATGAAATCTGGGGCTTCCGCAATCTGTCGCGGGCGACGATCGACGCGCTCAACATCTGGGCGCGGTTCATCTATGGCCCGCTGGTCGAGGATCGCGCGCGCACGATCGCCGACGGCGTCAAGCCGGGCGACTACGGCCGGCGCGAGGTGTTCGCGGTCGTCAGGGCGCTGAAGGCGCAGGGCGGCGGCGGGCTCAAGGTGCCGCGCGAATTCGTCTTCATGGACCGCGCCGCGATCGGCCTCGGCGGCGCCTTCCTGCGGCTCGGCGCCGAACTCAATTTCCATCGCCTGTTCGAGGACGCGATCGAGGGCTTTGGCGTCGACGCGGTGACCGAACGGCAGCGCGCCGCGCTGGCGGCGGTCGGGCTCGACGCGGCGGAGCACGAGGCGGCCTGACCGGCCGCCGGCGGGGCGGGGAGCGGGCGTTCGTCGGCGCCGTCGAGCCGGCGGCCGCTGCCCCTGACGACGGCGCGCGGACCAGGCCCCGGTCGCCGCCGATCCTGGCCGATAATATTACGGTCTGTCTTAGGGTAATATTAGCAATGCTGGAAAATAGTGGGCGGATGCGGTTCGCGCCGAATCATCGGGCCGGCGTCGGGCTGCGCCTCGATGAATTGACGCGATCCGGACAGCTCGGCTGTCTCGTCGGCAACAACGGACCCCAATATGGCACGCTCGCCGCCCGATTCCCGTGCGTCGCGAAAACTCGTCAATTTCGCGACCCGGACGCTCGCGCGATCGGCGAGCCTGCTTTTCGCGCTGATCACGGCGATCAGCATCTCCTGCGCCGGGTCGGTCTATTTCGACGCGCAGCAGGAGAAGGCGATCGCGACCGCCAAGCGCGACACGGACAGGAAGAGCGGCGAACTCCTGGTCCAGCTGATCGCGCTCGACAAGCTGGTTCGCACCGACGTCGATCAGCTCAGGCAATTCGTCGTGGCGCTCGCCGACGGTCGCAATCGCGCTCGTGAGAGCGGCGGTCTTGCCGATCCGGACCGGTTCGAAAAGCAATTTGCGACCGACATGGCCGCCGAGAAGTCGGTCGCGGACGCCTATGGCGGCCCCGACCTCGCCGCCACGCTGACGAACGTCGAGCAGGGCTTTGCCGACTATTTCAGGCTGGGCGCGGCGACGGCGGCGGCCTACGCGTCGCAAGACCCGGCGGCGGGCGCCGGCCTGATCGCGGGCTTCCAGAAGCGCGGCGAGGACATCGAGGACCGCCTGAAGAAGTCCGAACTCGCGATCGAGATCCAGAAGCAGCGCCGAAGCGCCAATACGGCGATCGAGAACGGAAAGATCGACGCGCTTCGCGATGCGACGATGTCGATGGCGCTGGCGAACTGCGTCATCACGGCGTTTTCCGGGCTGTTCGGGGTCGTGGCGGTCCGCAGATGGCTGGTTCGCCCCTTGAGGGTCCTGACGCAGTGCTTCACCAAGCTCGCCGCCGGGGACACGCGCGGACTCAGCGACGATGTCGGCCGCCCCGACGAGATCGGCGATCTCGGGCGCGCCTACAGCGAGTTCCTGCGCATCGTGCTCGATTCGGAATCGGCGCGCGTCAGGGCGCGCGAACAGGACGACCGGATGGAGGCGGAGCGACGTCGCGCCGAGGCGGACAAGAGCCAGGCCGCGCTGCAACGGACCGCGGCGATGCAGGAGATGGTGGAACAGGTCGAAACCGAGACGAACGTCGCGGTGAAGGGGCTGATCGAGCTCATGGACGAGATGACGGCGATCACCGCGGACATGTCGGGCGCGGCGGACCGGCTCGGCAAGACCACGAATTCGGTTTCCTCCGCTTCCCGCGAGGCCCTCGCCGCGATGCAGAGCGCCTCGTCGTCGACCAAGGATCTGACCTCCTCGATGGTCGGCGTGGCCGATCAGATCCGCGACGCCAAGACGACGTCGGACGAGGCCGTCGTCGCGTCCCACCAGGCGAGCCGGACGATCGAAGCCCTGTCCAGGGTGGCCACCGAAATCAACGAGGTCACCGGGCTGATCGCCCATGTTTCGCGCCAGACCGGGCTGCTGGCGCTGAACGCCGGCGTCGAGGCCGCGCGGGCGGGCAGCGAAGGGCTCGGCTTTGCGATGATCGCGCGGGAGGTGAGATCGCTCGCCGACCAGACTTCGAAGGCGACGACGAGGATCGGCGGCTTGATCGGCCAGGTCCAGGAGTCGACGTCGAGCGCCGTTGCGGCCGTCGACACGATCGCAAGAGCGATCGATCGCGTCAGCCGCGCCTCCGAGGAGATAACCAACGCGATGAAGGGCCAGGTGGGCACGACCAAGGTCATCGCGAGCGATGTCGAAGGCACGACCACTTCCGTGACGAACGTGTCGAGCCGGCTTCAGAGCATCGCTTCCGAGGTGGAGGGCGCCCAGACGATGGCCAAGAACGTCGAGAGCGTCTGCTCGGATGCTTCGGAACGGGTCCGGGCGTTGCAGGTGACCCTGGTGAGGATCGTGCGAACGAGCTCCGCCGCAGTGAATCGGCGCGCCCACACCCGCTACGAGGTCAACGAACCCGCCGCCCTCGAATTCGACGGCAAGGTCGCCAGGATCACGGTGCTCAATCTTTCCGAGGGCGGCGCGGAACTGCTCGGCGACATCGAAGCGCGCGCAGGCGTCTGCGTCCTCACCGCGCCAAGGATCGGGGTCCCGCTTCGAGCGCGAATCGTCGCGCGTCGCGATCGGGTCGTTCGCATCCGGTTTGAATTGACCGAAATCGAGGCGGAGCGTCTGCGCTCGGCGGTCGAGCGCGTGGCGCGATCGGGCGCGCGCGCCCTGTCCCAGACCGCGGCCTGAGCGGAACCGCCCGCCGCCGGTCGTGGCGCGGGCGGAAGAGTCGCGGGCGTCGCCGGAATTCGCACGTCCAATGCCGACGCCCGAACCCTTGTTTGGCGCGAGGGGTTTGCTCGAGCGGATATCCGCGGTCGCGGGACAAAATGCTCGTTCGCATGCAAATCACGGCATTGGTCTGAATGATGGTTCAAGCCGTCATGTTCGGCGTGGGCGCGGTGCTGGTCCTGGCGACGCCCTTGGACTCGATGGCGATGCAGTTGATGCCTTGGGTCGTAGGGGTCAGCGCGGTCGGCGCCCGGTGGATGGCGATATTCGCCGAGGCCGCGGAGTTCCCGCTCTACCGCGACCTCGCCGCCGCGCAACTGAGGCTTCGCGCCGTGGTCTGCGCCGCCTGCTGTCTGCCGCCCGCCCGCGTCCATCGGCTCGCCGGACGCCGCCGGCCGGCGACCCCAAAATGGGAAACGGCGCCCTCGGCGCCGGACATGCAGCCGTTTGGCCGCGGCGAGCGCAAGGCTTGGGATCGTCTGGCCCGGCAAGGGCAGCCGGCGGGTGCTCGAGCCCGTGAGGACTAATTTAACGTCCCGGCATGTAAGATCGAAGCCTAGCGATCGATGAGCGTTCCGCGGGCCCGCGGCATGACGGCGTTCGAGCTTGATCGATGTCCGCCACAGCGCTCCGGCGCCGCTTTGCGCGTCGCGATGACGCCAGGGGTCTCATGCCGCGCTCGTTCCAGACGCCGCCTTCCGAACCGCTGCCCGAAGCGATCTTCGTCGAACTGGTCGACATGCTGTTCGTCACCGTTCAGCCGGTCGTTGCGCTCGGCGTGGTGATCCTGGTGATCGGCGGGGGAATCGCCGTCGCGAAGGACGACGCCGTCGTCGCCGCGGCGACGATCGCCTGCGGCCTGATCACGCCCGTCCGGGTCATGTCGATGCTCGCCTATCGCCGCCGCGTCGCCGCCGGCCCGCTGAACGGCGGGGAAGCGCGGGTGTGGGCGCGCCGCTATGCGTTCGGCGGCCTGGCGATGGCGGCGGCGGTCGGCGCGCTGAGCGCGCGGGTCCTGGTGATGGACGATGCGCTTTTGGGCATGCTCGCCCTCGGATTGCTGTTCGGCTACGCCTCGAGCTCGGTCGCGCGCGTCGCGAGCCGTCCCTGGATCTGCGTCGCGAGCCTCATGCTGGCGACCGCGCCGTCGATCCTCGCCTTCGGCGCGCATATCCAGGGCGTCGGCGGCTTCCCTCCGGTCGCGGTCTGCGCCGTCCAGGCATTCCTCGTCGCCGAATACGCCGTCTCCTGCCTGGCGGCGGTCACCCAGATCCATCGGATGACCCTGCGCCAGTTGACCGCCAAGCGGGAGCTCGCGCTCGTGGCCGGCCGGGACGCGCTGACGGGCTTGCCCAATCGGTCCCAGCTGCAGGGCCGATTCGCCCGGGGTCTGGCCGAGGCGGGGCGGACCGGCGACATCGTCGCGATCCATTGCCTCGACCTCGACCAGTTCAAGGCCGTCAACGACAGGTTCGGCCATGCGACGGGCGATTCGCTGCTGCAGGCGGTCGCGGAACGGCTGCTCCGCACGGTGCGGACGCAGGACACGGTCGCGCGCCTCGGCGGCGATGAGTTCGTCGTCATCCAGACCGGCGTCCGCGACGCGGAACAGGCCATGCTGCTCGCCGAACGGATCATCCGCCTCGTCGGCGCGCCATACACCATCGAGGGCCGGCTGGCCGAGATCGGCGTCAGCGTCGGCATCGCGCTGGCGCCGCAGGACGGGATCGAATTCGATCGGCTGAGCTCCCGCGCGGACGCGGCGCTCTATCGGGCCAAGCGGGGGCGGCGCGGCCACGTCTTCTGGGGCGAGGCCGAAACCTGCGCCCCGGTGAGGGGCGCCGGCGCCGAGGTCGCGGCCAGCCTGGGGGAGCGCGCGCAGGCGCTCGCGCCGGTCGCCTTGCGCCGCCATTTCGCGCAATTTCGCGATGAACTCGCCCAATCGATGCGGCCTGCCGGGCAAGATGACGTCGGCGGATGTCACGCGGACGTCGGCGCATTGTTCGACCAGCTCGATCGCGCGGTCCGAGCCTTCGGCTTCATGGACCTT
>JBEKEI010000059.1:0-24284 GCA_050013915.1 Roseiarcus sp.
GCGCGCTTCATCTCGGGATAGAGGCAATGCGCGTCGGCCGCGGCGGCGATCTCGACCGGGCGGGCGCGGCGCAGCGGCACGACCTCGGCCTCGACGAACGGCAGGCCGAGCGTGCGCCACACGTCGACCAGCGCCTCGACCAGTTCGGCCAGATGCGCCTGCGTGTGCCGCGGCGTCGGAGTGATCCGCAGCCGCTCCGTCCCGATCGCCACCGTCGGATAGTTGATCGGCTGGATGTAGATCGCATGCCGCTTCAAAAGCAGGTCGCTCGCCGCCTTGCACAGGCTCGCCTCGCCCACCATCAGCGGCACGATGTGCGACTCGTTGGCCAGGATCGGCAGGCCCGCCCGCCCCAGCGCATGCTTGGTCAGCGCCGCCATCCGCTGATGGCGCGCCCGCTCCTCGCCCGACGCCTTCAGGTGCCGCACCGCCGCGCAGGCGCTCGCCGCCACCATCGGCGGCAGCGTCGTGGTGAAGATGAACGAGGGCGCATAGCTGCGCACCGCGTCGATCAGCGCCGCATCCGCCGCGATATAGCCGCCCAGCGTCCCGAACCCCTTGGCCAGCGTCCCCTCGATGACGTCGATCCGGTCCATCACCCCTTCGCGCTCGCACACCCCGCCCCCGCGCGCGCCATACATCCCCACCGCATGGACCTCGTCGATATAGGTCAGCCCATTGTGGCGCTCGGCCAGATCGGCGATCGCCGCCACCGGCGCGATGTCGCCGTCCATCGAATACAGGCTCTCGAACACGATCAGTTTCGCCCGATCGCGGCCCGCCGCGATCAGCAGCTCCTCGAGATGGCCGACGTCGTTGTGCCGCCAGACCTGCTTGGCGCAGCCCGCACGCCGCACCCCCTCGATGATCGAATTGTGGTTCAGCGCGTCCGAAAGGATCAGACAGTCGGGCAGCAGGCCCGCGATCGTCGAAATCGCCGCAAGGTTCGACACCCAGCCCGATGTGAAGGCGAGCGCCGCGTCCTTGCCGTGGAGGTCGGCCAGTTCCGCCTCCAGCTCGACGATCGGATGATGCGTGCCCGAAATGTTGCGCGTCCCGCCCGCACCCGCCCCGTGCCGGCGCGCCGCCTCGACCGCCGCCCCGACCACCTTCTCGTGCCCGCCCATGCCCAGATAGTCGTTCGAGCACCAGATCGTCACCTCGCGCGGCGCATCGCCCTCGCCCTCAGGCCGCCACAGCGCGGTCGGAAACCGCGCCGCGTCCCGCTCGAGATCGGCGAATATCCGATAGCGGTTCTCCGCCTTCAGGCGCCCGATCGCCGCCTCGAAATGCCGCCGGTAGTCGATCGCCGGTGACCTCATGTCGCTCTCCAGAATATCTCGCATCTTCGGTTCGCGGCGGCGCCGCCCCTTACGGAGCCGGCGTCCCACCCAGTTCAGGATAGTCTTTCGCCAGGCTGACGCCATAAAGCGGCTTGTTCACGCCCTGATGGCAGGTGGCGCAGTTCACCTTGGGGCCATCGCCCAGGGGTCCGAGCCGGTTGGGCGGAAACAGCTCCGTCAGCGGCGACAGATAGGTGTCGTTGAGCGTGCGCGCCAACCGGATGCCGTGCCAGGCGGTGACGCGCTGCGGCGTGCTCTGGTCCCACGAGGCGAACTGGCGCGTGTTGTGGCAGAACGTGCAGTTGACGCCCAGGCTCTCCGACATGTGGATCATCAGCGCATAGGTCTGCTCGGTCGTCTGGATCGAGGCCCCGAGGCCGCTCGGCAGCGCCTCGGTCGCTTCGACGCGGATCGCCCCGCTCGCGACGTCGCCTTCGAGCAGCGGCGAGAACGGATCGCCGGGAAGGCCCGTCGTTCCGTTGACGGCCGAGGGATGGCCCATCCCGTTGTTGGTCGCGGCGAAGCCGGAAGCGTGCGCGCCGCCCGGATTGTGGAACCAGATGTTGGCCGGCACCGGCTTGCCGCGATGGCAGGTGTAGCAGGTGACGCCGGTCGCTGCGACGTGCTGCTTCCAGTCCGAATTGATGTAGCGGGTCATCTGCAGCATGCGCCGCGCGACCTTCTTGGTGTAGAGGCCGTCGTCGGCGAGATTCTCGACGTTGTGGCAATAGCCGCAGCCCTGCTCGGGCGCCACCCATTGGGTGATCGACAGCATCACGCGGGTGAACTGGTCGACGCTCAGGTCGCCCAGCACCTGCACGTTCTTGTAAACGGCGCCGGCCTTGTCGCCGTCGGGCGAGGCCTTGTCGGCCGCGTCCGGCGAGACATTGGCCGCCTTCAGCCTCGCCTGCGCCGCCGGGTTGGCGACCTGGTCCATGCCCGTGCCGCGATAGCCGTTCTGGCTCGACTGCACGGGCGGGCGCGTCCATCCCGCCGTGAACAGCATGGCGACCGTCACAAGCGCCGCCACGCCGACGCCGATTGGCGCGAAGCCGTATTTCATTGGGAGGCTCCCGAAGTTGCAGCGGGATCGACGACGGGGGGAAAGACATGGGGATAGGCCGGCGCAATGCCGTGATGCACGCCCCAGAGGTACCAATTGTCGACGACCGTGCCGGTCAGAAGAATGCCGATGCCGCCGCTCAGCGGGCACAGCACCGCGAACCACCAGGCCCACCGGTGGATCGACTCGAATGTCGCGTTGAACCCCATCGTCCAGCGCCAGAACAGCGCGGCCCGTTCGGCCGCGGTGCCGCGATCGAGGATCTGCTCGATCTCGCGTTCGCCGCCGAAGCGGCTGACCGCCATGATCGTGCCGGCGTGCATCGCGAACAGCAGCGTCGAGCCGTAGAGGAACGCGATCGAGAGCATGTGGAACGGGTTGTAGAACAGGTTGCCGTAGCGGATCGAGAACGCGGCCGTCCAGTCGAGATGCGGGAATATGCCGAACGGAACCGCCTCGCTCCAATGGCCCATCAACAAGGGCCGGATGAAACCGAGGACGAGCATCAGCCAGATCGCCGAGCCGAACGCCCAGGCGGTGTGCGTCCCCAGACCCAATGCGCGGGCTCGCCGATACATGCGCGCCAGCCACAGCAGGACCGAGGTCGTCATGAAGAAGCCGGCGAGCAGCCACCAGCCGCCGTCCGCCAGCGGCGGCAGGATCCGGATGCCGTATTCCGGCTTCGGCGGCTCCAGCGCGAGCCAGGGCAGCTGCCGCAGGAACTGGATCGGATTCCAGTGCACCGACGCGAGCATGTTGAGGCCGACGATCTCGAACGCGATGAACCCGCTGACGAGCGAAAGCACGCCGAGATAGCCCAGATAGATCGGCCCGAGCTGGGCATTGCCGATGCGGCCGAGCAGGTGGCTGAACGCGCCGTTTCCCGCGCGCGCCAGTTTGGGAACCGGCACGCCGAAATCGGGCGCACTGCGGACCTGGACCTGGGTGAATATGTTCTGATAATAGGCCACGGCTCTCCCCCTATGCCCTAGCGCCAGACCGGAAGGTTGAGCCACCAATTCCACCATTCCGGCCAGCCGCGGGTCCAGAACGGACCGCTGATGACGATGCAGACGGCGCTCCAGAAGACTGCGGAAATGGCGAGGAACAGCCCCAGGCGATGGATGCCGAGCGTCCCGATCGAATAGCCGATCGTGTCGCGGAAATAGGTGTCTTCATGCTCCGGCGTCTTGACCGCCTGCCCCTTGCCGGGATTGGTCGCCGACAGCACGAGCGAGCCGTGCAGCGCCAGCGCGAGCGTGGTCGTGAAGAAGAACGAGACCGCCAGCATGTGAGCGGGATTGTAATGGAAGTGCAGGTATTGGTAGCCGGTGTTCGAAACCCAATCGAGATGGCTCAGGATGCCGTAGGGAAAGCCCCAGCCCCAGGCGCCCATCAGGATGGGGCGGATAACGACCAGCGAGACATAGGCGAGGATCGCCACCGAGAAGGCGAACGGCACGTGATAGCCTATGCCGAGCTTGCGGCAGATCTCGACCTCGCGCAGCGCCCACGAGCCGAAGGCGCCGACCGCGCAGATCGTGATGATCTGCCAGAGCCCGCCCTCGCGCAAGGGCGCGAGCGCCAGACCGTATTTGATGTCGGGCGGCGCGATGCTGATCTGCCAGATGTTCCACGTCGGGCCGATCGCCGCGCCCCAGACGATCAGGGCGGTTCCCAGCGCCGCGAAGAAGATCGTCGTGACCCCGAAGAAGCCGACGTAAAAGGGCCCGACCCAGAAGTCGAAGAGGTCGCCGCCGATCAGCGTGCCGCCCCGCACCCGGTATTTACGTTCGAAACTCAGCATCGCCATCGCCGAAACTCCCAAGGGAATCCCTGATTTTCGCCGTCGCTGCGGGCGATGCGGGGGTGCCGCACGTCCGCAGCAAGTCTCGTGGGTCCCGCGCGCGCTCGCTCAGCCGAGCGCGCCGGGATGCAAGCCCGGAATCGTCTGTTCGATCTGCCCGGTCTTCGCCGCGCCGTGCCCTTCCAGCCAGTTGAACCTGTCGGTGCTCAACAGGATGAAATGGATGAGCAGGGCCAGGACGAAAAGGAAGGTGAACAAGGCCACCAGCGTCCGGCGCGGATCGAATAACAACCATACCCTATACATCGCGCGGTTCTCCTCAGCTGACGAATGGCAGCAGGCCGTGCACGGCCGTGCTCACGCCATCGAGCATCGCATAGCCCTTCGGGCCGGGAATCCAGGGCCGCCAGCTCCAGACGAGGAAGTGAGCGATGATCGCAATGACTGTGAATGCGATAAAGCTCTTGACGAACAACCCGTGGAATTCCTGCGCCTCCGCCTCCGTCAAACCCGACAGCGACGATCTATCGTTATCGTTGGCCATACCATCGACCTCCGTTAGGTGGCCGCGCACGCCCTACGCGGCGACATTGCCGTGACACGATGTCACGGCAGGCGTTCCGTCCGGTTGTGCCGGGCGAATGTCTGCAAGGTCGTCCTGGCCATCAGGGCGTAGGAAATCGCGATCGAGGCATTGTCGCGCGCCTCGGCGAACACCGATTTTTGGGCGAACCGCGGCGCGCCCTCTTCGGCCGGCGCGCGCACGACGAGTCGCTGCAGGGCGCCTGCGAGGCAGAACAGCGGATAGGTCGCGCCGAACAGCAGGTGGTAGCGAATCTGGTCGCCGCGGACCGGCGAAGTCGAATGGACAGCCATGGTCATTCCTGCTCTCCCTGCTCTGTTTCGTATCGGACCGGATCGGTCATGCGCCGCGTCCTTCCATCAGCAATTCGCGGGCGCGGTCGACCCGGGCGCGATTGACCGAGGTCTCGCCGGCCCGGCGCGCCTCGCGCTCGGCCGCGTCGCGCAGCCGCTTGGCCGCGGAAATGCGCACGAGAACCGGATGGGATTCGACGATCTCGTCGAGCATCGCCTTGGCGGCATCCTCCCAGGCGAGTTGACGGTGCAGGCGGGTCGGAGTCGGCTCGACCTTGTCCATCTCGCTCGCCAGCGGCAGGATGTGGAACAACGCGTCAAACAGCGCGTTGCAGACCTCCTGGACGAGATAGGTCGCGCCGGAATAGCCCATGAACGGGGTGCCGGTGTGCCGGCGGATGATCGCGCCGGGGAACGAGGCGGGAATGTAGACCGCGCGCGCGCCCGCCTCGGCGAGGTACATGCGCTCGTTGAAGCTGCCGAACAGGATCAGCGGCGTCTTCTGCTTCACCGCCTGGCGCACCGAGTCGTTGTCGGTCTTCTCGCCGGGCCGGCGCGCGACCGCGAACGTGCACGGCAGCCCCATCTCCTCCTCGAGGAAATGGCGCACGCCGCGCGCATAGGTCTCGTTGGCGACAATCGCGAAACTCGCGGTCCCGAAGAAATCCTGGGTCACCGAGCGCCAGAGATCCCACAGCGGCTTGATCGTCGTGTGCTTCTCGCGGGCGATGAACGGCTCGGGATCGAGGCCGAGCAGTTCGCCGAGGCTGCGCAGGAACCTGGTCGTGCTGTGGAGCCCGATCGGCGCCTGCAGATAGGGGCGGTCGAGCCCCTCGCACAGCAACCGGCCGAATTCGCGGTAGAGGCAGACGTTGACGTCGGCGTCGACGAGGCGCCCGACATCGGCCAGATGGCTGCCGAGCGGGAACACCATGTTCACCTCGGCGCCGATCCCCTCGACCAGGCGGCGGATTTCGGCGAGATCGGACGGCATGTTGAACACGCCGTAGCAGGGGCCGATGATGTTGACGCGCGGCTTGGCGCCGGGCTCCTGGCCCTTCCGCTTGGGCATCGCGCCCTTCCTGGCGCCGAATTCCGACCACAGCCAGCTCATCGCGCGATTGGCGCATTGCCACTGGTCCTCGTCGATCGTGCGCGGCAGGAACCGCTGGATGCCGGTGCCTTCGGGCGTCACCCCGCCGCCGATCATCTCGGCGATCGAGCCGGTGACCACGACGCTGGGGAGATCGGGATCGAGCGTCTTGTGCGCGCGCTTCATCGCGCCTTCGGTCCCGTGCCGGCCGAGTTCCTCTTCCGATAGGCCGGTGACGACGATCGGCAGTTCGTGCGGCGGCAGGCCGTCGGTGTAGTGGAGCACCGAAGTCACCGGCAGGTTCTCGCAGCCCACCGGCCCGTCGATGACGACCTGCAGGCCCTTGATCGCGGTGAATACGTAGACAGCGCCCCAATAGCCGCCGGCGCGGTCGTGATCGAGGACTAGCATGCGCCCATCTCCTCGGCGGGCTTCTGCGCGGTCTTGGCGCGGTGCTTCTTGCGGAACTCCGGCCGGTCGCGCGGGACATCCTCCCAGACGCCGGCCGCGTGGCCTTCGCCGACGCCTTCGAAGAAGGCCTTCATCTCGTCGAAGCGGGCCTGGTTGGCGAGCGCGGCGTTGATCACCTTGGCCAGCGAGCCGGCGCCGGCGACGCCCATCAGCGGTCGCGCCGAGATCAGGTTGGTGAAGTACAGCGCCGGCGTCGCCTGCTGCTTGGCCTTCTGGACGACCGGCGTCGTGCCGATCGCCAGATCCGGCCTGAATTCAGCCATGGCCGCGAGATCCTGCTCGAGCGAGGCGCGATACTGGACATGGACGCCTCTGGCCTCGAGCCAGGCGCAATCGTCGGCGGAGAACCGCGTGCGCGGGCACGCGGTTCCGACGTAGCGCAGGTCGGCGCCGCTTTCGACGAGCAGGCGCCCGACCAGCAGTTCCGAGCCCTCGTAACCCGACAGCGTGATGCGGCCCTTGATCGGCGTCTGCGCGAGGGCGCTGCTGATCGCCGGGAGAAGCCGGTTCTGGGCGGCCGCGACCAGATCGCGCGGAACCGCGCACGCCTCGCCGATCGCCTCGAGCCATGCCGCCGTGCCGTCGTGGCCGACCGGCGCCGAGCCGACGACGGTGCGTCCCGCCGCCTCGAATTCGCGCACGCAGGCGGTGTAGAACGGGTGCAGCGCCGCCACCGCGGCGCAGTCCAGCGCGCCATAGAGTTCGCGCCATTCGCGGGTCGGAACGACCGGCCCGGCGGCGAGGCCGAGCAGGTCGAGCATGCCGCCGATCTGCACGGGATCGGCGGGGAACACCTCGCCGAGCAGGGATACGGTCGGCTTGTCGCTGCGCGCGGCGCGCGGCGCCAGGACCGGGCCCTGTTCGGCTTCCAGCCGGGCGAAATGCAGCATGGCGCCGGCGAGCACGTCCTTGGCCTCGGCGTGGGTCGGCACGCCGAAGCCCGGCACGTCGATGCCGATGATGCGCACGCCGCCGATGTCCCTCGGCAGCAGCCGGAGCGGCACGCCCGAAGCGGTCGGCACGCACAGGTTGATGATGACGATCGCGTCGTATTTGTCGGGATCGGCGAGCTTGAACACCGCCTCGCGGATGTCCTCGAACAGCTTGCCGGTGACCAGGGTCTCCGAATTGAACGGCACATAGCCGACGGTGCGGCGGGCGCCGTAGAAATGCGAGGTGAAGGTCAGCCCGTAGACGCAGCACGCCGAACCCGACAGGACCGTCGCCGTGCGGCGCATCCGCAGGCCGACGCGCAGCGAGCCGAACGCCGGGCACATGCTCTGCGGCTGGTCGTGCGGACCGGCCGGGTAGTCCTTTGCATAGCGCGCGAGCGTCTCGCTCATGCCGGCGGCCTCGGCCGCGGCGCGCATCTTGTCCTTGCCGGCATGGCATCCCAGACCATCGCCCGCGGTCGCCGCGACATCGACCTCGGCCGCCGCGCCCGCCAGCTCGACGTCGACCGATGCGCCTTCGATCGGGCTGCCGGTCAGTCTGTTGGCCGAGGCGATCTCGTTCATCGTTCCGTCCCGAATCCGGCGCGCTCAGACGTTGTCGTAGATGACTTCGAGCGACGGCTTGTGGATCGCCGCCGCGCCGCACATGTCCTCGAAGGTCGCCGGTTCGAGCACGACGCTGCGCCCGACCGCCTCGCCCTTGAACAGGCCGAGCAGCTGATCCTGGGTCAGCGGCCTGGGCTTGTGCGGCAGGGCTTCGTGGACGTTCACGGAGAGCTCGGCGAACAGGGAGCCCCAGCGGCTCTCCGGCCGGCCGATGATCTCGTAATTGGCGCTCTTGCGGCGGATGTCCTCGTCGGCGGGAATGGCGGCGAGGATCGGGATGCCGACCGCCGCCGCGAAGGCCTGCGCCTCGCCGGTGCCGTCGTCCTTGTTGATGACGAGGCCGCCGACCCCGACGTTGCCGCCGAGCTTGCGGAAATATTCGACCGCCGAGCAGACGTTGTTGGCGACGTAGAGCGACTGGAGATCGTTCGAGCCGACGACGATCACCTTCTGGCACATGTCGCGCGCGATCGGCAGGCCGAAGCCGCCGCAGACGACGTCGCCGAGGAAGTCGAGGAGGACGTAGTCGAAGCCCCATTCGTGGAAGCCGAGCTTCTCCAGCAGTTCGAAGCCGTGGATGATGCCGCGCCCGCCGCAGCCGCGCCCGACTTCCGGGCCGCCGAGCTCCATCGCGAACACGCCGTCGCGCTTGAAGCAGACGTCGCCGATCGCGACCTGCTCGCCGGCGAGCTTCTTCTTCGTCGAGGTCTCGATGATCGTCGGGCAGGCGCGGCCGCCGAACAGCAGCGAGGTCGTGTCGCTCTTCGGGTCGCAGCCGATCAGCAGAACCTTCTTGCCCTGCTGGGCCATCATGTAGGAGAGGTTGGCGAGGGTGAAGCTCTTGCCGATGCCGCCCTTGCCGTAGATCGCGATGATCTGCGTCTCCTTGGTCGCCCTGGTCGGAACCGGATCGGGCTCGATCGCCGCCTCGGCGCGCAGGAGATGCGCGGGCGGATTGGCGAGTTCGACGGCGGTCAGGAACCCCTGGGCGACGCTCATTGGCAGGTTCTCCAGTCGAGGACCATCTTCAGGCACGCAGGATCGTTGAAGGCGGTGGGATAGGCGGACGCCGCCTGTTCGGCCGGCTGCCGGTGGGTGATCAGGCCGTCGAGCGAAAGCCGCCCCGATTCGACGAGC
This sequence comes from Roseiarcus sp., assembly GCA_050013915.1. Lineage (GTDB taxonomy): Bacteria > Pseudomonadota > Alphaproteobacteria > Rhizobiales > Beijerinckiaceae > Roseiarcus. The sequence continues at coordinate 9,350 of JBEKEI010000059.1, forward strand.
CGAGTCACCGCGACGAGATCGGCGGGCTGCCATTCCGCGGCGACCCGCAGGCGCGCCTCGCGCATGAAGGCGGGCGGGAAGGTGAAGGCGAGCGGCGCGTCGTAGAAGCCGGCGAGCACGATCTCGCCGCCGCGCGCGAGGCGCGCGATCAGCGCATCGAGCATCTTGCCGTCGCCGCTGACGTCGAAGATAGTCCGGTAGTCGCGGCGCGGGTCCAGTTCGGGATCGACGACCTCGTAGCCGACGGCGCCGCCCGCGCGGGCAGGGTTGCGCTCCCAGACAACCGGCGGCGCGCCGCCGTCGATCACGCTGAGCCGCGCCAGGAGACGGCCGAGCACGCCATGGCCGACGATCAGATCGCCGCCGCCGGGCGCGACGCCCGCCCGCGCATGGAACGCGGTCGCCGCGAGCGCGAGCAGGATCGCCTGCTCGCCGAGGCTCTCGGCGACGGGCACAACGCGCGAGGCGGGAGCGACCAGAACGGAAGCGGCGCCGCCGAACAGGCCGCGCACCGGGCCGAAGCAGTTGGCGCCGGGAACGAAGACCGATCGCCCCACGCTGACGCCGGCGCCTTCGCATGCTTCGACCACCGTGCCGACGGTCTCGTAGCCGGGCACGAGCGGATAGCCCATTCCCGGAAAAGCGGGCATCCGCCCGGAAAACAGCAGGCGCTCGGTTCCCGTGCTGATGCCGCTCCAGCGCGTGCGGACGACCACGTCGTTCCTGCCCGGCGCCGTCAATTCGAGGCGCCGAAGCGAGAGAGCCTCGGGCTTCTCCAGGACGATGGCGAGCGCATCCGACATGCAGGGGGGTTCCGGGCCGGCTTGCGAGGGGCGATTTGGGCCTCCTCGTATCCTTGTCATTTTAAACTGACGACATAAAACGTCAACTCAAATTTACACGCGGTCGGCAACCATCAGGCTGGCGAGCAGCGGCCGCGCTGTGGCGCGCAGGCGCGCCCGCGCGAAGCCCGCCTCGAGCAGGAGTCCCTTCAGTTCCTCCGGCGTCCGCGGGCGCCCACGCCCCATCGCCAGCAAGTAGAATCCAAAATAGGCGTCGCCCATCGGCTCCGCGCCGGGCGTTCCGGCCATCGGCTCGGCGATGATGACCTGGCCGCCGCTCGGCAGCGCGGCGTGGACCGCGCGCAACAGGGTCAGCGCCGATTCGTCATCGTGATCGTGGACGATTCGGACGAGCGAGACGACGTCGGCGCCCTCGGGGAGCGGGTCGACCAGGAAGCTCCCGCCGACTGTCGCGACCCGCTCGCCGAGCCCGCGCGCCGCCAGCCGCGCCCGCGCGCGCGCGATCACCGGCGGCAGATCGAACAGCGTCAGTTCGAGTCCAGGCGCCCGCGCCGCCGCGGCGGCGACGAACAGCCCCTCTCCGCCGCCGACGTCGAGCAGCCGCCGGCGCCGTGCGATCGGATAGGCGTCGAGAATGTCTTCGGCGACGAGCGCTTGCGACTGCGACATGAGGCCGCTGTAGGCGGCGAAGGCGTCGTCCGGCGCGGCCGATCGGTCGGCGCCGGCTCCGGGATAATCCCCCGCATAGGGCCAGAAGCGCGACAGCCCACTCGACGACTCGCCGCGCAGGAGCGCGACGGGATCGCGCAGGTCGTCGTAGAGGAGGGCGTGATGTTCGACGAGCGCCATCACCGAGGGATTGCCGAGCAGCGCGGCGCCGAGTTCGTCGAGGCCGAAGCGGTCGCCCGGCAGCGCACGCGTCAGCCCGAGCGCCGTCGCGGCGCGAAGAAGCCGGCGCGCCGCGTCGGACGAGAGGCCGAGCGGCGCCGCCAAGCCGTCGGGCGCGCGCGGGCCCTCCGACAGGATCTCGAGGACCCGCAGACGGACGCACGCCAGCAGGACCTGGGAGTAGACAAAGCCCGCGCAGAGATCGAAGAGGGCGCGCGCCCGCCGGCGCGCGATCAGCCGGGTCAGAGGCGAGGCGGCGGCCCAGCGCTGAAAGCGGGGATTGGCGATCAGCGCATTGCGCAGGCCCAGCCAACGCTCGATCCAGGACGAGGTGCGAGCCACGGCGTCTGCGCGCGCGACGTGCACGAAGGTCGCGGATCAGGCCGCCGCGCGCGCAAGCTGCTTGGGAAAGAACAGCGCGGTCTGCGCCTTGATCAGCGCGCGCAGCTCCAGGGCGCCGGGGCATGGCGGGATCGAATCGACCGCCGCCTTGATGAGGCCCTCGAGCCGGTTCTTGGCCCCGCCGACGCCGAGCTGGGCCGCCGCGTTCGGCCGCAGCCGGCGCTCGTCCTGACCGATCGGCTTGCCGAGCTCCTCGGCGTCGCACAGGACGTCGCGCAGGTCGTCGGCGACCTGATAAGCTTCGCCGAGCTTGGCGCCCAACGTGCGCCAGGGAGCGGGGTCGACTCCCGCGGCGGCGGCGCCGGATGCGGTCGCCGCCACGAACAGGGCGCCCGTTTTCGCCCGCTGGTAATCGGTCAGCGACACCGCGACCTCGCATTCCCAGGCCTGGCCGGCGACGATGCCGTTGGGCGAACCTACCGATTGGGCCACCGCCGAAAGCAGCGTCGTCAGACGCGCGGGGCAGCGCGCCGCGCGCTGGGCGAGGGTCTCGAAGGCGAGCACGATCAGCGCGTCGCCGGTCAGCACCGCGATCGGGGCGCCATACTCGCAGTGGACCGACGGCTTGCCGCGCCGCAGCGGCGCGTCGTCGAAACAGGGCAGGTCGTCATGGACGAGCGAGGCGCAATGCAGCAGTTCGATCGCAGTCGCGGCGGCGTCGGCCGCCTCCGGGTCGGCGTCGCCGCAGGCCAACGCGACGGACAGGCACAGTTGCGGGCGGATTCGGTGCCCGCCGGGGAAGACGGCGTAGCGCAGCGCCGAGGCGAGGCGCGGAGGCGCGCCCGGACCCTGCGCGTAGGAGACGGCCTGATCAAGGGATTGCTCGATGCGCGCCGATATGTCCAAGATCCTCTCCCGCTCTGTGTAATCCCTGATGGTCAGCGTGACATGTCAATTTATATTGACACAAGCGCGCGCGTTGATCAATGGTCTTTCTCTCACTCGGAGGATCGGGTTGCGCGCGCGGCGGGTGGTGATCATCGGCGCCGGCGTCGGCGGCCTCGTCGCGGCGCTGCGACTGGCGGCGCAGGGGCTGGCGGTCACGCTGGTCGAGGGCGCGCCGACGCCGGGAGGCAAGCTGCGCGAGCTCGTCGTCGACGGCGCGCCCATCGACGTGGGCCCTACCGTGTTCACGATGCGCTGGGTCTTCGACGAGATATTCGCCGAAGTCGGCGCTTCTCTCGCCGACCATGTCGTCCTTCGACCGGTCGAAACGCTCGCCCGCCACGCCTGGGGGAGCGCGGAGCGGCTGGATCTGTTCGCCGATGTCGCGCGTAGCGCCGAGGCGATCGGCGTCTTCGCGGGCGCGCGGGAGGCCGACGGCTACCTCCGGTTCTGCCGGCGTGCACGCGCCGTCTACGCCACGCTGCGGGGGCCGTTCATCGGCGCGTCGCGGCCAGGACCCGCCGAGCTAGTCCGCCGGGTCGGGCTGGCGGGCCTCGGCGACCTCGCGCGCATCTCGCCGTTCACGACGATGTGGCGCGCGCTCGGCGGCTACTTTCGCGATCCGCGCCTGCGCCAACTGTTCGGGCGATACGCAACCTATTGCGGGTCGTCGCCGTTCGCGGCGCCCGCGACGCTGATGCTGGTCGCCCATGTCGAGCAGGACGGCGTGTGGATCGTCGAGGGCGGCATGCACCGCCTCGCGGCGGCGCTGGCCGAAGCGGCGCGCGCGAGGGGAGCGATGTTCCGCTTCGGCGCGCGGGCCGCGCGCATTCTCGTCGAGGGCGGCCGCGCGGCCGGCGTCGAAATCGCCGGCGGCGAGCGCCTGCCCGCCGAGGCGATCGTGATGAACGGCGACATCGCGGCGCTCGCCGACGGACGGCTGGGACCGGACGCCGCGGGCGCGGCGCCGCGGACGCCGCCCAGCGCGCGGTCGATGTCGGCCGTGACCTGGGCGATCGCCGCCCGCGCCGACGGCTTCCCGCTGCTGCGGCACAACGTGTTCTTCTCGCGCGACTACCGCGCCGAATTCGACGATATTTTCCGGCGGGGACGGCTGCCGCGCCGCCCGACCGCGTATGTCTGTGCGCAGGATCGCGGCGACGAGGGCGCTGCCGGCGCGGGCCGGGGAAGGGAGCGGCTGCTGTGCCTCGTCAACGCGCCCCCGGGCGGCGACCGGGGCCCGATCGAATCATCGGAGTTGGAGGCATGCGAAGAGGCGACGTTCCACCTACTTTCCCGTTGCGGACTGACGATCGACCGGCGCACGGGCGCGACGACGCGCACGACGCCGGCCGATTTCGAGCGTCTGTTTCCGTCGACCGGCGGGGCGCTCTACGGCCGCGCCTCGCACGGCTGGATGGCCTCGTTCGCGCGTCCGGGATCGCGGACCCGGCTTCCCGGCCTCTATCTCGCGGGGGGCAGCGTCCACCCGGGCCCGGGGGTGCCGATGGCGGCGCTGTCGGGGAGTCAGGCGGCGGCGAGCATCATTACGGACCTCAGTTCGACGCGCCGGTCGATCCAGGCGGCTATGCCTGGTGGTATGTCGACGCGCTGAGCGACGACGGCGAATTCGGCCTGACGATCATCGCCTTCGTCGGCAGCGTCTTCTCGCCGTACTACGCATGGTCCGGCCGCCGGGACCCGCTCGATCATTGCGCGGTCAACGTCGCGCTCTATGGAAGGCGCGGCCGCCGCTGGGCGATGACGGAGCGCGGCCGGAGCCGCGTGACTCGCGAGCCGGGGCTGCTGGCTATCGGCAGCAGCGCGCTGTCATGGGACGGCGCGGCGCTGACGATCGATCTCGACGAGGTCGCCGCGCCGATCCCGAGGCGGATCCGCGGCGCGGTCCGCCTCGAGCCGGAATTTCTCCATCCCGCGCCGTTCGCGCTCGACGCGCGCGGCCGTCACGCGTGGCGGCCGATCGCACCGCGCGCGCAGGTGTCGGTCGATCTCGCGGCGCCCGATCTCAAGTGGCGCGGCCACGGCTATTTCGACGCCAACGCGGGCAGCGAGTCGTTGAGCGAGGGCTTTTCGCGCTGGACGTGGTCGCGCGCGAGCCTGCCAGACGGGGCGGCGATTCTCTACGACGCCGAGCGTCGCGCGGGCGGCCCGATATCGCTCGCGCTTCGATTCGACCGGTCGGGCCGATGCGAGAGCTTCGCCCCGCCGCCGCGCGCCGATCTCCCGCGCACGGGCTGGCGACTCGCGCGCCAAACGCGATCGGACGACGCTCGCGCCTTCGTCGAGCGCGGCTTCGAGGACACCCCGTTCTATTCCCGCTCGCTCGTGTCGGCGCGGCTGTTCGGCGCGCGCGTGGTCTCAGTCCACGAGAGCCTTTCGCTCGACCGCTTCGATCTGGCGCTCGTGCGGCTGATGCTGCCGTTCCGGATGCCGCGACGGCAGGGCGCGGGCGTCACGGCCGCTGGTCGCGCGGCGGCGCCTCGTCCCTCTCGCGGGGCGTCTTCTTGAGCCGCGTCGGCGAGAATCACTCCCAAAAGCCTCCCGCGAGCGCGACCCCGAACGACAGCGTCGTGTCAATGCGACGTAGCGGTTCGGGGTGGCGGAACTCTCTCGGGATCGCTTTGGGTCAGGACTCCGGCTCGGGCGGCCGGGCGGCGGCCTTCTCGCGCGTCTTCTTCTTCGCGCGGTCCAGCGAGACGAGCTGCCAGACGCCGAACAGCAGCACGAGTCCGAACGACAGCGCCATTTCGATCAGGCCGTAATTGTCTGGATTCATCGGGCTACTCCCCGAACTGTTCCGCGCGCTCCAGCCGTTCGAATATTTCGAGAACCCGCAGGAATTGTGGCCCGATGCTCGTGCGCGCCGCGGCGGCCGGCGCCGGTGAACGCAGAACCGCCTCGATGAGGAAGCGCACGGCGTCGAGCGCGACCGCGGGCGGCCCACCGGTCAGCCATGGCGCGACCACTGCGGCGCGCGCGAGCAATTGCGCCTTGCGCGTCGCGCCGACCCGCGCCCGGCGGGAGATCGAGTCGAGCGACTGGCGTTCGAGCTCGCGCCCGATCTCGCGATACATGAGCGCGGCGGTAAGGATCGCCGGACGACACGCCGGAGGCAGCAGCGCGATCCCGCGGCGCGCGCGCGAATAGAGCGCGTCGGCCTCGGCGAGCAACCGCGCGATCACGCTCCGCAGCGGCGCGCTGAGGACCGGTCCGGCCAGAAAGGCCTCGGGGTCGAGGCCCGCATCGCGCATCCATCGCAGAGGCAGGTAGAGGCGCCCTGCCCGCGCGTCCTCGCCGACGTCGCGCACGATGTTGGTCAGCTGCATCGCCACTCCGAGATCGCAAGCGCGGGCGAGCGCCTCGGTCGAACGCACGCCCATGATCAGGGTCATCATGGCGCCGACCGCGCCCGCGACCCGCGCCGCATAATCGTGGAGGTCGCCGATATCCTCGAAACGGCGGCCGTCGGCGTCCCAGGCCAGGCCCTCGAGCAGCGCTTCCGGCAGGGCGCGCGGAATGGCGAAGCGCCGCACAACCTCGGCCATCGCGCGATCAGCCGGAACCGGCAGCGGTCGCCCTTCGTAGACGCGCGCCAGACGGTCGCGCAGGCGCTCGAGCGCGTCGAGCGAGCCGCCGCCGAGATCGATGGCGTCGTCGGAGAGACGGCAGAAGGCGTACAGCCCGTAGGCCGGCTCGCGCACCCTGGCGGGCAGCAGCAGCGAAGCGGCGAAGAATGTCCGCGAGCCCTGGCGGATCGCCGCCCGGCATTCGGCGTGGTCCTGCGCGCCGGCGAACCCGGCTTCACGCGAAGGCTGATACATCCGGAGCCACCTTGTCGAGGACGCGCGCGGAGGAGAGGACGCCCGGCAGGCCGGCGCCGGGATGCGTCCCCGCGCCGACGAGGAACAGGTTGCGGATGTCTTCGCTGCGATTGTGCGGGCGGAACCAGGCGCTCTGGGTCAGGATCGGCTCGAGGCCGAACGCGGCGCCATGGCAGGAATTGAGCCGGTTCTGGAACTCCAGGGGCGTCGTGACCCGCGAGGTCGCGATCGCGCCGCCGAGCCCCGGCAGGATCGACGCTTCGAGCGCGCCGGCGATTCGCCGCCGGTACGGCTCGGCCTCGGCGGCCCAATCCTGGCCGCCGAGCAGGTTCGGGACCGGAGAGAGAACGTAGAACGCATCGCAGCCCGCGGGCGCAAGCGACGGGTCGGTGGCGGTCGGCCGGTGCAGGTAGAGGCTGAAGTCGTCGGCGAGCCTCTTGCGCTGAAAAATGTCGGCGAGCAATTCGCGATAGCGCGGCCCGAGCAGGATCGTGTGATGCCCGACTTCGGGATAGCGCCGGCGCGTGCCGAAATACCAGACGAACAGGCCCATCGAATAGCGCGCGCGGTCGAGCTTGCGATTGGTCCAGCGCCGCCGAGCGCCGGCGGGGACGAGATTGCGATAGGTCCAGGCCGAATCGGCGTTCGATACGACGATATCAGCCGGAATCCTCGCGCCGGAGGCGAGCCGCACGCCACGCGCCACCCCGTCCTCGACGACGATGGATTCGACGGACTCGCCGCAGCGCACCGCGCCGCCCTGGCCGGCGATGAGGTCGACGAGCCCCGTCACCAGCCGGCCCGTGCCGCCCATCACGAAATGGACGCCGAAGCGCTGCTCCAGGAACGGAATGAGGCAGTAGATCGCGGTCGCGCGAAACGGACTGCCGCCGATCAGCAGGGGGTGGAAGCTGAAGACGGTGCGCAGGCGCGCGTCGCGCATGAACTTCGACGCCAGCCCATAAACGCTCTTGTAGCCGCGCAGGCGGACGAGATCGCCGGCCACCCGCGCCATATCGAGCGGCGACCCGAACGGGACATGGCCGAGCTGCTCGAAACCGACGCGGTAGATCGCCTCGCTCTCGCGCATGAAGGCCTCGTAGCCGGCGACGTCGGCGGGATTGAACCGCGCGACCTCGGCGCGCATCGCCGCCAGGTCGCCGGAATAGGCGAATTCGGCGCCGTCGTCGAAACGGATGCGGTAGAAGGGATCGGTCGGGCGCAGGTCGATGTCGTCCGCCATCGCGCGCCCGCACAGCCGCCAGAGCTCCTCGAACAGGAACGGCGCGGTCACGATCGTCGGACCGGCGTCGAAGGTGAAGCCGTCCTGGCGGTGGACGTAGGCGCGCCCGCCGGGCGCGTCGAGCTTCTCCAGGACGGTCGTGCGATAGCCGCGGGCGCCGAGCCGGATCGCCGCCGCCAGCCCGCCGAATCCGCTGCCGATGATCACGGCGTGCGGCCGCCGGCGCGCACGAGTGACAACCGGATTTGCTCGATCGAGTGTCAACATGTCCTGACAGTAACAACGGACCGCGGCTCTTATCAAGAGGCGGGACGCTTTATCCCGCGGCGTCGGCGCCGATTTCCGCCGTCAGCTCGAAGATCCGGTCGGCGACCTCTCCGGGCCTCTCCTCATGGGCGAGATGACCGACGCCGGCGAGGAACGCGACCCTGGCGTCCGGAAGCCTGGCGCACGCCTTTTCGGCGGCGGCCGGCGGCACCGCCTTGTCGCCGCGCGCGGCGATCAGCATGACCGGCGCCGAAAGCCTCGGCAGGTCCCGGGCGAGCGCGTCGAGGTCCCAGTTCGCCATCATGCCGAGCGCGCCCGCGACATGGCCGTATCGGCGCATGAGGCGCGCATAGAGTTCGACGCCGCGGCGGTCGATCGTCGAACCGGTCCCGCGCAGCAGCCGCGCGACGGCGTCGCTGTCGGCCGACCAGGCGAACAGGCGCGGCGCGAACGGGTTGAGGAACAGAAGCTTCGCCATCGGCGGAAACAGCTGGCCGGCCATGCCTTCGAACGGCAGCAGCGCGGCGTTGAGGCCGATCAGAAGCCTGGGCGCGATCGCACGATCGATGCACAGGCGGGCGAGGATCGCGGCCCCCGCGGAATGGCCGACGACGACGACGGGTTCGAAAGCGAGCTGTCGCAGCAGCCCCTTCAACGCCCGCGCCATGCCCGGCAGCGACAGCGCGCCGGACGGCAGCGGGTCGGTGAAGCCGTGGCCCGGCAGATCGGGCGCCAGCACGTCGAAGCGCTGCGCGAGCAGAGGCGCGAGAGCCCGCCAGGAATGGGTGGCGGCGGCGGTGCCGTGGACGAGCAGCAACGCGGGCCCCCGCCCCATGCGCTGGAAGTGCCAGCGCAAGGCCCCGGTCTCGACGAACCGGCTCGCGTCGCGGTTCGGCCAGTCGCCGCCATCCTCCTCCCAGGAGGGTTGACCCCTCGCCGCACGCAAAGACACGCAGTCGCTCCCGTCAGATTCTCGATGCCGCCCGGACCGACTGCGAAACCAGCGCCGCGTCTGCGTTGGGCAGCTTGAGGTAACGCGCGTTCATCGCTCTTCCCAGCAGCAGCGTCGGGGCCGCGTCGCTCGCCAGCGCCGTCGCGGCGGCGTCGATCGCGATCGCTGCGACCCCGGCGGCGCGGACGCTCCGGGCCGATTCCAGAGCGTCCTCGAACGCCCGCGCGCGGCCCGGCGCGCCGCCGCGCGCGATATTGGCGCGGCCGTCGGTCATCAGCACGAGCAGCGGCGACTGGCCCTTGCGGCGCACCCCTTCGGCGAGGGCGAGCGCGCAGTCGAGCCCGGCGGCGAGCGGGGTGCCGCCGCCGCCCGGCAGGCCGGAAAGAATGCGCTTGGCGCGCGCGAGCGAACGCGTCGGCGGCAGGACGATCTGCGCCCCCGCGCCCCGGAACGCCACCATCGCGACCGAATCGCGCCTGATGTAGCAATCGGCAAGCAGCAATTCGATCGCGCCCTTGACCTCGGCGAGCCGCTGGGCGGCGGCGGAGCCGGAGGCGTCGACCACGAAGATCGCCGTCGTTTCGGTGCGCTCGCGGAAGCGGACGATGCGGAAGTCCTCGGGCCGGACGAGCAGCCGGCGCGCATCGCCCGCCCCGATCGCCCTGCGCCGCAGCCTCTGCCAGGGAGCGGCGGCGCGCAGCGTGTCGACGAGTCCGAGGCGCCCCTCGCGCAGTTCGCCGCTGCGCGCCGCGAGCGGGCGTCCCCGGCGCGCCGACACGACCTTGCCGGCCGCCGCGCCGCCGCGCCCGGGCCGCGAACCCGCGGCGCCGGCGCCGATCGCAGCGAGCAGGCCGTGCGGAATCGCGGCGGCGGCCGCGGCCAGGACAATGTCCTGAAGTTCGCCCGGCGCCCTGTCGGCGGACGCCTCGTCGGCGCCGGGCTCGGCGTCCGACGGCGCGCGATCCTCCGGCTCGGCGGACGATTCCTCCGCCGGCGCGGGCTCGTCCGGCTCGGGCGCGGGATCGACCGGAATGCGGGTCGCGCGCGGGGCCAGAACCAGCCGCCCCGCCGCGGCGAGGTCTTCGTCGTCGACGACCTCGGCGCCGCGCAGCGCGCAATGGGCGCGCGCGGCGCGCAACGCGAGCAGCGGCGCGCGCATCGAGGCGACGCCCAATTGCGTGGCGACCGCGACGACGGCCTCGACCGCGCCGTCGTCGATCCGCACGCCCGCCAGCCGCGCGCGCGCGGCGCGGACCTGGCCCTCGTCGAAATGCAGGGGCGCGACCGCGCGGTGGCTCAGCGCGCCGAGGTCGAGCCGGAACGCCAGCCGATCGAGCAGCGCCTCGGGCGGGCGCTCGTCGGCGTCGCGCCCCTCGTCGAGCGCGACGACGCCGAAGCGCGCCGGCGCGCGCAAAGCCACGCCGTCGCGCTCCAGCGCGACTTCGCCGCGATCCATCGCCGCCGTGACCCGCGCGACGGTCGCCGGCGCCAGGCGCTCGGCCATCGCCAGGACCAGAATGTCGCCGTCCGCCTGTCCCAGCAGGCCCGCCGCGACGATCGGCCGGCCGGCGCGCAGGGTCGCCGAGAGATCGAGCCCGCCGAGCAGACGGTCGTCGCCGATGCCGAGCGGGACCCGGCGCAGCCGCGTCTGCGCGGGCAGCAGGCGCTCCAGCAGCGCGAGCCAGGCGTCGCGGACCGGGCCCGGCCCGACGCGCAGGGCGACGCCGTTCGCCTGGGGATCGATCGCGAACAGCGCCGCGGCGAGGCTCGCCTGCGCCCAGGGCGAGGCCGCCGCCGCGGTCATGCGCCGAACAACTCTTCGAGCGCGCGCTCGACGCGGACGGTCGAACCGGCTTCGTCGAGCGGATTGCGGCGCAGGCGATGGCGCAGGGCCGACGGCGCGATGCGGCGCAAATGCCGGTCGCCCACCGCATCGTCGCCCTCGAGCCCGGCGAGCGCCCGCGCGGCGCGCACCAGGGTCAGCTCCCCGCGCAGGCCGTCGGTCCCGAGCGCGACGCAGAGCCTGGCGGCGCTCTCCAGCGCGGCGTCGGGAACCGCGATCGCGGCGAGCCGCTGGCGCGCCGCGGTGATCCTGTCGCGCAGCGAGTCGTCCCGGGCGCGCCACGCCTCTGCGAAGGCGGCGGGATCGCGTTCGAAGGCGTTGCGCCGCTTGACCACCTCGACGCGGGTCGGAATCTCGACCGGCGTCTTCACGTCCACCGCCAGGCCGAACCGGTCGAGCAGTTGCGGCCGCAATTCGCCCTCTTCCGGGTTGCCGCTGCCGATCAGCACGAAGCGCGCGGGATGCCGCACGCTGAGCCCCTCGCGCTCGACGACGTTCTCGCCCGAAGCGGCGACGTCGAGCAGCAGATCGACGAGATGGTCCTCGAGCAGATTGACCTCGTCGATGTAGAGAAAACCGCGATTGGCGCGCGCCAGCAATCCCGGCTCGAACGCCTTTTCGCCGACCGACAGCGCGCGCTCGAGATCGAGCGCCCCGACGATGCGGTCCTCGGTCGCGCCGAGCGGCAGGTCGACGACCGGGACCGGCGCCGGGGCGCCCGGCAGCGCGCCATGCGCGCGCCGCTCGCGGCAGGCCGCGCACGGCGCCTCGGCGGCGTCCGGATCGCAGCGATAGGGGCAGCCGACGACGACCCGCATCCTCGGCAGCAGGGCCGCCAGCGCCCGGACGGCGGTCGATTTGCCCGTGCCCCGGTCGCCGAAGATCAGCACGCCGCCCACGGACGGATCGATCGCGGCGATCATCAGGGCGAGCTTCATGTCGTCCTGGCCGACGATCGCCGAGAAGGGAAAAGGCAGGGCCATGCTCGATACCGCCACTGGATCGCCGACGCCAGCATCGACTACAACTTTACAAAAAATATGTCATCCCCTATTCACACTCGCGGCGGGCCGGGGCGGATCGATTGTCAAGTTGCGTTGTCATGTGACATCCCGCCGCAGATGACGAATCCGGATATGGCGCTCGATGTTTCCGGCCGGAAGCGTCGTTCGTCCTGGAGACACGGGCATGAGAGCGTCGGGATTGGGGCTGGCCGCGGGCGCGGCGCTGGCGTTGGCCACCGGCGGCGCCCCGGCGCAGGACGCGGCGCTCGGCCAGAAGGTGTTCCAGAAGTGCCGCGCCTGCCACCAGATCGGCGACAACGCCAGGAACATGGTCGGCCCCGTCCTCACCGGGGTGGTCGGCCGCCCCGCCGGCGCCTATCCCGGCTATAATTATTCGGAGGCCAACAAGAATTCCGGGCTCACCTGGGACGAGGCGACCCTGACGGTCTATCTGAAGAACCCGCGCGCCAAGGTGCCCGGCACCAAGATGGCGTTCCCCGGCCTCGCCCACGACGACGACATCGCCAACGTCATCGCCTATCTCAAGACGTTTCCGGCGCCCGCCAACTAGGCTAGCCTGTCCGCGCGCGGCGCGGCGCGGGCGGTCGGGTCGAGCGTCCTCGAAGCTGGTGTGATCATGGAAGCCGCGCCTCAGAACAAGTTCCTGACGACGCTCGCCGGCGCGGCGCAGGCGACGCCGCCGATCTGGCTGATGCGCCAGGCGGGCCGCTACCTCCCGGAATATCGCGAGATCCGCGCGACGGCGCCGACCTTCCTGGATTTCTGCTACACGCCGAAGCTGGCGACCGAGGCGACGCTGCAGCCGATCCGGCGCTTCGGCTTCGACGCCGCGATCGTGTTCAGCGACATACTCGTCGTGCCCGATGCGCTCGGCCAGCGGGTCGGCTTCGAATCGGGCGAGGGCCCCCGCCTCAGGCCGATCGAATCGCGCGCCGATTTCGACGGCTTGCGCGAGACCCTGGATCTCGCCCGGCTCGAGCCGGTGTTCGAGACCCTCGGCCGGGCGCGCGCGAGCCTGCCCGCCGAGGTCGCGCTGATCGGCTTTTGCGGCGCGCCGTGGACGGTGGCGAGCTACATGATCGCCGGTCGCGGCACCAGCGACCAGGCGCCCGCCCGCCTGTTCGCCTATCGGCAGCGGGCGCTGTTCGAGGCGCTGATCGCCCGCCTCGTCGAAGTCTCCGCCGACTATCTCGTGCGCCAGCTGCGGGCGGGCGCCCAGGCGGTGCAGATTTTCGACAGCTGGGCCGGGGTCCTGCCGGTCGGCGAGCTCGAGCGCTGGTGCCTGGCGCCGCTGGGCGCGCTCGTCGCCAGGGTTCGCGAGCAGGCGCCGCACGCGCCGATCATCGCGTTTCCGCGCGGCGCGGGCGCCTCGCTGGCGCGCTTCGCCGCTATCGAGGGCGTCGCCGGGGTCAGCCTCGACACCGCCGTCGCGCCCGACTGGGCCGCCGGCGCGCTGCCGACGCGCGTCGCCTCGCAGGGCAATCTCGATCCTTTGGCCCTGCTCGCCGGCGGCGATGGCCTCGACGAGGGGATCGACCGCATCCTGGCGGGCTTTTCGGGCCGCCCGCACATTTTCAACCTTGGCCATGGCATCCTGCCGGAGACGCCGGTCGCGCATGTCGAACGGCTGGTCAAGCGCGTGCGCGGGGCGGCCTGAGGCGATGGCCGGGCGTTCGGCGATGCGAGGGGGCGGACGATGACCGAGACGGCGGCGCTGGCGGCCCGCAAGACCGAGGCGCGCGGATGGTTCGAGCGGCTTCAGCTGGAGCTGATCGCGGCGATCGAGGCGATCGAGGCCGATTGCCCCGGCCCGTTCGCCGACGAGGGCGCGCCCCCGGGCCGGTTCGAGATCGCGCCGTGGAGCCGGACCGACCACGGCGGCGCGCCGGGCGGCGGCGGCCGGATGGCGCTGCTGCACGGGCGCGTGTTCGAGAAGATGGGCGTGCATTGCTCGACCGTGTTCGGGGCGTTCGCGCCCGAATTCGCCAAGCAGATTCCCGGCGCCGACGCGGACCCGCAATTCTGGGCCTCGGGCATTTCGGTGATCGCCCATCCCTGGAACCCGAACGTTCCGGCGGTCCACATGAACACGCGGTTCGTCGTCACCGCGAAGGCCTGGCTCGGCGGCGGCGCCGACCTCACGCCGGTGCTCGACCGGCGCCGGACCCAGGACGACCCCGACGCGCTCGCGTTCCATGGGGCGATGCGCGGCGCCTGCGAGCGTCACGCCGGGATCGCGCCCTACGAGAAATACCGGACGTGGTGCGACGAATATTTCTTCCTCAAGCACCGCAACGAGCCAAGGGGGATCGGCGGCATATTCTTCGACTATCTCGACAGCGCCGGCGGCGACGGCGCGGCGCGCGCCGGGGGCAATTCGGGCTGGGACGCCGATTTCGCCTTCACCCGCGACGTCGGGCGCAGCTTCGCGGCCGTCTACGGGGACATCGTGCGGCGGAATTTCGCCGCCGCCTGGACGCCGGCCGACCGCGAGGAGCAGCTCGTCCGGCGCGGCCGCTATGTCGAATTCAACCTGCTCTACGATCGCGGCACGATTTTCGGACTGCGCACCGGCGGCAATGTCGATTCGATCCTCTCCTCGATGCCGCCGCTGGTGCGGTGGCCCTGAGCGGCGGCTGGCGGGCTGGCCGACGGATCCGCTGCGCCACGCGCCAAGCCTGCGCAGGCGCCGCCAGCGCCGAGCCCGCGCTTCGAAGTCGCGCGGCGCCAAAAGGCGCTCCGCGAACATCGACCCGCTCGCCCGCCCCCGGCCGTTTGCAACCAT